>CAKZHE010000086.1 GCA_936920195.1 uncultured cyanobacterium | reverse complement strand
GGTGTCGAACCCCCTAGTTTAACCGCGCTTACATCCCCGCCCACAAGGGGACGGGGTTTTACGCACGATCAATAAAAAATTGACGATTATTAGTCCTCTGAAGAGGACTTAAGCTTTGAGACAGGGACTTCAGTCCCTGGCGGATTAATGGTTTGAGTTCAAGTCAATAGCCTAGGTTCTAGCTGCTAGTTAGTTTAGTCCAGTAGCTCTCGTAAAGTTGCGTCAATTTCCCCACGGGAGCAATGCCTTCGCAGTTCTGCAAAGCTGACTCTGGGGGAAAGAGAGCGGGATTTTCGCGAATTTTACTTGGTAATTGGTTAAAAGCAGCCTGATTGGGAGTGGCAAAACTCAAGCGAGCGCAGAGTTCCGCCGCAACATCCGGTTGCAACATAAAATTAATCCAAGCATAGGCAGCGTTCAGATTGGGGGCAGATTTGGGAATTACCAGGGTATCCATGTAGAGAGAAGAACCGCTGCGAGGTAAGGCATATTGTAAATCCTTGCTTTCTTCCATCACTTGCTTGGCATCTGAGGCAAATCCCATCGCGATGGATAAATCTCCTGGTAGAATTTGATTGCGCCAAGCATCGGAAGTAAAAGAGGCGATCGCAGGTTTCAATACTACTAACTGTTCGTAGGCGCGTTTAATTTCCGCTGGATTGGTGGAATTGTAGGAATAACCGAGCATTTTCAAGGTTGCCCCCATCACTTCCCGGACATCATTCAGCAGGGTGATTCTGCCCGACAATTCTTTTTTGTTTTCCCAGAGATAATTCCAATCCTCCGGGGCTTGCTTGACCTTCTGAGTGTTATAAATTAGCCCCGTCGTCCCCCAGGTCATAGGGATGCTGTGTCGGTTTTCCGGGTCATAGCTGGGCTTTTGGAAGCGGGGAAATAAATGTTCTAAACCATTAATGAGAGAATGGTCTAATTGATTGAGCATTCCCAATTCCACCATCTTCCTCACCATATAGTCAGATGGGTAAATGATGCTATAGTCTCCGCCCCCCAACGCTTGAATCCGCGCCAGCATCGCTTCGTTAGAATCAAAGACATCCGCAATTACTTTGATGCCTGTCTCATTGGTAAAGCGCCTGAGCAAGTCTTCGTCGGTATAACCAGCCCAAGTATAGATATAAAGCAGATTTTTATTCGCATTCGCCGACTGAGTGGGGGTTGAGGCCACTCGCCCCAGCGTCCAACCGCAACTGGAGAGGGCTAACCCAGAAAGAGCAGCGGTAGAAGCTTGCAGGAACCTGCGTCGGTTTGAATAGAGCCGAGATGTCTTGAAATCAGTCGCCATCTTCAGAATGCTGCAAGAATACTACCCGATCGATCAATTTGGGATTGACCGATTCTCCAGAGAAAATTTTATTCCTTCAACGCCAGAGAATCAGCGATCGCCCAACTAGCATAAATCGGAGTGTGGGGGTCTGGCAATTTATCGGCGGTATTAGGTTGGCGTACCGTTAAGCGATCGCCAGTCAGCAACTCTACCACATAGTGGACGTGCGTGCCTAAATACATCACGTGCTTCAGGCGACCCTCAAAACAATTAAATTGATTTTCCGAGGGATAGAGACTGAGATGGATTTTTTCTGGGCGAATGCTCACCGCCACCTCGCCTAACCTTGACCAACTTTCCCCGCTCTCTGGATGGGGGACTGCCAATTTCAAGCCATTACTTACCGCTACGTGCAGTCCGGCACTGTCTCCATTTTCCACCCTCCCCCGCAAGAGATTCGTTTCCCCAATAAAATCGGCAATAAAAGTCGTTTTGGGACGCTCGTAAATTTCGCTAGGCGTACCAATTTGTTCAATTTTCCCCCCTCGCATCACCGCAATCCGGTCAGACAGACTTAAAGCTTCCTCCTGGTCGTGAGTTACCATCACAAAAGTCAACCCCAAATCCTGATGCAAATTGGATAACTCCACCTGCATCTCCTTCCGCAACTTCAAATCTAGCGCTCCCAGGGGTTCATCTAGCAATACCACCGCCGGACGATTTACCAGCGCTCGCGCCAAGGCTACTCGCTGCTGTTGCCCCCCAGACAATTGTGCCGGAAACCGATTGGCAAAACTTTCCATTTTCACCAACTTCAGAGCTTCTTTTACCCGGTCTTCAATTTCCCCTCTGGACAGCTTTTTAATTCGCAGTCCAAAAGCAATATTTTCCCACACCGTCAAGTGGCTGAACAGGGCATAACTCTGAAACACCGTATTCACCGGACGACGATAGGGGGGGACATTGTTCATCGACTGTCCTTGAATTAATACCTCTCCAGCCGAAGGCATATCAAAGCCAGCCATCAGGCGTAAAGTAGTCGTCTTTCCGCAGCCAGAAGGACCGAGAATACTAAAGAACTCCCCGCGAGCGATATCCAAATCGACCCCGCGCACGGCAGTTTCCCCATTAAAGACCTTGAAAACCTTGCGGAGTTCAATATCCAACTCGGTAGATGTCTCCGGAGGAGAGAGTTTGGGCAAAGAAGTTTGAGACATAGTAATTTTCTTGCTTAGGCGATGCCCCAATTTGATTAATTGTAGATTTAGGATTAGGAACGGCACGAATCAGACTTTGGTCTATTCTATCTGGCTCTGAAGTCTTGTGAAACTCAGAAATTAAGCGAAAATTTTCTGGGAGGGGAGAAGAACGTTAAACTAAGTACAAATCCTCGGCGATATCTTCAGAACTGCGATCGCACTAGCGCGATTGGGCGAATCCCAGCGCGAAGAGCGATCGCTCCATCTTAAGTCTTGATGTTATGACTTTACTGCAATCTTCCTCCGTTAACCGCCAACAATCCACTCGCACCGTCGGTCGTCGCTTTCAGTCAGTGATTATCATGGTCATCACCTTCCTGCTACTGAGTGGGATTGGCGCTCGGTTGGCCTACTTGCAACTGATTACTGGCATACAGAACCGGGAATTAGCTGATAAAAACCGCATTCGCCTGATTCCCAAACAACCCGTGCGGGGGAATATTTTTGATCGGAAGGGCAAGATCTTGGCAAGTAACAACCTATCTCACTCGGTATTCATTTGGCCTATTGCCCGGAAGAGTGGAGATTGGCCTCATACCCTCAAACGCCTCTCCCAAATTTTAAATATTCCCGAAGCAGAAATTAAAAAACGCTTAGAAAAAGCTGGCTATAACTCCACTTCCTTACTGAGGATAGCGCGGGGGATTAATCCCGCCCAGATTACGGCTTTGAAAGAATACAGTAACGAATTAGAAGGAGTTGAGGTTGATATTGAAGCTCTCCGCACTTACCCCAACGGCGAGACAGCCGCTCACATTCTGGGTTATACCGGGGAAATGAATGATGAGGAACTCACCAAGCGCAAAGACGATGGATATCGCTTGGGTGATGTGATTGGACAAATGGGTGTAGAGGCAGCTTTTGAAAAAGAATTGCGGGGAGATTGGGGGGGCCAGCAAGTTGAAGTGGATGGTAAAGGCCGCGTCCAAAAGATTCTAGGGGAAAAACTGGCTAAAGGTGGAGAAGACGTTCATTTAACTCTAGATCTCGAGCTGCAACAAGCAGCTGAAAAAGCCTTGGGCAATCAAAAAGGCGCTCTTGTCGCCATTGACCCTAAAAATGGTGCGGTTCTGGCAATGGTGAGCGCCCCTGCCTTTGACCCCAATATTTTCTCCAAGCGGATTACTGCCGCAACTTGGAAACAATTACAAAGTAAGGATCATCCCTTTGTCAATCGAGCTTTGCGGGTATTTCCTCCAGCCAGTACCTTCAAGATTGTCACGACGACGGCAGGTTTGGAATCAGGAAAATTTACTCCTGACACAATTTTAAATACCTATGCCTCCCTGAATATTGGGGGTGTAGTCTTTGCCGATTGGAACCATGCGGGATTTGGCCCTTTGGGTTTTGTTGGGGCAATGGCTATGAGTAGCGACACCTTTTTTTACCAGGTGGGACGTTCCGTTGGCGGTCCAACACTAATTGACTGGACGCGGAAATATGGCTTTGGACAGAAAACTGGGATTGAACTCTCTTCAGAAGACTTGCCGGGATTAGTTGCCGATGATGCTTGGAAACGGAAGCGCTTTTATCAAGAATGGACTGTGGGCGATACAGTTAATATGTCTATTGGGCAAGGTTTTCTACAAACCACACCCTTGCAGGTGGCAGTGATGTTTGCGGTTCCTGCTAATGGGGGCTATCGAGTTAAGCCCCATCTGCTCAAAGATAATGAAGAATCGAAGAGTTGGCGAGTATCTTTAGAGATGAAGCCGGAAACTATCAAGATCTTACGGGATGGTTTGCGGTCAGTGGTGGCAGGAGGTACGGGTAAGGCCTTGAATGTGACGACTATTCCCCCAGCGGCAGGGAAAAGCGGTACGGCAGAAGCACCTCCTGGACTTTCCCATGCCTGGTTTGGAGCCTATGCGCCCTATGATAAGCCAAAGATTGTGGTGGTGGCTTTTGCGGAACACTCTGGCGGAGGCGGGGGCAAGGTGGCTGCACCGATTGTCCTGCAAGTATTGGAGGCTTATTTTAAGCAAAACCAACCTGCTCAACCGAGTGGTGACAAGCCAGCGGAAAAGAAGAAGGAAGAGTAGACGGGACTTATGCCTCAAATGTGAAGATTCTGGGTTACTTGAAGATTTATAACGTTATCAGAAAGAAGTGCCTTGCGATCGTGCGTTGAAGAATTTGCCAGAGTCAGAGACTGGAGAAAACCATAAACAACAGAGAGATTGCCACCAATAGAAAACAGCAATTCTCCAGAAGCAAACACTTTTGTGCAGTCGCCTTTCGGTTGTCTGGAATAGTGGAGCGCGAAGCTCTGCGAGCGCGCTAGCGCTATCGCTGTAGGATGGGAGAGGGAGATCGCTTTAGTTTTGTTTTTGGGAAAAAGAGCGATCGCTTTGATTTATAGTTTTGGTAAAATGCAGAAGAGAGCAAATTAAAAATAATTCTATGAGCGATGAAGAACTCAAACAACTGGTAGCCAGTAATGCCAGAGCTATCCAAGCGATGCAGGATGCTAGGGTAGAAGAAAGATTAGAATTTCAGGAAACAATAGGGCGGCTTGAAGGCAATATAATCCGGCTTGAAGACAATATCCGTCGTTTGACTGACATTCAAGCCGGAATGGTTAACCTGTTAGTATCTCTTGATGAAGAGAGACCTACTGTTCTCAGAAGACTTAATTCCATAGAAAATAAAGTCGATCGAATTTTAGAACGCAAAGACAGACAGGAATAGTAAACGTCAAGCTCTGCGATCGCTTGTTGAGATGTTTTGGTGGGGTGTTTCACTCATAATAAATTCCAATCTGATTTAATCTCTTGGGTACTGCGCTCTAAAGCCGCTACTCGATTTTGGCCGAATTTTATTTGAGTTTGTCATTAGCCCAAATGAGTTGGAGAATAGAAATTTGGGAAATTCGCACTTTTAATTTACTGCCTCGACAATTACTCCATCCTGCATATGAATTATCCGCTTTGTTTGAGCCGCTACTGTGGCATCATGGGTGACAAGGGCGATGGTGGTTCCCTGTTGATTTAATTCTGTGAGCAGATTCATAATTTCGCGGGAAGTTTGGGAATCTAAGGCTCCGGTGGGTTCATCTGCTAATACGAGGGCGGGATGATTGACTAAGGCACGAGCGATCGCTACTCGTTGCTGCTGCCCTCCGGAAAGTTGGCTAGGACGGTTTTTTAAGCGATCGCCTAATCCGATCTTTTCTAAAGCGTCAGTGGCAGATTTCAATCGTTGCGATCGCGGGACATCGGCATAAATCATTGGCAACATGACATTTTCTAGGGCTGTCAACCGGGGCAGAAGATTGAATTGCTGAAACACAAAACCAATATACTGATTGCGGATATCTGCGAGGCCATCATCATCTAGTGTAGTCAGATTTCTCCCATCCAAAATATATAGTCCGCTTGTAGAACGATCTAGACAACCAATAATATTCATCAGCGTAGATTTTCCCGAACCGGAAGCTCCCATAATCGCGACATATTCCCCATCTTCGATGGATAAATCGACTTCTTTAAGTACAGGGACATCCAATTCTCCCAAATGATAGGTTTTGGTGATGCCCTCCATTGAGATCATATTTGCCATAGTTATTATTCGCTGTGTAGGGCGGTAATGGGATCTAATTTGGCAGCATTGCGAGCCGGGATGCCGCCTGCCAGAATGCCCACCACGAAGGAGAGACTCAGCCCTGCTCCAATCGACCACAACGGGACAATAAAGGGAAATTTGAAGATGGTGGCGGCAGTAAAGGCAAAGCCAATACCCAATCCCACGCCAATGATCCCGCCGACAGTGGAAATAACGATTGATTCGGTTAAAAACTGACTCAAAATATCCCGGCTAGTTGCACCTACAGCTTTGCGAATGCCAATTTCTCGCGTTCGTTCCATCACCGAAACCAGCATAATGTTAGCAATTCCAATTCCCCCGACGATTAGGGAAATACCCGCGATCGCCCCTACCATTAAGGTCAATGAACCCATGACGCTGCTGAAAGTGGTGATAATATCTACTAGATTGATAATCCGGAAATCATCGACGGCTGAGGGATGAATCCCATGCCGCAGGCGAAGAATATTTGTCACCTGAAATTGAGCCGAATTGAGTTGATCGGCATCGCTCGCTTCTAACCAAAACCCATTAATTGCTACCCCTGTCAAGGCATTATTGCCCACAATTTGGGCAGACATATTTGTTAATGGGATGTAAATAATATCATCTAGATCCTGTCCCCCCGCCGTTCCCTTCGATTCCGCCACCCCTACCACGGTGTAGCGCTTGCCCCGAATTCGCAAATCAGTACCGATGGTGGGTTCATCTGGGTTAAACAATTCATCCCGCACTTTAGAGCCAAGAAAGGCCACCGGACGACCAGCATCTAAATCCCCTTGATTAAAAAATAGTCCCTCTTGGGGATGAATATTTTTCATAATTGGGTAGTTCAAATCCGTGCCTAACAGAATGGTAGAAATATTGGTATTGCCCCGGACAACCTGAATTGAACCCCGTTGTAAGAATGCCGAAACCGCTTTAGCCGCAGGCACTTGTTTGGCGATCGCTTGGGCATCTTCCCAAGTCAGCGTACTGGCAGAACCCGCTCCTTGACTGATGCCGCCTGTTCTGGCTGCTCCTGCCGACACCATCATCACGTTGGTTCCCAGCGCTTGAATTTGTAACTCTGTTGACTTCTGTACGCCCTGTCCTACCGAGGTAATGGTAATTACCGAGGAGATGCCAATAACTACGCCCAACATCGTTAAGCTTGTCCGCAGTTTGTTGCTCCACAGAGTTTCCGCTGACATGATCAGCACTTCACTCAGAGAGGTTTGGCGTTTGCGAGGACGGCGCGATCGCGTGATTGGTTGAGGATTAGCAAGCTGTTTCATAGAAAAATTTCATAACCAAATAAAAGTTTCTGGGACTTACGCAACTTGACCATTCTGAAAGCGCTAGTCGAAAAGCCAATTTTGACAGCAGAATTTGCGTAATACCAATTCTCTAAAATCAGGCAACAGATTCAAAGGTCGAAACTCATACGCAATCTGAATTTATTAATTTTGAATTTTGAATTTTGAATTTTGAATTGGTATAAGTCCTAATTTCTTAAGGTCTGCCATTAGGTGTAGAAATTTTTCGGGTTCCCGGTGGAAAGCTAAGTAAAACCTCTTGATTTTCAGTTAAACCGGACTTCACCTCGGTTTTTTCATTCACCGTGATCCCGACTACAATCGGCACGAAGACTGAATTACCTTTGTCCTTCGCCACAAACACGCCCTGAACATTGTTTTGTTGAACAATTGCTCCAGTTGGCACTACCAGCGCATCTTGCAACTCGCCAGCCTTGAACTCCACATTCACATTCATTCCCGATCGCAAGAGATTTTCGGAATCTGCCACTGATGTCTTCACCTGAAAGCTGGTGACATTCTGCACCACATCCGACTGAGTAGCAATTTGCGTTACCTTTCCAGTGAAGGTTTTACCCGGATAGGCATCTACCTGAATTGTCGCTGCTATCCCCACCCGAATTTGAGAAATATTTGCTTCTGCAACTTGGGCAACAATCTGGTTGGTGGATGCCAGGGACAAAATAGAAGATGAGGTGGCAGAAGATACCGAACTACCGGATGTGGTAGGGGTAACAAAGGCCCCCGGATCGGCAAATTTCCGGGCAACAGTGCCGCTAAAGGGCGCTCGGAGTACCATATCATTGATATTGGCTTGGATAATTTGCACTGCACCCGCCGCCGCTGCCACTTGAGCGCGTGCTTGATCGATGTCTTCTGGTCTGGCTCCGGCTTGAGAGAGTGCCAGCGCTTCTTGATTTAGTTTGACTTGGGATTGAGCGCGATCGCGAGCCGTCACCACTGTATCAAAAGCCTGTTTGGAAATCGCTCCGGCCTGATTTAATGACCGATTGCGCTGCAAATCATTTTCCGCTTGACGCAGGGCAAATTGAGCATCTTGCAATTTCGCTTGGGCTTGAGCCGTATCTTGTTGGCGGTTGCCAGCGATTATCTTTTGCAGGTTTGCCGCCGCCGCCGCCAGATTCCCCTGTGCCTGATGTAATTGCCCCTGAAGATTCGAGTCATCCATGTAGGCCAGCACTTGCCCTTCCTTGACCGAATCGCCTTCTTTGACCAGCAATTGCTTCAGAATCCCCGATGTTTTGGGACTCACATTCACCGATTGTTGGGGTTGTACTGTGCCATTTGCCGAAACCGCAATTGGGAGATTGCTGCGCTCGACTGGCGCGGTTTTTACTTTACTCTTAGCTTGCTGTTGAGGCACCACAACCAGTTGGTTATAAGCAATATAGCTAATACCAATAATCGGGATTAACATCAGTAAGCCAAGTAGCCATTGATTCAGTCTTAACTGACTAAATCCCTTCAGTTTTAGGGCAATGCTCATGGGTGATACCTCTAATTTCAGAGGTCAACAAGTGATTAGGGTTTATTCAATTAAACCTACCTACTCAGTTCAAAGCCTTTATCAGTCTTCCTACAGCAGCACTACCAACAGCGCTGCCACATCAACAAGCGCCTCTTCCATCCAAACCGCCGCCACCCCAGCAACCGCTCCTTCTACCCAACCCACCACTACTCCAGCAATGGAAGCAGCGACGATAGCAGCCATTCCCCGAATAAATAACTCTCCAGTCCCGGCTAAATTGCTAAATAAACCTTCCACAAAGCTATCCCCACAATCCCCCCCTGTGGCTCCAGAATTAGCTGGATCTTTGCTGAGAAATCTGCATATATATTCAGTGGTTTGATAGTCTTTGCCAACAAGCGATCGCCTTTGGATATGGAAGCCTTTTTCTTCTAACTCTGATACCACCTTTTCTGCTTCTGCGTGGGTGAGGAAATGACCAACAATCGTATATGTATATGCCATGATTTTGTTATGCCACTCCCGGAGGGTGTTTATCCAGTTGAAAGGTATTGGTGATTGATTCTTCTGCTAGTTAACTAGCAGAAACTGTTTGCCACTCTTGGATCGTTGTGGAGGGAATTTCTAACTCGATTGGTAAGCCAGTTACTATCGGTAAAGTTAGGTGAAGAGAAATTTTGTCCTGTAACTGCGGTAGAACAGACTTCATATCGTATTCGGCAACATTTGCCGGGGTTGATGTATCCAGAGAAATTTCGCTAGAAATATCTCTGGCGGTTAAAATTTGGCCTAGAGATGTTGTGATAATCATTGGTTTAGTGCGATCTAATTCCACCGCACCAGGAAAGCCTACCAGTCGCAGAAAGATAATCGCACTACCTTCCGGATGGATGCGCTTGAAGGCGATCGCCTGCCAGGAATTTCCCGTCCGATCTCGCAGGTTTTGCCGGGATTGGTAGAGCATTTGCCCTGGATATTCTTCGGTTTGTGTTACAGTAGCAAAAGCAGGTAAGGGACTGCAAACAACCAGTAAAATGCAGATCCCAGCAGCCAGTAGCCAGCGCATTGGGCGAATTTTAGATCCGTTAAACCAGATAGAATTCACTACAAAAGTCCTGATAAAGTTAAAGTTTCTGGCAATTCCACAGTAAAAATTCATAATTTTAATCTTCATTGTTTTGATAAATTAGTTAGAAGCGATCGCTTCCCCTGCGGTTTTCCAGCCTGTGAAACTCAGCGGAAATCCCCGAACATTCTCATAGCCTAATAGGTGTAAGCTCGCCACTCCCATTCCCGATCGGTAGCCAGAAGAACAGTACAATACTACAGGGCGATCTTGCGGAATTTGATCCAGATTCCGCGCTAGGGTTTGGAGTGGAATATTGATCGCATTAGGGATATGTCCTAATTGATATTCAGAAAGCTCTCGCACGTCTACCAACAGGGTTTGAGAATTCACTAACTGGCTTTTCAACCCTTCGATACTGGAGATCGTGTAATAGCCTGGTGGAATCGATGCGAGAAAGCGATCGATTCCTAATTCCAGATTTACGGGTTTTTTAGACATTGTTTCCATCTCTTCTTGAAAAATTGGTCTAGTTTCTATGAGAGTTGCTGCCAGGATCGGGTTTTGCCCAATGCCAACCAAGATGCAAACCGATATAGCAAATGCCAGCAATATGCTCGAAATTGGCTTCTTAAATATCATGGATTTCTCCTGAAATTACTAAAGGTTGCTACCCTTAGAAAAAGGGATGCCGAAAAATTGCTAGTAGATGAGATATGTGTATGCAGTCGGCAGGTAATCCCGATCCTTTGGCGAAGGAAATTATTAGCTGAGAGCAGCCCTACCAGGTTCAGGAGCGCGTAATTCATCTAGGGAAAGTTTTGGCGTTTCGGTATAAACTGAGTCCAGCAAAATCTCTAGGACATCAGATTGACGAGAAATAGCGATCGCTTGATGAGTAATTAATTCCCCCACATTCAGAATCACTTCATCATTTCGATCCAAAATAACGCGAGTTACCGGACGACCTAAAGCACCATTAATCCTTTTATCTTCAATAGCTTGACTGCCATGTTCTTGCAAGTTACTAGCAGTTTCTTTCACCTGCTCCCACAAGCCCTTAGCACCTTCTTTCACCTGTTGTCCCACATCAGAACCAGTTGTTTTCAAAGCATCAACTGGAGTTAAACCCACTGATTCCAATAGAGCTTGTTCTTGATGATAAGTTTTGGCTCTTTCAATTACTCGTGGAGTCACAATTTGTCCCTCTGCTGCCACAACTGAACCTTCAGGTGTCAAAATCATTTTGTTAACTCGCCGACCTTGGGTTTGCTCAATACTGATATTTGCTACTGCATCAGTGAATTTTTCGCCTAATTTATCTCGGATACTTCCCCCAGTGGCATGATAAAGTTCATCGGTCATGTTATAACTTCGAGCCACCAGAATATCTTCTTGATGAACAATCTGTCCTTCCTGAATGAAATGTCCTCCATCAGGAGTTTTTATGGTTTTTTGAGCAACTTTTCCTAATATAAATGTCTCTTGTTCTTCCGAATTAAGCACTGAATTAGTAAATTTCGTATTGGCACTTTGAGTAACTTCTTGGAATTTCGCTCCGGTTATTTGGGCTGCGGCTTGAGCCTTCTCACTAGCGGTATGAGCTATTTCTTGGACTTTTCCTCCCGCCGTTTGTAGAGCCGCTCTAATTCCACCTACTTGCTCTTCCATCAGGGCAGCAGTTTCAGCCGGAACAAATGCTATATCTTCCCCGATTTTCAGCGTATCAGGAGCAGGAACAAAAGAACGTCCAGAGTAAGCATCGGCAAAGATCCCACCGGAGACTTCGTATCCTTCAATGGCTCCGGTAATATCATCAAAGTAAAGATCTTCCATCGTTCCCAAATCACGACCATCAATGGTCATAATTCTCGTCCCTTTTAAGATGTTGTCTCTTGCCAAAATACTTTGAATTTCGGGAAATTCGTTAGCCGGAGCGATCGCATCTCTAGATGCCACAATTACGGCATCAGCACCGATTGCCTGAATCCTCTTGAGAGGTAGTACCAAAGCATTACTAAACCAACCGCCTTCATCCACAAGGAATCCTAATAGTTGGTTGTTTTTTTGGTCGAAAATTAAGTCTATAATTTTCCTAAATTCTTCCCCTGAATCATAAGCAACTACAGGTTTACCAAGCATTCCTTTGCCATTACGCATGGTCAATATTCTCCTATGGTGTAAAAGCCAAAATTAGTTGACAGGTTTATTGATTCCTAATGGTTGATTAGTAGAAGTGCTGTTGACTTTAGGTTCTTTCCCAAAATTAGGAATGTAGTCAATCACGCCAAAGTATTCCAAGGATACCGCAGCAATTGCAGCGAATAGGAAACCTAAAGAAGCATACAAGACAAAATCACTTTTTTTGCCGACAAGCCTAGGCATATATTTCCTCAAAAGTTTAAGATTTAGTGGATAACTTTAAACACCACTATTACTTAGATTAGAACTAAAAACCTGAAAATATCATCTGTCTCTTGGCACAGTTTTGATTAGACGGCTGGTTAGCAAGTCAGATTTTTTTGGCTTGCTAACCAGCCACAAGCGTGATTAGACAACTCTCCGTCAGATGAAAGTATTGAAAACTGACTGGGAGTAAAAGATGGTGGCATCTACAGAAGTAGATACTTTGATTAACAAGTGATTAGGATTGCAACTATCTACTACTCTGGTTTGCGGCTTTCTGTCTTTCGCAAATCACCAGGCGTTTCATAGTACATTTCTGGTTCAACGCCAAAATTATCTACTAAACCTTCTTTATCAACGGTAAAACCAGCCGTTGTATCGAGACTTTCAGATCCGGGAGGGTGTTTATCCAGATGCTTAAAATTATCACCTTCACGCTCTTTTCTAGATGCTGTTTCCGCTGGAGTTATATGGGGGTCATAGCTATCGGGGGTATGAGAATCATATAATTCCGTACCTTCTTGTTCTTCTGGAGCTACTATTTTCGCGGAATCGCTCTGGGGCGGGGTGGTTTGAGGGGTTTGAATAGTCATGGTATTTGCTGCTCATAATCTAGAAACTCTATAGAAAGCCGTTGTTATCAATAACCTCATCTACTCTATCGATGAGAAATTGCAATAGCTCTTTCATATATTCGATTATTTCCTGATGTGGAGTTATTCACATCCATCTTAGGTTTCAGATGTCAGAATCTCCTTCCCTAGACATAGCGCCCCTAAATTAATCAGGCGGGAAGAGTTCAGTAATATTCAAAGGTTTTAAGGGGATAAGGCTTGCAGTGAGTGAAACAGCAAAAGCTCGATTTTGACAATGCGCCCCGTCAGTTTGCCTCGATCTGACAGGATATCGAATATAATGATAGGATCATGTCCCAGATAAGCTGATTAATTGCAGCTTTAGAAGCGTTTTAGACAGCCATAAATTTTCATTTGTTACAATGGCTTAATTAAATCGCAGAGCATTATGATTAACGATTTGACCCGAAATAAGTTGAGCCAAAACCACATTAAATTATCTCCAAATAGACAAATAACCCTGAGATTAGTCTTAATTATCCCTTTTGTTTTGCAAATTGTCGTGGCAGTAGGTTTGGTTGGTTATCTTTCTTATCGCAGCGGACAGAAAGCGGTAGAAGATATGGTCAAACCTTTAATGGCAGAAATTGGCGATCGCATTGACCAAAATCTAGTCAATTATTTGCGAAATCCCATGGAAGTTGCCCGTAGTAATGCCGCTGCTGCTAAAATAGGCATTTTAAACTATGATGATTTATCAGCAGTAAAACGTTATTTCTGGGAGCAATCCCATATCTTTAATGACTTGAATGCGATCGCCATTACTACCGAGCAAAAACATATATTGATTTTAGACCATCGGGAAGATGGCTCTCGCGTGGTAAGACTGAAGGATAAATCTACTAATCAGAAATGGAATAGCTATTTAACAAATAGTCAGGGCAACTATATTAAATTACTGAGAAGTGCAAATTTTGATCCCCATAAAGATCCCCCAGAAAATCCTTGGTATGAAGCTGGAAAAAATTCCCCAGAGGGGATTTGGCGGCTGGTCATTTCCCGCCCCCAACAGGATCAACCAAATTTAGTAGCGGGCTATTTCCTGCCATTTTTCGCTCGAAATAATACCTTTCAAGGAGTTGTAGCGGCGACTATTTCTCTATCCCAGCTAGGAGATTTCCTCAAAAACTTAAAAATTGGCAAAACTGGAAAGGCTTTTATCCTAGAGCAAAATGGATTGTTGATTGCTACGTCCACTGGAGAAACCCCCTTTGATCCTAGCGTCACCAACTTTCTTAGCCCTGAAAAAGCAAATGATACCAGCAAATATAGGCTAGAGGCGATCGATAGTCGCGAAGAGATGACTCGAAAAACTACTAAAAAATTGCGCGAATATTTTGGCAGACTCGATTTAATTAAGACCAAACAAAAAATTAGTTTTATAGATAATGGTAAGCGTTACTTTGTGCAAGTTGTCCCATTTAAAAATCAAAAAGGTTTGGATTGGCTGACAGTTATTATCATTCCTGAAGCTGACTTCATAGCAGAAATTCAGGCCAATGCTCGTTGGACAATTATATTATGCGGTTTGACTCTGGTTGTTGCTACGGGGATTGGTATCCTGACTGCCCGATGGATAACTACCCCAATTCTGCGTTTAAATCAAGCTAGTCAAGCTTTAGCAATAGGTAATTGGCAAAGATCGGGGACAGGCGCAACTAAGGTAGAAGTTCAAGGCATTACAGAAATAGTCACTCTGGCTGATTCCTTTAATAGTATGGCGGTGCAGTTGCAAACATCTTTTGAAACTTTGGAACAGCGAGTACAGGAACGGACGGCAGAATTAGCTATTGCTAAAGAAAAAGCCGAAGTTGCCAATCAAGCCAAAAGCACATTTATTGCCAATATGAGCCATGAATTGCGATCGCCTCTGAATGCGGTGATCGGTTTTTCCCAACTCATGATTCGGGCGACAAATTTACCACCGGAACAACACGAAAATGCTGGCATTATCTATCGGAGTGGTGATTACCTATTGACCTTAATTAATAATATTCTCGATCTTTCCAAAATCGAAGCAGGTAAAGCCACCCTTAATCCTAGTGACTTCGATCTCCATCGCTTGCTGCACGATTTGGAAGATATGCTGCATCTCCGGGCAGCAAATATGGGCTTAAAATTACTTTTTCACCATGAGGAAAATGTCCCCCGCTATATTTGTACAGATGAAGTTAAATTACGTCAAGTTTTAATTAATTTACTCAGCAATGCGATCAAATTTACTGCGGATGGTCAAATTAACCTGAATGTTTTTCAGGGCGATCGAGAAACCGCCGATGTTTTTAATCTTCATTTTGGCATCCGGGATACTGGAGTAGGGATTGCTGCCGAAGAATTACCAAAGCTTTTTGATGCTTTTTCCCAAGCTCAGGCAGGTAAAGAGATGCAGGAAGGAACGGGGTTAGGTTTAGCTATCAGTCGGAAATTTGTCCAACTGATGGGAGGGGATATTTCCGTAGAAAGCGAATTGGGCAAAGGGACAACTTTTAAATTTTATATTCAGGCTAAATTAGGTCAAGAAACTAATAGAAAGAGTGCGGGAGAACATTCAAGAATTCTAGCACTTGCTGCTGGTCAACCGATTTACAAAATTCTTGCAGTAGACGATAAACCAATTAATCGGCAATTATTAATTAAACTTCTGGCTCCGTTAGGATTTGAAATGAAAGAAGCGAGTAATGGACAGGAGGCGATCGCCATCTGGGATGAATGGGAACCCCATCTAATTTGGATGGATATGAGAATGCCTGTGATGGACGGTTATGAAGCGACGAAGTATATTAAATCTACCACCAAAGGTAATGCCACGGCGGTGATTGCTTTAACGGCTAGCGTATTAGAAGAAGAGAAAGCGATCGTACTTTCGGCTGGCTGCGATGACTTTCTTCGTAAACCTTTTGCCGAACACACCATTTTTGATGCTCTGGCTAAACATTTAGGAGTGAAATATATCTATGCAAAAATACCGGTAAAAACATCCGAAGAGTTAACAGAAAGTGCCTTATCATTGCAGCAGCTAGCTTGTATGCCTAAAAAATGGATTGCTCAACTATCCGCAGCTGCTCTAGAGGCAAATATGAGTCAAGTTATGGAACTGGTAGGAGAAATCCCAGAAACAGAAATTTATCTGATCCAATCACTGACAAAACTGGCTCGCCAATTTGAGTTTGAACAGCTGGTGGAACTGGCGGAACCCCTGATCGGCAATGATTAGGGATTTTCTATAGGTTCGCGATCGCTGGAACGAACTTCTTTAATATTGCTGACTTGAAAAACCAGGATAAAACTCTCTCCCATTTCCTGATTGACAAACTCTTCCACTAAACGTACTTGCTTTGGGGTAAGTGTTTTTTTGGCGAACACATCCAAATGTACCACAGGTGGATAGGCAGTCCAGTTAACTTCAGTTTTAATTAATTCTACTTGTTGTCCGACGGTAATTGTTCGACCAATTAAAATTTTACGGAGAGTGGCTTGTAACTGGGATTGCCGGACTAATTGCCAAAAACTAATTCCCAAGGGAATAATTAAAATTCCTGTTAAAATTAAAGTCCAGCGTAAAGCAGACTTATTTTTGCTACTGTCAGTATAACCAGCCAAAATAAAGACTAGCATACAAGCTAAAATAATTCCTAGAAGATTGGTTAAATAGAGTAGAAAAGCTCCAGAACTGTAGCTCCAAATTCCTTGGGATAATGTTAAACCAACTACACATAAAGGAGGCATCAAAGCCACAGCGATCGCTGTTCCAGCTAAGGCATCGCTGACTTGGGGACGAACTTTGGCAAAACCGCTCAATCCCCCAGCGACTACGGCAATTCCTAAGTCAATTAAATTAGGTTGCGATCGCCCTAGCACTTCTGAACCAAATTCGGGAATCCCGACTATTCTGCCTAAAGTCCACGCTAAAGAGATGGCAGCTACAGTTCCCAAAGCAATCGAAAATAGACTTTGGCGAACTAAAGTTAGTTCGCCTTCTAAAGTGCCAAAGGCGATTCCTCGTAAGGGTAACATCAAAGGAGCCACAATCATCGCTCCAATAATCACTGCCGGACTATTACTGAGCAAACCAAAAGTAGCAATTAAGCAAGAACTAACGATTAGTACCAGATAATTGAGGTTAAACCGAGAGTCTTCTAACAGGTTTTGGTGCAGTTGGGCGATCGCTTCTGGATCGACTTTTGGCAGAATAGACATAAAATGCCAGATTTATGAAAATTTTCCTATGATATAATCATTATTTACCGAGTGGAGAAACTATGCAAGTTAAAAACATGACAGCGGAACAGTCCCATTACTAATTTGGTTATGGGACTCCTAGAAGAAATTCCAGACAGAGAAAATTATTTGATCCAATCCCTCGCAAAAATGGTGCATAAATTTCAATTTGAGCAGTTGGTCGATCTAGCCGAACCCGCGATCGCTAATCATCAGCGATCGCCTCACCAGCATAAATAATAATTTATGATACCCAGAAAAAAAATTGCTAATTTAAATTGGATTGGCGATCTCTTAGGTCTAGATATTAAAAATCCCCAATGGTGGATGCAAGTTCTGATGATGGCAGTTCTTTATATTCTGATTGCTTGGATTATATTGAACAAAATCCCAATTTCCAAATATGGCTCCCCCATTTGGCCTGGAGCCGGATTAACCATTGCCTTCTTATTAAAGTGGGGATATTCTCGATGGTTAGGCATCTTTTTGGCAATATCAATGGCCAATTTGTTGACGACCAATTTCGTTTTTAGTGCAATTCTGGGAGGTAGTGCTACCACAGTTTTGGCATTATTCTCAGTCTTTATCATTCGCCAATTAACTGGGACAAGCTATCCCTTTTATAAAGTCAGTCATGTAGTGGTATTTATTGCCGGAAGTCTATTGGCATTTGCCTTACCCCAATCAATAGTAGGCGGTATTTTTGTTACTTCCTTGCGATTAGTTTCCCTATCGCAATTTTGGCAGGTTGCAGCTAATTGGTGGACTGGCGATGCCATTGGGATTTTAGTTTTTGCCCCCCTACTATTAGCCTGGGGGCGATCGCCTAAGTATGCTCCAGTTAAATCTTGGCGCAATGGGGAGTTTTTAGTAATTCTCATCATCTTAACGATTGTCATTGATTTAAGCTTCGTTAATAGCCAACCCGTCGAGTATTTACTCTTACCACCCTTAGTCTGGTCTGCTTTTCGATTTGGAGATCAAATTACTACTCTTTTAGTGGCAATTGTGGCTAGCATTGCGGCAATTGCCACCGCCTACGAATTGGGCTTTTTTTACCAAGTTGCCGTCGCCAGCAATTCTATCTTATTACTACAGTTATTTGTGGGCGTACTGTCGGTGACTACGATGGCAATCTCAGCTATTGTTGCCGAAAATTGTCAGGGTAAACTTGATTTAGAACAAGCCAATGCCGAATTAGAACAAAGAGTGCTAAATCGGACAATAGATCTGCAAGAAAGCGAAGCCAAAGCGCGGAAATTAGCGGTTAAAGCTGAAGCGGCTAACCAGGCCAAAAGTACCTTTATTGCGAATATGAGCCATGAATTGCGATCGCCCCTCAATGCCGTGCTAGGTTTTTCCCAATTAATGTTACGAGCTAACAATCTTCCTCCCGAACATTATGAAAATGCTGGGATCATTTATCGGAGTGGCGATTACTTGCTAACCTTAATTAATAATATTCTCGATCTTTCCAAAATTGAAGCAGGCAAAGCCACACTGAATTCCAAAGACTTTGACCTCTATCGCTTGCTCAATGATTTAGAAGATATGCTCCATCTGGCAGCTACTAATGCTGGGTTGAAGTTGACCTTCGAGCGGGAAGAAAATGTTCCCCGCTATATCTACACCGATGAAGTCAAACTACGCCAGACGCTGATCAATTTACTCAGCAATGCGATCAAATTTACCGCCGAGGGGCAAATCAAACTAAATGTCTTTCTGGGAGATCGAGAAAACCAAGATGTTTTTCATCTCCATTTTTCCGTCCGCGATACCGGGGTAGGAATTGCTGCCGAAGAAATTTCCAAACTCTTTGATGCGTTTAGCCAAGCTCAGGCTGGCAAAGAAATGCAAGAAGGCACTGGATTAGGGTTGGCAATCAGTCGCAAATTTGTGCAACTAATGGGTGGAGATATTACCGTAGAAAGCGAACTCGGCCAAGGCACAACTTTTCAATTCTATATTCAGGTCAAATTGGGTCAAAAAATAATTAACAAGAGTACCGAAGAACATCCCAGAGTTTTAGCGTTGGCTCCCGATCAACCGATTTATAAAATTCTCGCTGTAGATGATAAACCGATTAATCGGCAATTATTAATTAAACTCCTGACTCCGTTAGGATTTGAGGTAAAAGAAGCGAGTAATGGACAGGAGGCGATCGCTATTTGGGATGAATGGGAACCCCACCTAATTTGGATGGATATGAGAATGCCTGTGATGGATGGCTATGAAGCCACAAAGCACATTAAATCCACCACCAAAGGCAATGCTACTGCCGTAATTGCTTTAACTGCTAGTGTATTAGAAGAAGAGAAAGCGATCGTGCTTTCGGCGGGGTGCGATGACTTTCTCCGCAAACCTTTTACTGAACGCACCATTTTTGATGCCCTTTCTAAACATCTTGGTGTACAATATATCTTTGCAGAAACAGATCCGCCTGTATTAGAGCAGGAACTACAGAGCATTTTGGCATCGCCACAGCTAACCTGTATGCCTCAAGAATGGATTGCCCAGTTATACGAAGCCGCCCTGGAAGCTAATACCAACCTAGTTTTAGAATTGGTCAAAGAAATTCCAGTCACAGAAACTCTTCTAGCCCAAGCCTTGGCGAAACTTGCTCGTCAATTTGAATTTGAACAGTTGGTTAATTTAGCCGAACCCCTAATAAGTAATGAATCCTGATTCTAAAAGAGCCAATAAAGGTAACATTCTTCTAGTAGATGATCTGCTAGAAAATCTCCAGTTACTAAGCGATTCTTTGCTCAAACTCGGTTACACTGTTCGCAGCGTTACCAGCGGGCGAATGGCACTCAAAACCATCAAAGTAAAGCAGCCAGATGTGATTCTTTTAGATATCAAAATGCCAGAAATGGATGGTTATGAAGTCTGTAGAATTCTCAAGGCAGATGAAGATTTACGCAGTATTCCAGTGATTTTTATTAGTGCTTTAGATGATGTTTTTGATAAAGTAACCGCTTTTGAGTCTGGGGGAATTGATTATATTACCAAACCATTTCAAATGGAAGAAGTTGTGGCTCGGCTGGAAAATCAGTTAACTATTCAACGCCAGCAACGCCTGCTAGAACAAGAAATTACTAACCGCCGAGAAGCCGAAGAGGTACTTTATCAATCCAGGGCTTTACTAGCTAGCGTGTTGAATAGTTCCCTGGATGGCGTTGCGGCTATGCAAGCGGTGCGCGAACCCACAACTGGAGATATAGAAGATTTTCGTTGTTTAGTGGTTAACCCAGTAATTGCTAGAGCCTTTGGCAGTAAGCGGGAAGATCTAATTGGCAGGCTGGTATTAAAACAATTCTTGATGGAAATTCAGCCAGAATTATTCGATCTTTTGGTCAATATTGTCGAGACGGGGGAACCTTTACAACAGGATTTTCACTATGAATCAGGAGAGTCTTCCTGGTTTCACTTTGTCGCTGTTAAGTTAGGGGATGGTTTTGCCATTACCATCCGCGATATCACGGCTCGCAAACAAGCAGAATTTCAATTACAACAACAGGCGAAAGATTTAGAATTTACACTGCGAAAACTCAAGCGTACCCAAGCCCAACTGATCCAAAGTGAAAAAATGTCTTCGATTGGGAATTTGGTGGCAGGTGTTGCCCATGAAATTAACAATCCAGTGAATTTTATTCATGGTAATTTGGCTCCGGCGACTGAATATTTTCAAGATTTATTATATTTAATTAAACTTTATCAAAAACACTTTCCCAATCCCCCAGAAGAAATTCAAGCCGAAATTGAAGCGATTAATCTAGAGTTTCTGCAACAAGACTTGCTGAAACTGCTGAATTCGATGCAGATAGGGAGCGATCGCATTCAGGAAATAGTGATGTCCCTCCGAAATTTCTCTCGTCACGATGAGGCAGAATTAAAACAAGTAGATATTCATCAAGGGATCGACAATACACTCATGATCATCCGCAATCGCCTCAAAGCGACAGCAGAACATCCAGAAATTGTCGTAATTAAAGATTATGGTCAACTGCCCCTAGTTGAGTGTTATTCCAGTCAACTCAATCAGGTATTTATGAGTCTGATCAATAATGCGATTGATTCCCTCTCCGAACAATTCATCGGAGAACGCCCCGAAATTAAAATTCAAACCCAATTTCTGGAGAAAAATCGCATATTAATCAAAATATCTGATAATGGTTTAGGAATCCTGGAAGAGCTACAATCCAAAATATTTGATCCTTTTTTTACTACTAAAACAGTCGGAAAAGGTACAGGATTAGGACTATTTATCTGCCATCAGATTATAGTAGATAAACACGGGGGAAATTTGTATTGTTGCTCAACCGTAGGCAAAGGAGCAGAATTTGCGATCGAAATTCCCATTACCGGAAATTCTCCATCAACATAATTAAGATTGATAAAGACATGAATTTTGATTCTCAAGCTGAAAATAAAGGTAATATTTTGATTGTAGATGACATTCCAGAAAATCTACAATTACTAAGCGATGCACTACTGAAAATTGGCTATACCGTTCGCAGCGTCACCAGCGGGCGCATGGCACTAAAAACAGTCCATGTCAAACCACCAGATGTGATTCTTTTAGATATCAAAATGCCAGATATGGATGGCTATCAGGTCTGCAAAAAGATTAAAGAAGATGAAAGTTTATCGAGCATTCCGGTGATTTTTATTAGTGCTTTAGATGATGTTTTTGATAAAGTAACGGCTTTTGAGTCTGGGGGGATAGACTATATTACCAAACCCTTCCAAATTGAAGAAGTTGTAGCTCGCCTGGAAAATCAGTTAACCATTCAACGCCAGCAACGACTATTAGAACAAGAAATTACTAAGCGCAAGGAAGCTGAAGAGGTTCTTTATCAATCTAGAGCATTACTATCTAGTGTTTTGAATAGTTCTTTGGATGGCATTGCCGCAATGCAAGCGGTTCGGGAACCGACAACGGGAGATATTAAAGATTTTCGTTGTTTGGTTGTCAATCCGGTAATTGCCAGAGCCTTTGGACGTAGGCGGGAAGAGATGATTGGCAAACTAGCGCTGAAAAGATTTCTGAGCCGTTTTGATCCCGAATTATTCGATCGATTTATTGAGATTGTGGAGACGGGAGAAGCTGTAGAACAAGATTTTTACTATCCATTAGGAGAGTCTTCTTGGTATCACTTTGTGGCGGTGAAGCTAGGAGATGGTTTTGCGATTACTATTCGAGATATCACGGCTCGAAAACAAGTTGAATTGGCTTTCCAAGATGCCAATCAGAAACTAGAGTTACTGGCAAATTTAGATGGGTTGACTCAGGTGGCAAACCGTCGATGTTTTAACGATCTTTTGCAAAAGGAATGGCTGCGGCTAGCGCGGGAACAACAACCCCTGGCACTAATTTTATTCGATGTTGATAAATTTAAAAATTACAATGACTATTATGGTCATCTAGCTGGCGATGACTGCCTGATTAAGATCGCGCAAACAGTACAGCAACAGGTTCGTCGTCCGGCAGATTTAGTCGCCCGTTATGGTGGAGAAGAATTTGCGGTACTTCTGCCCAATACTGATTTAGTCGGAGGGATTAAGGTAGCCGAAAACATTCAGCAAGGGATTCATAATTTGGCGATTCCCCACGAACAATCTCATGTCAGAAATATTGTGACTGTTAGTCTGGGAATTACCGCCATGATTCCCAAGTTAGATGTTGAGCCTTATATGCTGGTGGCTAATGCAGATAAAGCCCTATTTCAAGCGAAGGAACAGGGGCGCGATCGCTTTTGGGCTTACTCTATTAACTAGATGGTAATTCCTGATTTAGCGCGTTTAAACTGGTTCCTAGGCTCTGCCTGGGAACCGAATCGCGAGGCTCTGCCTCGCTTGGAGATCGTCGAGGCAGAGCCTCTCGTAGGCATTCCTAGGCTCTGCCTAGGAACGAGTGATTATCATTTTGATAGCTGCTTTTTAGCGAGTTTATAGCGTTCTTTAAACAGAAGTTTTTGCTGTTGATGGTTGACAATGGGGGTGGGATAATCCAATTTCTGCCGAACTTGCTCGGAAATTTTCCCTGTCAGCAGCGATTTGGTATCCAAAGCGGCTAACTCTGGAACCCATTGGCGGATATACTCGGCTTGGGGATCGAATTTCTCAGCTTGAATTGTTGGGTTAAAGATGCGTAAAGGCTTGGCATCCATGCCGCTAGAGGCACTCCACTGCCAACCGCCATTATTAGCAGCTAAATCGCCATCAATTAGGTGCTGCATAAAGTATTTTTCTCCCCACTGCCAATTAATGATTAAATCTTTGGTGAGGAAACTGGCGACAATCATCCGGCAGCGGTTGTGCATCCATCCAGTTGTATTTAATTGCCGCATGGCAGCATCAATGATGGGATAACCTGTTTTCCCCGCACACCAAGCTTGAAAATAGGTTTCGTTGTTATCCCAGGGAAAGTTTTGGAAATGCTGGCGGTAGGCTCCGGTTGCCAATTGGGGAAAATGATAGAGAACATATTGATAAAATTCTCGCCATGCCAATTCTTGCTGCCAGGTTTGAATATTTTCCCTGGCTGCGTCGGTAGGGTTTTTAAAAACCGTTTGGGTGACTGTTTGCCAAATTGTCCGAATGCCAATTGTGCCAAATTTCAAGGCTGGACTAAGTTGGGAAGTACCATTATGATAGGGAAAATTGCGTTGTTCTTGATAGCTCAGAATGGCGCGATCGCAAAACTCATTTAACCTAGTTTTGGCAGCCAATTCTCCCGGTGCAAGAATTAACTCCTTGTCCCAAATAAAACCTAATTCCTGGGCAGTTGGTAAAGCTATTCCCCCTACTTCCCTAGCTTTTTCCTGTTCCGCTGCCGTTAAACCTACGGCACTTTTTAAATCTGTGACTGGGGGTTCCTTCTGCTGCTCAATCCACTTATTCCAAAAAGGCGTATAAACAGTATATGGGGTTTTCTTGCCAGTATAAATTGTATCGGGCGGATGTAATAATTGATCCCAAAAATTCTGTACAGCAATTCCGTGACCTTTTAAAGCTTCTGTAACAGCGCGATCGCGTTCTTTGGCATAGGGTTCCACATCCCAATTCCAAAACACCGCTGCCGCCTTCAAAGCCACCGCCAAAGCTGCAATCCCCCGCTCCGGCTCCCGATCGATTACTAATAATTGACTGCCAATTTCCAAATACCGTTGCTGCAAATTTTGCAAACAACCGATCATATAACTGACTCTAGCTGGAGCTACATCCTCACCTTGTAAAATCTTCCGATCGAGACAAAACACGCCTACTATCTTCCGACTTTGCTCGCGAGCCGCCATCAATCCCATATTATCAGAAAGTCGTAAATCCCGCCGATGCCAAAACAGAATTAAATCAGTCAATGAATTGCCGCCTTTGCGATTTTTTTAATCGTTTCCGCTGGATCTTGATTTGGCTCAATTATACCAGCATCGGTAGCCCCAGAAGCAGCAATTCCGGCATCGGCTTTTTCAAGGCTGGGGCATGATTAAGCTGCTACGCAGCTTGATTGTATAATGTAAAATTATTAGAAGTAGTTGAAAAGGAACCAGAAGATTACAGCTAGAAGAGTTATTGAATAAGTTATTAAATGAAGGAGGTCTTGTTATTCAATGGGGGCGGAAGCTCAAAAATAAAGGTGACGCTGTTTATTAAATTTAGCTGCGTAGCAGCTTAGTCACTAGCAGGTTTGGTTTCTGGTAATTCCAGAAACTCTGACAATGAAAGCTTTTCAGATAATTGCACCATAAAATTACTGCTCCTGTCTAAATCTTAAATTTGGCATATTTTCAATTTTTTATGTCTTTTGATAGCGCATTCCCGGTTGTTGAGAAATTAACCCCATTAATTCTAACTCTAATAAAGAGCTAGAAACTAATCCCGCCGCTAAACCAGTTTGTTCCACAATGGTATCAAAACTGGTGGGTTCGTAGGCGATCGCTTGCCAAACCTGTTTCATTTGGGGCGACAAATTGGGGAATTTTTCCGCTGGATTACTCTGGGGAAATAAATCCAGTTGAGGCATTCCCTCCAACATTTCTAATAATTGCCTTTCACCTAAAATTGCGTTGGCTCCCCGATTCAATAACCCCAAACAGCCTAAACAGCGAGAATTATCCAAGGAACCAGGCAGAACATAAACATCTCGAAAAAAATCATTAGCTATATGAGCAGTAATCAATGCCCCGGATTTATGAGGTGCTTCCATGACTAGCACTGCTCGACTCAATCCGGCAATCACTCGATTGCGACGGGGAAAGTGAACTCGGTCTGGGGGCGTACCGTCGGGATATTCGCTAACCGCGACACCGTGGTTTAAAATCTGCTGGTAAAGCTCTTGATTGCGATGGGGATAAACCACATCTACCCCCGTCCCAAAAACAGCAATTGTCCTTCCCCCAGCTTCTAAACAGGCGCGATGAGCTTCGGTATCGATGCCTTCTGCCATCCCAGAAACAATCAGAAAACCTTTTTTAGCTAAAACGGTGCTAATTTTCCGCGTCCATCTCCTACCATAGTCGGAAGGGTCGCGAGTGCCAACAATGGCAACGGCTGGAACTAAACCTTGAATTTCCGAAGGTTGCAGTTGTCCTCGATAGTAGAGGACAGGGGGTGGACTGGGAATTTCTAGCAGCAAGCGGGGATAATCGGAGTCGGCGGGAGTCCAAAAAAAGGGGTTTTGCTGTTGGTGCTGTGCTAAAAATTGTTCAGGATTAAGTTGCGATCGCTCTTTAATAATCCCATTAACCGTTTGTTCGCCAAACCCTTCTACTGCCTGCAACTCCCCATAACCAGCCTGCCAAGCTGATTCCAGGTTGCCAAAATATTGTTGCAAGCGGCGCAATAATACTGGACCAATGCCCGAAATCCGCGACCAAGCTAGCCAGTAAGCTCTTTCCCCGGTTAGTTCTGCCACCACGCCATCCCTAATTTAGTGTAAATCGGCTTCCCAAATGCCAATATAAATGCGATTGCGCCCTTCCTGTTCAATTACCCCTTTGAGTTTTTCCAAATTAAAGTTAAAGCGGCGAATTTTGTGTTGTCGGACTTGTTGCAAACCTTCCTGAATCCGTTCTTCCATCTGACAACCCAGCATAGCTTTAAATGTGGGTAAAACTAATTCGTCGCTGACTCCAGATGCAAAGGATGCCTCAGTTTGGCGAATTTTCTGAGATTTTTGATCGAATAAAAAGCCTAAACTCACCTGTTCGGGAATTAATTCATAGGAAACAGCGCGAGTATTAGGCCAATAGCCAGAAGAACTGCGAACGGGTACGCCCAACATCCGAATTACGTCATTTTTGTGAATTCCTGGGCGAAATCCGGGAATTCCTACTCCCGTGGGGAGATCGTGACAGCTATTATCGGCGATTTCTCCTAAAGGTGGCGGGATAATTTCTAAATTCTCTACTGGTAAATTTCTTGATGCCGATGCCAACAAAGTCTTTTCTCTTGTTACCTGTGGGGATAATGGTTCAGTAGGTAACGAAGCAAAAGTCAAACCTGGTAGAAGCAAGCTAATCACAAGTGCAGCACTCATAGAATCGCTGATTCTTTAACGTTATATAACTGCTATGCCATCATTATAACTCATTTTGCTCCCGCCAATGATATTAATAATATTCCCCAATTCCCAATTCCCAATTCCCTGTTCCCAATTCCCTGTTCCCTGTTCCCTGTTCCCAATTCCCTGTTCCCTGTTCCCAATTCCCTGTTCCCTGTTGTTGAATGTATAATTTAGTAGCAGCTTCGGCAGGGAGAGGGCGACTAAAGAGATATCCTTGTAAGCGATCGCATCCTACAGAACGCAGAAATTCTAATTGTTCCTTAGTTTCTACCCCTTCCGCAATTACTTTCAAATTTAAACCCTGTCCCAGCGCCACAATCGCTTTAATAATTGCCGCGTCGTGGCTGTCATTCACTAAATCGCGAATAAAAGACTTATCAATTTTCAGATAGGTTAAAGGAAAGTGTTTCAAAGCATTCAAAGAAGAATAGCCCGTGCCGAAATCATCCATAGAAATTTGAATGCCCATATTTTGCAAAGCTTTCAAAACCGAAATAGTTAAATCTATATCCTGCATGGCAACGCTTTCGGTAATTTCCAAATCTAGATAGCTAGGTTCTAAACCTATTTCTAATAAGATTTCTGCCACACTTCTGACGAGATTTTTATCTTGAATTTGGCGGGCGGATAAATTGACCGCAATGTGAATCGGCGGTAAACCTAAACGCTGCCAAGCTCGATTGCGATCGCAGGCTGTTCGCAGTACCCATTCCCCAATCGGACATATCAAACCTGTTTCTTCAGCCAGGGGAATAAATTGATCCGGCGCAATCAATCCCATTTCGGTTGATTGCCAGCGAATCAGTGCTTCCATCCCGACAATTTTTCCGGTACTAATCTCAATTTGGGGCTGGTAATGCAGCAAAAATTCTTCTCTTTCTAAAGCTTTATAGAGGTTATTTTCTAAAACTAATCGTTTTAAAACTTTATTACCAATAGCAGGCGTGTACATTTGATAGCTATTTCTTCCCTGCTGTTTGGCACGGTACATAGCAGCATCAGCATTTTTCAGCAAAGTTTCGGCATCTTCGCCATCATAGGGCGCTAGGGCAATGCCAATACTCGCCTTTACATACAGTTCTTGCGCGTCTAAGATAAACGGAATGTTCAAATTACCCAAAATTTGCTGGGCAACTTGAGAGGCATCCTTAGCACAGGTAATGGGAGCCAGCAAAAGCGTAAATTCATCTCCCCCCCAACGAGCCACTAAATCTCCTTCTCGCAAACAACTAGATAGGCGCTTGGCGACACTTTGCAGCAAGCGATCGCCCATCGCATGACCGAGGGTATCATTAATAGTTTTAAAGCCATCCAAATCTAGAAATACCACTGCCAGCATTTCCCCTTGCTGCTGAGTATTAGCTAGAGCTAAAGATAGACGGTCATTAAATAGTAAACGATTGGGCAATCCAGTCAGCAAATCGTGGGAAGCTTGGTGGCGGATGGTATCCTCCACTTGTCGCTGCATCACCGCCATATAAAGGTGAATTCCTAGGGCTTGCACTAACCTAATTTCCTCCGCATCCCATTCTTGAGCTTGGCCTTTTTTAACTTCTCGCCAAACGGCAAAGGAACTGCGGGGGCGTAAGTTACGGACATCGCGATCGTTTCGCCCCGCCCACAAAGTTTCAGTTTCTAATTCATCTCGAAATAGAGTTAAGCAACCGACGCATTGTTGGCGATATTGCAAAGGCACAATCATCATCGAGCGGATTGGCTCTTGAAAAGCAGCGAGTAGGGGCTTGAGTTGCGGTTCTTGATAGATATCAGAAATAATGTACAAGTTGCCATTCAAGTCTTGGCTGCTCAAAGGACTGTCTTTATTTTTAGTCAGAAAAAGACTGACTTCTGGCATAGCAAATTTTTCTAGGGGATTGGGCAATACCTGACAGCTAAATCCCTGTGCGTCCTCTTCAATTTCCGCCGGGGTGTAGTTGAGAGAACCCATAATCCTTTGCCAAAAGGGACTTTCTTCAATCCACGGCAGGGTAGGCTGTTTGCCAAATAGATACACTTCGGCTTGCTGCCCGGTGGGTTCAGCAGTCAGATAAAGCCTGCCGCCAGAACATTGCAGGGCTTTAACTGTCTCCTCTAAGACAGTTTGGCGAATTTCGACAATATTTAGGGGGGAATGTAACAAGCTGCTGATTTGGTGCAACATGGCTTCGTGCCGCGCCTGCTGGCGAGCTTGCGCCAGAAGAGAACTTTGGGCGATCGCAATCGATACTTGATCGACTAGCATTTGAACTACAGTTAATTCTCGTTCCGAAAAATGCCTAGCTTCAATGTGGTGGGAAACCAACAATCCCCAGAGATTGTTTTGGTACAAAATCGGCACGGCGAGGGAAGAATTAACGCCCAAATTGGTCAAATATTCCAAATGACAGGGTTCTACAGGTTGATAGCGGGACTTGTCTAAATGACGAAGATCCTCTGCTGGCATTTTATCTAGCCAATTGAGGGTTTTTTGTCCGGAAGCCACATCCACAATTACCCGCTGGCGGACTTTGACGAACATTTCCCGCGAGTGGGTGGGAACATCACTGGCAGGAAAGCGCAATCCCAAGAGAGAGGGCAAGCGATCGCCTTTAATTGACTCAGCAATGACTTCCCCGCTACCATCAGTATAGAAGCGGTAAATTTTTACCCGGTCTGTATCCAAAAACCCCCGGATTTCTACCGCTGTTGTCGTCAAAATTTCCTGCAACTCCAAAGATTGCCGGATGCGGGTAGCAATCCGATTCAGCAGTTGTTCCCGATCGTAGGGGGTAACTCTCTCCGGTTTGGTGGGTAAGGATCTGGAGTTTTTGCGACGAGCCATGATAAACCTAGTATTTTGATTGACCGGATTAAAAGTATCAGATGCGCCGATCTGTGCGATAAAGATAAATTAATCATAAAGATTTTTGGGATCGCCTGTAGTTCCCCAGATTGGGATATCCTTTGACTGTGG
Source organism: uncultured cyanobacterium (assembly GCA_936920195.1). Lineage (GTDB taxonomy): Bacteria > Cyanobacteriota > Cyanobacteriia > Cyanobacteriales > FACHB-T130 > CAKZHE01. Next base: position 13,208 of record CAKZHE010000086.1, on the reverse strand, counting down.
TAGCAGAATGACTGGTGTAGGCATGAAGGCGATCGCTTCTGAAATTGAATCCGTTGTTGGTTCGCAACTGGGGATTTGGGACTGGGACAATATTTCTCCTCTACAACAAAAACAGATCCTGAGAGCGATCGCGCCGGGAACTACCCCTAGTTGCCTGGTTTGCCCAGACACCCCCGCTGTGCTGGCTGAAATTATGTCCCTCTCTCACCGCTACCATTGGAAAGTTCTACCCTGTGGCAGTGGCAGCAAACTGAGTTGGGGCGGCTCCCTAGCCAATGTCGATTTAGTTGTCAGTACCGCCCAGATGAATCGGTTAATTGACCATGCGGTGGCGGATTTGACAATTACTGTGGAAGCGGGGATGCCTTTAGCTCAAATCCAACTGATTTTAGCCCAAACCGGACAATTTCTGGCTCTCGATCCCACAATTCCCCACCCAGCCACCGCTGGAGGCATTGTGGCTACCGCAGATGCGGGTTCCTTACGGCAACGCTATGGCAGCGTCCGCGACCAACTTTTAGGTATTTCTTTTGTCCGGGCAGACGGACAAATTGCGAAAGCTGGAGGGCGAGTGGTCAAAAATGTTGCCGGGTATGACTTAATGAAATTGTTGACTGGCTCCTTTGGCACCCTGGGAATTATCAGCCAAGTCACCTTTAGAGTTTACCCGCTACCGGAAACATCCCAAACTTCGATTGTAACAGGCAATGGGGACGCTATGGCGGCGATCGCTGCTCAATTACTGACTTCGGCTTTAACACCCACCGCCATTGATTTGCTCTCCCCCCGCCAAGCCACCTGTTTAGGATTAGCTCAAAATCTGACTTTACTGGTTCGCTTCCAAAGCGTGGCAGCCAGCGTTACCGCCCAATCTGAGCGCCTACTAGCCTTGGGAAAACACTTAGGCTTATCAGTTACCATAGCGGATGATGAAGGGGTTTTATGGCAACGATCTCCTAGTCAAACCGAACCAGCTATTATCTGCAAAATTGGGGTATTACCCGCTGCTGCTGTTGCCACCTTAACCCAATTAGAGTTATTGTCCTCTGGGGGGATGGGATTAATTCATGCGGGCAAAGGTTTAGGAATGGTGCGATTTCCAGCCACAGAAGCCATCAGTCAGATTTTAGCTCTGCGGCGTTACTGCGAATCCCAAGGGGGGTTTCTGACTATTTTGGAAGCACCAACGGAACTGAAAGAAAAGATCGATGTTTGGGGCTATATTGGCAATAGTTTGGATGTGATGCGCCGCCTCAAACAGCAATTTGACCCCAAAAATATCTTAAGTCCCAATCGGTTTGTGGTTTAAATTTTATTGGTTTCTAAAATTTTAATTTTCCCCATGCAATCACCACTGTCTGCTACTACTAACTTCGATGCCCAACATCCCCCCGATCCTAAATTAATTAGTACCTGCGTCCATTGCGGATTTTGTCTCGCCAACTGCCCCAGCTATCGCGTCATTGGTAAAGAAATGGATTCTCCTAGGGGGAGAATTTATACTATGGATGCGATTAGTCAGGGAGAAGCCGCCATCTCTGAATCCACTGTTCCCCATTTTGATTCCTGTTTAGGCTGCTTGGCTTGCGTCACCACTTGTCCCTCTGGGGTAGAATATGACCAGTTAATTGCGGCGATGCGTCCCCAAGTAGAGAGAAATTACCCGCGATCGCTTCCCGAACGTCTCATCCGTACCCTAATCTTTCAGCTTTTCCCCTATCCTAATCGCTTGCGAATGTTGCTCGCGCCATTTTTAATCTACCAAAAATCAGGTTTAGAAAATCTGATTCGTTCTAATCAGTGGTTAAAAACCACTTTTCCCCGTTTAACCGCGATGGCAGCCATTTTGCCAGAAATTACTGCCGATGCCTTTGTTCCCGAACCCCCAGATATTATTCCTGCCGTTGGCAAACAACGCTACCGCGTCGGTATGATCTTAGGTTGCGTGCAGCGGCTATTTTTCTCCCCCGTTAATCAAGCCACCATTCAAGTCTTAACTGCCAATGGTTGCGAAGTCGTCATTCCCAAACCCCAAGGTTGTTGTGCCGCCCTTCCCGCCCACCAAGGACAAGAAAAACAATCCCAATCTTTAGCCCGACAAATGATTGATTGTTTCGCCGATAGCAACGTTGATTATATTATTATCAATGCGGCAGGATGCGGTCATACTTTAAAAGAATACGGGCATATTTTACAAGACGATCCAGAATATCGGATTAAAGCTAAAGAATTTGCCACTAAAGTCAAAGATGCTCAAGAATTTCTGGCTGATGTGGGCTTGACGGCGGAACTTTCACCAGTCACGACAGAACCTTTAACAGTAGTTTATCAAGATGCCTGCCATTTACTCCACGGACAAAAAATTAGCGTTCAACCCCGGCAACTCCTCAAGAAAATTCCTGGCATCCAATTGCGAGAACCCTTAGATGCTGCCCTCTGTTGTGGCAGTGCCGGAGTTTACAATCTGCTGCAACCAGAAGTTGCCGATGAATTAGGGCAGCAAAAAGTTGAAAACTTAGTGAATACGGGAGCAACCTTAATTGTTTCGGCTAATCCTGGTTGTTCTCTGCAAATCAGAAAACACTTACAATTACAGGGCAAGCAAACCCTATTAATGCACCCAATGGAATTATTAGATTTATCAATTCGTGGGGAAAAGCTTAGGAATTATGAATAGAAAGAATCATCTTGAAATCAAAAAATTGCCAAGTAGAAAGGAGATAAAAACATGACGGCCTTCATTTTAAACAATCCAGAAACTGCCCCCATCACTGATGAGCAATTTTATCAACTTTGTATTACTAACCGCGAATTAAAATTAGAACGTACAGCCAAAGGAGACTTAATTATTATGCCACCCACTGGGGGCGAAACAAGTAAGTTTAATTCAGAAGTTAACCTGGATCTGGGTTTGTGGAACCGACAAACTAAATTAGGAATAACCTTTGACTCATCTGGTGGATTTAAACTGCCTAATGGTGCAGAGCGCTCCCCAGATGCAGCTTGGATACCCTTAGCAAAATGGGAATCCCTCACCCCCAAACAGCAAGAAAAATTCCCACCAATTTGCCCTGATTTTGTTATAGAATTGCGCTCTCCTAGCGATTCCTTAAAACTCCTGCAAGAAAAAATGCAAGAATATATTGAGAATGGCACTCGTTTAGGTTGGTTAATCAACCGCAAAAACCGCCAAGTAGAAATTTATCGCCAGGGGAGAGAAAAAGAAATTTTAGAGAACCCAACAACGTTATCAGGAGAAGATGTTTTACCCGGATTTGTGTTAAATCTCTCATTAATTTGGTAAATTTGGGATATCTGTCACTTCCAAAAAGATCGGCTTATTAATTTTTCATTCCTTAGTTTACAGCTTTTATTGAGGGATTATTCCTAGAATCGTCATCAATTTAAAGGATTACGAATATATCCCCACTTGCCATCAATCTGCACAGGAGCGAGTCCTTCTGAAAAGCCCAAAGCACCATCAAATTGAGGCTTAATGATGAATTTTCCTTGTTTGTTGATATATCCTGCCTTCCCACCAGTTTGTACAGATGCCAGTCCTTCTGAAAAGTCATTCGTGAAACTACCAATCTTTATAACTATCTCTCCTTTCTTATTGATATAGCCAATTCGCACGGATGCTAATCCTTCGTGAAAGGAATAAGCATCATAAAATTGTGGCTTAATTACTAGGCGACCACTTTTATCAATATAGCCATATCCCTCGTCAATCACTCTTGCCGGTGCTAGTCCTTCAGAAAACTCTCCAGCTGCACCAAATTGTGGTTTAATAATGAACTGACCTTGCACATTAATATAACCATACTTGCCATTAGCACTGTTTCCTGCTACTCCTTGAACACTTACTGCTGCAAGACCTTCTGAAAAGCTTCTAACTTCATCAAATTGCGGTTTAATAATAAAATTTCCTTCCTGGTTAATGAATCCACTCTTGTCACCAATAGTTACTCCTGCCAAATGTTCTTTAGAAAAGTTGCCAACCCAATCAAATTGAGGCTTAATAACTACCTGATCATTTTTGTTGATAAATCCCCATTTGTTATCAATTTGTACAGGTGCTAGTCCTTCTTTATATTCTCCTGCTAAATCAAATTTTGGCTGAATTGCAAACACAATCGTATTCTTGCTATTTTGTTGATTATTGTCTTGCCCCGTTGGATAAGCTATAGTTGTAGGTATGATTTTCAAAGCAATTATCGAACCAGCAATAACTATTAAAGCTAGTCCAGAAGTAAAAAAAATAACTTTGGATTTTGTTTTCATAAACTACCGCAATTAAATAGGACATCCGAATACCGATTCTACTACATAACTAGTGATTTTTTAAATGATTGAGTAGAAATTCAGCATCTTTGTATCTATCTCCACCCGGATAATCTTTTAACTGTTTTTCAAGAATTGATACTGCATCTTGTCTAGAACTCAGAGAGGCAATGACAAGCATTGCATCATCTGCTAAAGAACTATCAGGGAAATCTTTGATTAACTCTTGATAGTTTTTGATCGCCATATCAGCCCAAGATAAAGTTTTATCAGAAGGAATAGAATATCCAAAGTGTTCTAAGTAGTAATAGTTTAATGCAATCGAATATTTAGCTTTGGGTGCTAATTCAGATTTGGGATAATTTTCGAGCATTTTCTCAAATAAACTAATACTTCTTAGATAGCGATTTTGTCTTTTATATCCTTCTCTTGCAGTTTGCAAAAATTGATAGGTTATACTCATGCTTGTCGAAGTAGCTGCACCTTCCCACTTATCAGGAAGAAAACGGGATAACATATTCTGAGAAGCACCTTGCCAAAGATAATTATATGCCAGGAAATCATTTTGGAACCAAAACGCAGCTTTTTCATAAAGAGCAGAATCACTGTGTGGTTTATTCTGAATTTCAATCAGTTTTTTGATGCGATTACTTTGTTCTTCTACACCATTCCAGAAATCCCAATCTAGGTAAGGATTATCATAATACCAGCTAATAAGCTTTGGCAATGTTTTATTTTTATAGGCAGTTAAAAACTTTTGCATTTCTTCTTGAGCCAGTTCAAGTTTGTCCTCTCTCAAAAAATGTACTGCTTTACTATATATAAGATACGGCACCAAAGGATGTTCAGGATGCTTCTTAAGAAAGATAGTTACAGAATCACTAGACAACAATAAATCAACTATAAAAAGTATTCTATTTTTGGCATGGTTATGCATATCACCATCGAATGCTTGGAAAGACTTATAATACCAAAGTATCGCCCTTTCATAGTCTCCTTTCATTTCATAAGCACGGGCTACACGATACATCGCATCATCTGAACCTGGATGATCTGGATATTGTTCCAGAAATTTAGGCCAGAATTCAATTTCTCTTGATGGTTCAAACGGTTGACGGAAAACAGATTTTGAGCCGCCAGACTGACCAAAATAAGAGCCTTCTGTGAAAGATCGATATTCTATACAAGCTTTCGTAAATTTGGAGTTTGGATACTTATTAGCAAGAGCTAGTAATTCAGAAGAATCCAAGGAAGATAATTTATAAAAATCCTTATTGACTGCTTCTTCTAGTATCCTCACAACATCTACTGACCATCCCCAGTTACTCCATCTTTCATCACTTGATGAATTAGTAATTCCTCTCAATGCTATAGGAGCAAGAGAACGATTTTGACTAAAAAGTATTGATTTGTACAAATTAAATATTATGGGGTTATTTTCTATGGAAATTGATTTGCTCAATGCTTCTGAGTTAATTTCTTCTAAAATCACCCTACGAACGTTATCGTTGTTTTTGGAATTATATATATTTACTATTTCATTTATCTGATTGAGCTTTGCTAATCCTTCAATAGCTTTTTTAACTAAAGCAATATTATTATCTGAAGCCACTATTCGATAAAAATTTAGCGCTTTTTGAGTATCTTGTAATAAATTAACTTTAATATTTAAGGCGGATAAAATTTTCAGACGAGTTTCAACTTCATTCGTAGATGAATAAATGTCTATCAAATCATTTAATTCAAATGCTTTGATTTCACAGCGCGAGATATAGGAATAAGCTTTATCTAGATCAAGATAATTTTTGGGTACATTTTTAAGAGAATATTTGACTTCATTCCATGTCAAAGATTGGCATATATTATCATTTGAAAACGATGAATTATTCCTTGATTCTTGAGGCCACCAAGTTCTCCGACTGTCTTTTAATGAACTATTAGATTGACTACATCCTAAAGTCAGGCTAGTGATGTAAATTAGCAGAAGAAAAAATTTTAGATTCTTGTTCATTTTGGTTGATTAATTTTGATTGCAATATGGACGATTTTTTTGTTGATAACTGGAATCGGAAAAATTTAACAAAGTCAATAAATTTTTTGGTTGTAGCCATATCAGGTTATAATTTGAGCGTTCCTGCTCAGTAAAACAACGACTGATATTAATCCATGCTAACCTGAGTAAATCTTTACTATCTATAGTAGAGACTGCTACCCTACCATCATCACCAAGAGTTATTACTTGAGCAGAATTATGTGGATCAAAGCTCCCTGAAATTATTTGCCTAGATTCTCCTTTTATAATTAAAGGATTGTTGGGTATTCTTAAATCCCAAACGCGGGCAGTCCCATCACTACTAACAGTCAGTATGCGATTAGAATTATTTGGGTCGAAACTACCATCAACTACTGCTTGTTGATGTCCCGCTAATTCTGTTTTTATACTAAGACTAGGTAAATCCCATACACGAGCGACTCCATCACTGCCCATAGTTAGAAGACGGTTTGAATTTTTTGTGTCAAAAGCTACACGCCAAATCTGCTGTTGACTAGCAGAAAACTCTGATACAGGTTTGTTAGTTGATTGGTTAATATTCCAAATACGAACTGTTCCATCAGTGCTACCTGTGATTACCCTACTTGAATCATTGGGGTCAAATTCGCCTTCTCCTATGAGACTTAGAGAAGGTAGTTCTTTAGAAATCATATCACTTATATTCAACACTGTTGCAGTGTGATTCCGATTAATTCTCAATATACGGTTAGAATCTTTAGGGTCAAACCGAAGTTCGAGAATTTCTCCCTCCCCTTGAGGTAGTTCTAAAGGTTGATTAGGTTTCTGAATATCCCAAACATAAAATTTTCCACTAGAACTAATAACTGCAATGCGGTTGGGATTATTGGGTGCAAACCAAGCATTTTTTATTGCCCCAAGTTTGATTAATGTTTGGACATTTTTTAAGTTTTTCAAGTCCCAGTCTTTTACTGTCCCGTTAGTATCAATAGTCAATATTCGATTGAGATTAATCGGAGAAAATATACTAGTGACAACACTTGAATTACCTGCATTCTTGCTGCCATTTATAGGTTTTAATGTAATATTGCTGATATCCCATATTCTTGCGGTTGAGTCATCACTAACAGTTAATATTTGACTTGGCTCTTTGGGGTTAAAGACACCGAAAGAAATACGTTGACTATGACCGCGAAGTATAAAAAGCGTAGTAGATGTTGACACATCCCAAACTCTAGCCGTTTTGTCTTCGCCAACTGTCAAGATTTGATTACCATTTTCAGGATTAAACGTGCCGTAAAGTATTTTTCCTTCATGGCCTTTTAATATTTGGGGTTGATCTGGATGATTTAAATCCCATATTCTTGCTGTACCATCATTACTAACAGTTAAAACCTGCTGGGAGTTGTGTGGAGAAAAAACTCCGTAATTAACAGTTTCTAAATGACCTTGTAAAATGATTGGCTTAGTAGGGGTATTTAAATTCCAGACGCGAGCAGTTTTGTCGCTACTTACTGTTAAAATCCGGTTGGAATTTTTAGGATCAAAACTACCATAGATCACCTGACTCTTATGACCTTTTAAAATTAGCGGTTTATCTGGCTGGCTGAGATCCCATATTCTAGCTGTCCCATCACTGCTAACGGTTAAGACTCGATTGGAATTTTGCGGATCAAAACTGCCTACCCATACATCACGTCCATGTCCTTTTAAAATCAAAGGATTTTTAGGGTTGTTGACATCCCATACTCTAGCCGTACCATCACTACTTACTGTTAATACTCGATTAGAATTTTTGGGATCGAAGCTGCCGTAGTTAATTGCCGCTTCATGCCCTTTTAGGATGATTGGATTATTCGGATTTTCCAAATTCCAAATGCGAGCAGTACCATCATAGCTAACAGTTAAAATGCGATTGGAATTTCGGGGATCAAAACTACCATGTGTTATTACATTTTCATGTCCTTTTAATAACATTGAATGAGCAAGATTTTTTAAATCCCATATTTGTGCAGTGCTATCTCTGCTAACTGTTAAGATCCGCTGGGGATTTCCGGGAGCAAACTCAGCGTAAATTACTTCTTTGCTATGTCCAATTAAATGATATCGTTCATGATTGGCTTGCAAAGCATTCCATAAAGCAAGTTCAGCTGGCGGTGTATCTTGCGTTAGTTTGGCTGCAATTGCTAGCCAAAGGCTGCGAGTAGTGTCTATGTTTAAGTTGGTTTCTGAACCGTTAGCTAGTTGAAGAGATTTACTTATTTTTTCTTGATAATTTGCGAAATTCCCTAATCCAAAAACCGACAATATTGAGACTGATAATAGACTTAGTAGTAATATAAGTCGTCTTTGACGGACTTTTTCTTTTCTAATGCGATCTTCTTCTTGTTTACGAAGGCGATCGCGCAAAGCTACACTTTCAATAATAAATTTATCCTGCTCCTCATTGAAACTACCTATTACTAGTTCAAACAATTTTTCTTCCTTTAGCTCTAAAACTCGGTCTAATTTCGAACCACTCCATAGCTCGTCTTCAGCTTTTGTCTTACTTATGAGCAATTTATTCCATCTTTGAGCGTCGTCAGCCAGTCTATTTCTGATAATTATGACTTCTTTACTTTCTTCAATCCAATTTTTTAATGTTTGCCATGAACTAATTAGTATTTCGTGAGCAATTTCTACGGTGGCTTTTTCTTTTAAAGTTGTTGATTGTTCTAGATTGCTAACGATCAAATTATTATCGACCAATTTTTGTAAAGTATTTCTCAATAAAATCTCATTTGGAAAATCTGACAAATAAGCTCTTCTACTAACTGCTTTACCAACTAGGGTTGCTTTTTCAAGAGAACCTAATATATCAACTAACCTTAGAAAAATCTTTTTAGTTTCTGCTTTTTCTAGTTCAGTTAAATTATTGTATATTTTATCGACATGATTCTGTAATGCTCCTCGAACCCCTCCAATCTCACGGTAGGTTTTCACATTCAGAGTTCGGTTGGCAATATTAGAACTTTTCCAGAGTAAATCAAGAGTATATTGCAATAAAGGTAAATAAGCTGGTTGCCTCTCAACATCCTTAATGATCTCCTCAACAAGTCCTTGTTCAAAAACCACACCATTTCTTGCTGCTGGTTGTTCAATTACCAACCTCAATTCATCAGGGTGCATATCTGTGATGAGTTGAATATTCTTTTGTGCAATTTCCGCAAACCTAGGATAGGGACTGAATTTGTCTAAAAAATCACCTCGCATAGCGATGACTATTTTTACAGAATTATCTTGAGAACTAGCAATCTTAACAATACCTTCAATAAAATTTTTACTTTTATTCAAGTTAGGACAAATTGTAAATAATTCTTCAAACTGGTCTATAAATATTAACCATTTTGAATCAGTGTCTTTCAATAATTTGATAACTTCAGCTAAAGTATTTGACTCACCTCTTAATGCGATTTTAGCTTGCTCTTGTTTATATCCATAACTCAGCAAGCTACTTTCAAGGGATTTAAAAGGATCTTTGTCTGGAGTTAAGGTGAAGTTACAAAACTCGGCTTCTAGTATTTTTGGAGTTTGAGGTATTAATCCTGCACGTATTAGTGATGATTTACCACTACCGGACGCACCTAAAAGTAAAGTAAAATTTCTATTTTCGATCGCTTTTACTACACTAGTAATTAACTGGTCTCTACCAAAGAAATAATCTGTGTCTTCTAAACCAAACTTTTTTAGCCCCCTATAAGGTGACGTTTTAATTAACGGGCGATCTTGGACGGATGCAACAGAAATCTCAATTCTTTGAGTGATGACTAAGGTGTTTCCCTCACCCATAGAAATATCGCCAAAAGTTTGTATTTGTTGTTGAGTGCCTAGAGGTTCTGGAGTCATCTTAAACTCCCCATATTTGAGAAACTAAGTCCGCTACTTTCATTACAGGTTTTACTAGAGATATTATTTCCAAGCCCTTTTTCAGACCTTCTATTGCCTGGTTAAATAAATTTTTATCTGGCTGCGGCTTGGTTATTTCTTCTTCTACGAACTTAATGTTTCCTTCTATATTGTTCTTCTCTAGCCGGTTTAAAGCATCACTGCGGTTAACATCCTGCTTAAGCTTTTGTAATATTTCCAAAGCTTCTTGTAAATTGGCATTTTTAACTGGAGCTTGAATATTGTTTTGAGTGGAGTCAATATTTCCATCAGCTACTTGTTGGGCAGCAAAAGCATTACCACTACCCATGGTGATGTTACCGAGAATTTGAGATTGTTGCGGAGTAGTAGCTACAGTATTCATATCAATAACACTGGGTAGCTGGGTTTTTAGTTGTTGTTTTTCTTCAGGAGTAAATGCCTGAATAATTCCTAAAACCTCTTCTACGCTGTACCTTGGCATTGTCCTTACTCCCAAAAATTATGTTGATTCTTTGGCATTAGGAAATAAGTTTTTTTGATATTCTAACATACTTATAATTTCCTAATATCTGTCGTATTTCTCACTCTCACTTAGCGAACCTTATATATGGAGTATTGCGTAAATTCTGAAAAAGCTGTTGAATAGCCTATCCAACAGCTTTTACCAAGGGATTTTTCCTAGAGAAATTTAAGCTTTTTTCGCTCCAGAGCGGCGGCGCGATGCCATCAATCCTACTACTGCTACTCCAATTGCACCTAGGGTAGCTGGTTCAGGAACAACTTTTCTAGCAGATATAACGGTAAAGTTAAAATCTTGGAAGTCTGCATCGTTGGCATTGCCGCGATCGTCAACGCTAATTTTTAATGGGGCGTTGAAAGGATCGCCAGATTGATAGGCAGTAGGATTGAAGGTAGTAGTACCATCGGCAGCAGTTGAGCCGAAAGAGCCAAAAACGAATTGTTGAGTGCTGCCTGGGTTTAAGGAAGTCGTTGAGTAAACTGTATTGTTATAGTTGGAGTTACTAAACAAAGTGCTAGACAACCCCAAGGCGTACTCAACTCCTCCCTTAAAGGTGAAGGAATTTGTACAAACGGTCAAAGTATCGCCACAGGTTCCCAGCCAGTTATTCTCTCCCCAGTTATCAGAAGGTTTGTTTTCCGAAAACAAAGTCCCACCGGGGGTAACAGCTGTGGGAACACCATCGTTGACCTCAAACACTTTCAGGATTGAGGTGAAAGCACCATAAGTTTGATTCAGTTGAAAATCAACAACTGTGTCTTGGTCGAATTTAATACCGCTCGTCCCAAACAAAGTGCTAGCATGGGCAGGGGCAGCAAGATTTACAAGAAGTAGGGCGGAAGCCGCAGCAGTTAACTTGGAAAATACTTTGGTGTTCATTTGGTTCTCTCTGTGAAGGTGGTAAGTCGTTGTTTTTATAGCTAGTGACTGCGCTTTCGCTTGATTTTAGATATAGATTTCGTTGGGTGGTGTTTGAAACGCATACACCCCCTATCTATGTAAAGTCATACTCGAATTTACTATTTCTTGTCTAGTCAGTTTAAACAGTCTTTGAAAACTCTTCATAAAACTCGGCTTTTAAGCAAAGTTTTAGTGTACTTTATTTTATTTAAATAGAGTTATTTCTGTAGTTGAGTTTGAGTTATCAATATAAAATTGTGGCTCAAGCCCAACTACCAACTGGTTTTATGCTAATCCGACTAACTTAGCACTCAAATCCCACAGGCGATCGCCTTTTTCATCATCGCGAGCTTGGGGCGAAACCTGTTGGACAAAGGATTTACCATTTTTCTTTTGGCGATTGCCCCAACTCCAATAGGCTCCTGATTGACGATATTCCGGATCGGCAACCACTGCCGCCAACCTTTCCCCCGCCAATTCCTGAGACACATAGCCCCCAGTAATGTACTTCTGGAAAATGGGGAAAATTTTCTGAAATAGGGGATAGTGGTTTCTAAATAGCGGCGTTTCAGCAACGCAACCAGGATAAAAAGAAGTGAAGCTAATCCCAGTGGCAGCATGATAGCGGCGGTGTAGTTCCCGCATCGTCAACACATTACAGACTTTGCTATCTTTATAGGCTTTTACAGGCTCAAAGTCTTTTCCATCAATCATGGTAATGGGATCTTGAAATCCTGCTGCCAAACCTTCTAAATCCCCTAAATCTGGGCGCGGGGGAATCTTCCCCCCTAATTCATCGGGGTTATGGGTGACTGTTCCCAAAATTACCAACCGCCTGTCTGCATAAGTTGACTTTTTCAAATCCTCTAACATCAGATTGGCGAGCAGAAAATGACCCAAGTGATTTGTGGTGACAGTCAACTCGTACCCTTCTGGACTGCGTAACGGTTCTTTGATCAAGGGCATATAAATGGCAGCATTGCATACCAACGCATCCAGAGTTAACCCCCTAGCTCTGAAGTTCTCGACAAATCGCCGCACGCTTTGTAAAGAACCGAGATCGATATGAATCAGAGTGTAGCTATCCGGGGAAATACCTACGGTTTCTGCTGCCTTTGCCGCTTTCTCTAAATCTCGACAGGCTAGTACGACGTGCCACCCTCTGTTGGCAAGAGCTTTAGCTCCGTACAAGCCGACTCCAGAGGATGTACCTGTAATTGCGACTGTTAACTTCCGATCTTGTGCCATGCTGTTGAAATTTTTGTTCAGAGTTTGACTATCTCTAGGATCTTATACTCTTGAACTACCCAGTTGACACTCCCCGGCCTAAAGGGACGGGGATTCCTGATTCAGCGAGACAGCTTACCAGCCAGACAAACATCTAACTGACAGAGGTCGAACTCTCCACAGGCGTTAATTTGGGTATGCCCTACCCTATTTAATCCCATTGCCAAGATATTTAAAGCCGCATTGTGGTCGCGGTCTAACACCGTGCCGCAAGCCCTGCATTGGTGAGTTCTTTCGCTCAGAGATTTCTGAACTACTGTTCCACAAGTTGAGCAATTCTGGCTGGTATATTGTGGCGGC
>CAKZHE010000085.1 GCA_936920195.1 uncultured cyanobacterium | reverse complement strand
ACCTCTATTAGTAGGGTGTGTTAGCGCAGCGTAACGCACCATAAACGCTATATGCGGAGCAACTGCGTAAGTCCTGTCTTCTTTACATGGTATCCTAAATCGATAGTATTAGTTGATGGTGCGTTACTACGGATGGAGGCATTGCATAAGTCCTGATTTCACAACCCATTGCCAATCAGAATAAATGGGGCCCAATAATAGGGATGGCTGAGACGCTGGGCAACTGTATCTGGTAGTTTACTGCTAATTAATGCTTCCACTGCTACCCCACCCCGCGCCGAACCTAAAGCTTGATAATTGCCAGTAATTAAGGCAATTTGAGCTTGATGTAACGCATTGGCTTTGGTGAATTTTCCCTCGGCTAAGGCAGTATAAAAAGCACTCATTAGGGCTTGAGTACCGCCATCAGAAACCGCCCACAAAGAGGCTACAGCAGCTCGCACTCCAGTTTTCTGCATTTGATACCCAAAACCGAGAATTTCTTCCCCGTTGCCTAGTTGCCCGCCTACCCCGGTTTCGCAAGCACTAAGGACGATTAAATCGACATCAGGTAAAGACCAAGTGGCCACATCGCGCAAAGTGACGCGATCGCCATCTCCAAATAGGATAAATGATTCCTCTGGTTGTCCTAACACAAAGGCGGCGTGAGTTGCCAAATGAACGATATTATAATCGTTCATTCGGTCAATGGTAGCGGCACGGCTGAAGTTACGATCTAGCAATTTAGTAGTTTCTGGAACCATCGTTGCCAATTTTTCCACTTCTTGTCCGGCAAAGGGTAAACCTGCAAAAGTAAACTCGTTATTTTTAACTTTGAAAGTATAGCGTCCTTCCGTAAATGCTGCTGCTAATAGGTGGGGTTTATGGCTAGGTTTGGTATCCAAATCAGTTAAACTTAAAGCCGTAATATTATTGATCCGAAAACGTTGCGCGAGCCATTGTTCGCCATCGTGTAAAGCTCCTAGGGGGATGTACCGCAACTGTCCATCGGGAGCATAAATAATAGTTTGCGCCCCAGCTTGCTCCAAGTCAGCCGCGATTGGTTTGATCAGTAAATTGTACAATTTTTGGGCAGGAATTTTGGCATCGCTATGCGGGTTTTGTAAAGCTGTGCGGAAAGTGGCGATCGCCTGATTCAGATCTTGGCGATTAATGACAACTGGGCGATGAGTTGGCGGCGAATCGGCAGTAACTAAAACTAATTCAATTCGGTCTTCTAAAACCAAAGGATAAAGAAATACAGCATTCTGTTGCAAGCGTTTTAATTGGGCTTGCAATTTATTTAAAATCTCTAAGTTAATATTTTCGCCACTGGTAGTCTTATTCAATTGATTAATCAGCGCTTTCACCGCCGGACTGTTAATAAACTGATTGAATTCCTGGCGCATTTCCCGCTGAAAAGCTTGCAATTCTGCTAGCTTTTTTTGTTGTTCTGGAGTTCGACTAGCTTCCGGAATATTCCTGATTTTAGTTAATTCTTTACCAAATTTAATGGCTTTCTCCTGTAAATCGTTGTAATCTTTTTCTACCTTTTCTTCCGAGGGCAATAAATCTATCCCTTTAGAAGTTTTTTCATTCCCCCGCACGTCATGTAGATAATTATCTAATTCCTGAATCTTTAATAAATCTAGCACCTGTTGGGCTTCTAAAACTCGGTCTTGTTGCAATAATAAATTTGCTAACTTTCGATAGGGATCTGCTACAGTTTCAGTATAGGATTGCTGCTGTTCGCGAGGTAATTTCCTTAAGTCTTGGCGAATAGTTTCCGTGAGGTTAATTGATTGCTTGTAAAAAAAGACGGCTAATTCCGGTTTCTGTTCAACTTCCAGCAGTTGAGCAATATTGCTCAGAACTAATCTTTCTAAATCCCGGTTGCCCAATTCCTTGACAATTGTCAAAGCTTGTTGATAGGAATTCAGAGATTGCTGGTAATCGCCTAAGCTTTTGTAAACCGTGCCTAAACTATCAAAAGTGTTACCTTCACTAGAGCGATCGCCGATTTCCTGAAAGATTTTTAAAGCTTGTTGAAGAGATTGTAAAGCTTGAGCGCGATCGCCCAATTGGTTGTAAGCCAAACCGATATTATTAATCGTTATTCCTTCGCCTGCTTTATCGTTGGCTCCCTGGCGCACGGCTAAAGCTTGCTGATATAATTCCAAAGCTAGTTTATATTGCTTTTGTTGGTCATAAAGTAACCCCATATTATGCAGAGTTGTCCCAATTCCCACATTATCCGCAATAAAGCGGCGGACAACTAAAGCTTGTTGGTAAAATTTAAAGGCTCGGTCATACTGCCCCAATTGACTGTAAACTAAACCTAAATTATTCAAAGATGCTCCAATCCCTTTGAAATTGCTAGCCACCCGCACAATCTTCAGAGCTTGCTCAAAATATTCAATGGCTTGGGGATATTGTCCCCAACTGTTATAAACTAAACCAATATTATTCAGGGTGCGCCCTTCTCCCACTAAATCGCCAACTTCCTTGCGAATTGCTAAAACCTGTTGATAAAAGTTCAAAGCTTGGGAATATTCCCCTTGTTGATAATAGATGTTGCCAATACTATTTAGTAGGCTCCCTTCTCCCGCGCGATCGCCATACTCTTTTTTAATCGCCAAAGCTTGTTGATATACTTCTAGCGCTTGGGAATATTCGCCCAAAAAGTCGTGCATAGTGCCGATTCTTTCCAGCGCTTCTGCTTCCCCAGCGCGATCGCCTATTTGGAGATAAAGGGATAAAATTTGTTCATAGGTGGCGATCGCTTCGATAAATTGACTATTTTGATACTGTTCTTCCCCTAATTGCCACAATTTTTCAATTTCAGTCTTAGATTCTACAACCTGATTATTACCATCTTTAATTACTGTTCCTTGACCATTGGGAGATTGTACAATTTGAGCCACTACGGGGATAGCGCTAGAAAGCAGTAGCGTAGTGGCGAGAAAAAGCCAATAATTACCAATTTTAAAGTTCATCATCCCAGATCCTGGGTTTAGCCTATAATCCCATCATAGCTGAGTTTCGAGCTAGGATGGTGGAAATTGCCACCTATTAGTTCGGTTCTACACCCTCAAATATTTGTTCAATACCGATAGGCTCTTGAATAGACGGCAAATAATTAACCTCCATTTGGTTAGTGTTGAAGGGGTGGATATTTGTGCAGAAGTGGTTATTGCCAACTTTGAGCGAAATTTTAGTTCGCAGCCAACAACCGGAAACAGACGATTTCGAGCAGTTTCCCCCGGTTGCCTATGCGGGAGATCGCAGTCGGTTATTGCGCCAGCAATTAAAAGCCGAGCGGGAATGGTGCGGAGCGATCGCCGCCCTAGAACAGTTACTTTTATCGGAAATAGTCCCCGATGAATCCTCAGTTAAAGGTTTGGTTTTAGTTTCGCCTGTGCCAGTTTTAAGCAATTCCCAGCTAAATCATCGCCTCAAAACTGCCATTTTTAGTGCTGAACAATTTCACGGTTTGGCATTAATGCCTTTTCAACTGCCCTTAGAGGAGAATCTCCCCCCAGCATTAACCACCGAATATCCCTATACCTTACCGCTGCTGCTTGCCGATCCTTTAGTGGCAGAACAATTTTGTTTAGTCCTCACCGCCAAGTTTAGTTTAGTTTTAGTTTTGGGAACAGATCGTCACCATTTTCCTGCCTTTCTATTTTCTTTCGATCCGGAAGTTGTCCAAATAGCTTGGGAAGCCTTGCGCCATCGAATTTTAATTGGCGATCGCCGTGCCATTCTCCCCCAACTTGATGCCTTAGTCGATCAATTTTTTCCGGTTGCCCCAGACTATCGGACGGTAACTCAATTTAGTCGTCTATTATTACAGTATTTACCCGCCGAAGTTAAAACTGAAAAACCAGTTCAAAACAAGCGATTAGAACTTCAAAAAACCAAACCTTATGCGATTGGTAGAACTCCACCTTATAAATTATTACCGACTGGTTTTAACTTCTCCTATGAACGGGGGGAAAACGAAATTCCTGTTAACACAGAAACAGTTTTTCCCCCAGATGGAGATATCGAACTTCTGCAAGCCTTTGCCCATGAAGTCCGAACTCCTCTAACTACTATTCGGACATTAATTCGGTTGTTATTGAGGCGCAGCGACTTACCACCAGATGTCATCAAAAGATTAGAGACAATCGATCGGGAATGTAGCGAACAAATCGACCGGATGGAGTTGATTTTCCGAGCGGTGGAATTAGAAACTACCAAAGTTAAAGAAGACTTAGTAAATCTCACTGCTACCCCTGTGGATTCGTTATTAAAGAATAGTATTCCCCGTTGGCAAAAACAAGCCAGTCGCCGCAATTTAACCCTAGATGTAGAACTTCCGAAAAAGCTACCGAATATTGCCAGCAATCCGGCTATGTTAGATCAAGTCTTAACTGGTTTAATTGAAAATTTTACCAGTAACTTACCTTCAGGCAGTCATGTCCAAGTTCAGGTGACATTAGCAGGCGATCGCCTCAAATTGCAATTACTATCCCAAGCTCATCCCGGCGACTTTAGTAAATTTGCTGCCAGCGGCACTGGTAAATCCCTGGGGCAATTATTGGCTTTTCAGCCGGAAACGGGCAATATTAGTTTAAATCTGAACGCAACTAAAAACCTTTTTCAAGCCTTGGGAGGCAAATTAATTGTTCGGCAGCGCCCTCAAGAAGGGGAAGTGCTAACTATTTTCTTGCCCCTACATTAGTAGGAGGTGGGGTGATGGGGTGATGGGGTGATGGGGTGATACTGAAGCCCAACTATGAACTTTTGCTCTTTATTCCCTTTATTTCCTATTTCCTATTCCCTTTATTCCCTATTCCCTTTATTTCCTATTCCCTATTCCCTATTCCCTATTCCCTATTCCCTGTTCCCTGTTCCCTATTCCCTATTCCCTATTCCCTGTTCCCTATTCCCTAAATTGGTTTAAAAAAAGCGATCGCACCCCCTTGTTAATTTTTGAGCAATTTGGTATGCTGTTCTCATAATGGAAAAGGTGCGCCCATATATCTGAATAATTTTGCCGCCTAAGCTGATTTTCAAAGCTTTCCAGCCAATTCCCCCCAAATCTTTCCTTCTGCCAACCCTTCCTAAAAGCCGCTTCGTGACTTTCGGAAGAACTCCCAAAATTTCACAACAGCGATCGCTCTGGGCGATAGTTACATTTTGGGTAACAGAGGGGAAACCTTCCACTAGCCTTTTGGTGATATCCAAAGTCTCCTTGTTGATGAGCGATCGCCCCAAATGAGCAGCAAAAAAATTGGTTTAAAAAAAGCGATTTTACCCCCTTGCTAATTTTTGACCGATTTGGTATGCTGTTCTCATAATGGAAAAGGTGCGCCCATATATCTGAATAATCCTGCCGCCTAAGCTGATTTTCAAAGCTTTCCAGCCAATTCCCCCCTAAATCTTTCCTTCTGCCAACCCTTCCTAAAACCGCTTCGTGACTTTTTTCATTCCCCTGCCAGCGGCGGAGATTTCCATAACCGCTCGCTCTGCACCAAAGTATGAACTTGCCAACTCAGATCTGGTTGAGGATAATCCAAACGATAATGCCCTCCCCGGCTTTCCGTCCGAAAAGCCGAACTTTTCAAGATCAGAGAGGCAATATCGAGTAAATTGCGGGTTTCTGCCCAAACCTTCAATTGCCCACTGGCATCGGCAAAGTCCAAATTAACCACTTGCTGCGGAACTAAATTCAGCAGAGATTGACTCAGCCTCAGATTAGCAAACTCCTGCCGCCAAAGATCTACTTGCGCGATCGCCCCCTCCAAAACCCCTTGTTCCCGACAAATTCCAGCACTTTGCCAAACCAACCGGGGTAACTCCTGCCGCCACCCATGAATTTGGGTAACTTCCTCCGGCGACAAACGGCAACTAATTGGCGGCAACTTCACCAACGGGCATTCCTGCCAACTCAAAGCAATGGCATTCATTTCCGCCCCAAACACCACGCATTCCAACAACGAATTGCTCGCCAACCGATTTGCGCCGTGAACCCCCGTACTAGCAGTTTCGCCCAAAGCATATAAACCAGGGATAGAAGTGCGATTTTGAATATCCGTCGCAATCCCCCCCATCCAGTAATGAGCCGCCGGAGCGACTGGAATGGGTTCTCGAAATAGATCGATGCCCCAATGCTGACAAACTTGGATAATATTTGGAAAGCGCCGACGAATTTTCTCTTCCGGAATCGGGCGTAAATCCAACCAGACATGAGCCGTTGCCGGATCGATAGCAGTACGCTGTAAATGACTAAAAATTGCGCGACTGACAACATCTCTCGGCGCAAGCTCGCCATCCGGATGATAGTCAAAAGCAAATCTTGCCCCCTTATCATCTACCAAATGCGCCCCTTCCCCCCGCACCGCCTCACTAATTAAAAAGCGTGGCGCACCAACTTTAGTTAGAGCCGTGGGATGAAACTGGCAAAATTCTAAGTCCCTTAATACTGCCCCAGAACGCCATGCGATCGCCACCCCATCCCCCGTACTCACTGCCGGATTAGTAGTTTGGGCAAATACTTGTCCTCCCCCTCCCGTTGCCAATACTACTGCTCCTGCCTTTACCCAGATAATTTTCCCCTCCACTGCCAAACTAATCCCTTGACAGCATTGACTTTGGGGATGGAGCCACAAACCCAGAGCTAAGGCAGGGGAAATAACTTGAATATTTCGACGTTGTAAAACTTGAGCTACTAGGGTACTCACCATTGCCCTGCCAGTCGTATCAGCGGCGTGTAAGACGCGAGGGCGAGAGTGAGCAGCCTCCAAAGTCAAAGCCAAATTTTCGCCTTTGCGATCGAAAGCCACCCCCATTCCTACCAAAGATTGGATACATTGGGGGGCATTTTCGACTAAAAACCTTACTGCCGTCAATTCGCACAATCCTGCCCCTGCCCTCATGGTATCTGCTATGTGTAGTTCCGGAGAATCAGCCGGATCGATGGGAGCGGCAATTCCTCCTTGCGCCCAATCGCTCGCCCCAGTAGACAGAGTATCTTTGGCAATTAAACCAACTTGTAAATTATCGGGCAAGCACAGCGCCGCATAAAGTCCAGCCGCACCAGCGCCTACTACTAAGACATCAAATTGGGGGGGGATGTTCATTGATGGGGAGATGGGGAGGTAGGGAGATGGGGAGATGGGGAGATGGGGAGGTGGGGGGATGGGGTGATGGGGTGAATTGTTGTTGGTCTTAACTAAATATAGGGTTTTAAAGCTAAACCCACCCCTAATTTTAGGAGTGGGTTTAGCTACCAGTTGGGAAAAAAGCTGCTACTAGACCAGTTTAGTAGTAGCCGTTGTTATAGCGATCGCCACCCTCAACGAAAGTATCGTCAACAGCAGTAATGGCAAACTTGTCCAAATTAGCTTCCAGGAGTTTCTTTTCGTCGTCAGTCAGTCCAGAAATTTTCAGGACATCTTCCACCTTCTCATAGGGCGCATGACTCACCACTTTGTAGGCAATTGTGGGGTAAAACCCTGGATACTTGCGAAAAGCTCTCACATTGGTATTGTTAAGATCGATTTTCTTGCCAAACTCCGTACCCAGCTTGGCATCAGCCGCATTCCGCAAATTCAATTCTGCCACCAAAGTAGGGCGGAGTGCCAAACTTGTCAAATCAGCAGCGATCGCCTGTTGAGGCCAGCTTACCCAACTCAAGCATCCCACCAATAGCACCAAAAACGCCAGTAGACTAACCAATCGTTTCATTAATTTCCTTCCTCCTTAAAAAAGCCAGATGACAGCAAACATCGTGGCTAAGACTTTAACTTTTGCTTTCTATCCTCTCATCTAGTGCCGCGATCGAGCAAACCAGAATTCCCAATAATGATATCCTGAGATCCTACAGGCCGGGTAACGCCCCTAGACAAAAACCCCTGACCTGGTACAAATCAACATCTGCCACAAATCCTAAAAATATCTGAATTCCGATCGGAAAAGTGGACTTTTGTGGCACGATCGACAAATATCTCCCTCTCTAAGTTCACAGGAAGTTCAGTTATGACCCTTCGATTAGGCGATCAAGTTCCCAATTTTACCCAAGCCTCGACAGCAGGCGAAATTAATTTTTATGACTGGGCAGGGGATAGCTGGGTAGTGCTATTCTCCCATCCCAAGGACTTTACTCCGGTTTGCACCACCGAATTAGGCGAAGTTGCCCGTCTGAAGCCAGAATTTGACAAGCGCAATACCAAAGTGCTGGCACTGAGCGTAGACGATGTGAATTCTCACCAAGGTTGGGTAGGCGATATTGAAGAAACTCAAAGCGTCCAACTCAACTATCCCATTCTGGCAGATCCGGATCGGAAAGTATCTGACCTTTACGATATGATCCACCCCAATGCCAACAACACTTTAACAGTGCGGTCGGTATTTATCATTGACCCCAACAAAAAACTCCGGTTGACGTTCACTTATCCCGCCAGTACCGGGCGGAATTTTGACGAACTGTTGCGAGTGATTGATTCCTTACAACTCACCGACAACTACAGCGTAGCTACTCCAGCTAACTGGCAAGATGGCGGTGATTGCGTGATTGTCCCCTCAATTCAAGATCCCGAAGAGTTAAAACAGAAGTTTCCCAAAGGTTATACTGCTGTTAAGCCTTATCTGCGCTTAACTCCTCAGCCGAACAAGTAATCTAAGTCCACCTTCAAAAAGGAGGATTTAGGGGGATTTAAATTTAGAACTGATTTGCGGGATGATGCGATCGCAGTTCAAGTAAAAAACCACAGGAAGTTTGTAGTTGGGCTTCAGCCCTTCCGGATAGTGGCTGAAGCCCAACTACAAACTTTTAAGTTCTACTCGGTTTGTAGTTGGGCTTCAGCCCTTCCGGATTGGCTGGGGAGTATGTCAACCTAAACCTTCTTCAACCAGCTAAACATTGCTCGCAAATCCTTACCCACCTCTTCAATCGGGTGTTCGGCTTCCTGACGACGCATAGCAGTAAACCCCGGTTTACCAGCTTGATTTTCTAACACAAATTCCCGTGCAAACTGCCCGGATTGAATTTCCTGCAAAATCTTCCGCATTTCCGCGCGAGTTGCATCAGTGACAATTCTGGGTCCGCGAGTATAATCGCCATACTCCGCCGTATTAGAAATACTGTCGCGCATCTTGGCTAAACCGCCTTCCACCACCAAGTCAACAATCAGTTTAACTTCGTGCAAGCATTCAAAATAGGCTAACTCTGGCTGATATCCTGCTGCCACCAAAGTCTCAAAACCAGCTTTGATTAGGGCGCTTAAACCACCGCACAATACCACCTGTTCCCCAAATAAATCAGTTTCCGTTTCTTCCCGGAAGCTAGTTTCCAAGATACCAGCGCGAGTTCCCCCAATCCCCTTAGCGTAAGCCAAAGCGCGATCGCGAGCTTGTCCCGAAGCATTTTGATAAACTGCAAACAAACAAGGAACTCCCTCCCCTTGTTCGTAAGTCCGACGTACCAAATGCCCCGGTCCCTTGGGCGCTACCATAATCACATCCACATTGGCAGGCGGCACAACTTGGGCAAAGTGAATATTAAAGCCGTGGGCAAAAGCTAAAGTTTTCCCTTCCTTCAGGTGGGGTTCAATTTCATTTTTATAGACAGTTTTTTGGACTTCATCCGGCAGCAAAATCATAATCAAATCCGCAGCCGCAGCCGCCTCATTGACTGGCTTCACCGTTAATCCTGCTCCCTGAGCCTTTTCCGCCGACTTGCTGCCGGGATACAACCCCACAATCACATTAATGCCACTATCTTTCAGATTGAGGGCGTGAGCGTGACCTTGGGAACCGTAACCGATAATAGCAATGGTTTTCCCGGCTAATAAGTCTAAATTAGCATCTGTGTCATAATACATCCGGGCCATAAGAGCGTCTCCTGCAAGCAAGCTTTGTAATACCGCAAACTCCAAATTATATCAAAGTATTCCCACTTTCATTGGAGCGGCAAACCGAGCGCTCTCTTTGAAGAACAACTAAACTGGGGTGAGAGTTAATTTTTTCCAACTGTGTTAGCTACTGCCCAGATTTCTCTTTCAGACTTCCTAGATATCCTCTTTCGCCTAGGGATTGCCTTGCTGGTAGGGGCAATTGTGGGAGTTGAGCGCCAACTAAAGCACAAACCCGCTGGTTTAAGAACCCATATGCTTGTCAGTTTAGGCGCAGCGCTATTTATTTTAATTCCTATTGCTGTTAGTCCTCAACACAATCCCGATGGTATCAGTCGCACTATCCAAGGTATCGCCACTGGGGTAGGTTTTTTAGGCGCGGGGGAAATTTTGCGAGCTACGCCGCCCGGAATGGCACAAGAAGAAGTTCATGGATTGACATCAGCCGCAGCGATTTGGGTATCGGCAGCTTTAGGAATTGCCGCTGGGTGTGGTTTGTGGTATTTAGCAATCATTGGCGCGGTGTTGTGCGTGGCAATACTGCGAATTTTAAAGAAAGTTGAACCTCACAATTAAAATTTGATTTGGGATAGGAGAAAGCGAAATTTCGAGAATGGGTGACCAAACTGAGTTTTTCGATATTCTAACTTCCCTTGAACTGGTTCCTAGGCTCGGCCTGGGAACCGAATCGCGAGGCTCTGCCTCGCTTTGTCATCCGAGGCAGAGCCTCTCAATAGGCATTCCCAGGCAGAGCCTGGGAACGAGCATCACCCCATCACCCCATCACCCCATCACCCCATCACCCCATCACCCCACCACCCCACAGTCCAGTTAAATTTCAAAGTTAAATCCTCTTTGCTTGAGCTTGCGATATTTTTGTTCATCAAACCGATAAAGCTTGGCAGCACGGTGGGCAACATCTTTTTGCATTTCATTTAAATCAATTAAAAGATCCATACTGAGGATTTTTTTGCGGAAATTTCGCTTGTCTAGTTTGGTATTTAAAACAGTTTCATATAACTTTTGCAACTGAGAAAGGGTAAATTTTTTCGGCAGCAATTCAAAACCAATCGGCTCATAACGAACTTTGCCTTTTAATCGGGCGATCGCTGTGGCTAAAATTCGGTCATGATCGAAGGCTAGGGGCGGCAGATCTGAGATGGGAAACCAAGCAGCGGCACTGGCATCGGTTTGAGGACGAATTTTCTGTTCAGCGAGATTTACTAAAGCATAATACGCCACGGTGACAACGCGATCGCGGGGATCTCGATTCAAGTCGCCAAAGGTATAAAGTTGTTCCAAAAAGACTTTTTCAATCCCGGTTTCTTCGTGCAATTCCCGCATGGCGGCTGATTCCAGGGATTCGCTAATGCGGACAAAGCCACCAGGAAGCGCCCACTCGTCCCGAAAAGGGGTCAAATTCCTTTTAATCAACATTACCTTCAATAAGTTTTGTTCGTCTAGGCCAAAGACGACGCAATCGACTGTCAGAGCAGGTCTGGGAAACTCGTAGGTGTGGGGCATAATGGGAATTTTTGCCAAAACTATTGACGTTGTGTTTTATCCACACTATCATAAGTGTATGAGCAACACCAAGCACCTATGAAAAGACTATTTGAACTGGCGGCGGGTTCGATTGCCGGAACTAACCATCTGAGAACTGGGAAAAATAATCAAGATGCCTATTACAGTTATGTTACCGAAGAAATGGCGATCGCGATCGTCAGCGATGGTTGTGGTAGCGGTAAACATAGCGAAGTAGGGGCAAAAATTGGTGTACGGCTAATTGCGGCAGCTATTCAGCGCCATCTAGTTAGTCAGTCAAATAACTTTTGGGAAGAGGTGCGACAAGAGGTTTTAGATCAATTGGAAACTTTGGTGCGGGGGATGGGAGGGAACTTATCGGAAACCGTCAACGACTACTTTTTATTTACCATTGTGGGAGCGCTGATTTTACCAAGTGGAGTGACAACTTTTTCATTAGGAGATGGTGCGATCGCACTCAATGGGGAAATTTTATCATTAGGTCCCTTTGCCGACAATGCCCCGCCCTATTTAGCCTATGGATTGCTAGAAAGATCGGCTTCGGAGTGGCAATTTCAGATTCATCATCAATTGCCCATTGCGGAAGTTTCCTCAATTTTAATTGGGACGGATGGAGTAATTGATTTAATCCAAGGGGCAGAAAAGAACTTACCAGGAAAGCCAGAAACAGTTGGCACAATTAGTCAATTTTGGCAAGAAGATCGCTATTTTATTAATTCAGATATGGTACGTCGCCGTCTAGCTTTAATTAACAACGAAGTCATTAAACCAGACTGGCAAAATCACCAAATTACCAAATCTTTAGGGTTGCTGTCAGATGATACTACTTTAATTGCGATTAGAAAGCGTTAGCTGTAGGGGCAATCCCCCCGTGGTTGCCCCTATTCTCCCGTGGTTGCCCCTATTCTCCCGTGGTTGCCCCTATTCTCCCGTGGTTGCCCCTATTTTTAGGATAGGTGCATAAATCCTGAATACGAAGAATTCTATTGGCTGTCAAAAAAATCATGGATGTTTATCTCAACGGCAAAAAAATCCCTCTCCATCCTAGCAAAGCCATCGGCAAAGGTGGCGAAGCAGACGTTTACGATCTTGGCAATGGTAAAGCTTTAAAACTTTTTAAGCCACCCAATCATCCCGACTATCAAGGTAACTTAATGGAACAACAGGCGGCACGCGATCGCCTTGCCGAACGCCAACGGAAATTACCCCAATTCCCCCAAAATTTACCTAGCTATGTAATTCGCCCCGAAAGTTTAGCTACTGATAAAAAAAGGCAAACTATATTAGGTTATACCATGCCCTTAATTCAGGGAGCCGCTACTTTAATGAAATATAGCGATCGCGCCTTTCGACAAGCAGGTATTACCAACCAATCTGTAGTGGCAATATTTCAACAATTACACAATATTGTAGAGCAGATTCATCAAGCTCAAGTCGTATTAGGAGACTTCAACGATTTAAACGTCTTAATTAAATCTAATCAACCCTATTTAATTGATGCCGATTCCTTCCAATACGGGGGATTTCTCAGCAAAGTCTTTACCGCCAGATTTGTCGATCCCCTATTGTGCGATCCTGATGGCGATCGCCCTTTGTTAAACCAACCCCATTCAGTTAACTCTGATTGGTATGCTTTTACAGTGATGTTAATGCAATCTCTTTTATTTGTAGATCCCTACGGTGGAGTTTATCGACCGAAAGATCCCACGAAAAGGATTGCCCATGATGCCAGACCATTGCATCGAATTACTGTTTTTCATCCCGAAGTTAAATATCCTAAACCCGCCGTTCCTTATCAAGTGTTACCTGACAATTTATTGCACTACTTTCATCAAATCTTTGAGCAAGATCGAAGGGGGAAATTTGAGCGATCGCTCCTCGACAACCTGCAATGGCAAACCTGTCAAACCTGTGGGATTGAATATGCTAGAAACACTTGTCCCAACTGTACCACCATTACTACCACCTTACCGCAACTTTCCGCAACTTTAACTGTCATAGTTCGGGGAACAGTCACCGCCAACCGCATCTTTGCCACCGAAGGAATTATTTTATTTGCCAGCTTACAAAACCAGAAAATTCAATGGTTATATCATCAAAGTGGTGAATTTCGGCGCGAAGATAACTTTGTGGTTCTCAGCGGCAACCTAGATCCAGAATTACAATTTAGAATCAAAGGCAAAACCACCTTGATTGCTAAACAAGGACAATTAATTTCCTTAATTCCCTACCAAAATTCCGAACGATTAGCCATTGACAGCTTTGATGTCAACGAATATGGACGTTATTGGACTTATAGCGGACAATTATTGCGAGACGGCAATTTAGGCGCTGAATATATTGGCGATGTATTAGCCGGACAAACTCATTTTTGGGTAGGAAATAATTTTGGTTTTGGTTTCTATCGAGCCGGAAACCTGAATGTCGCCTTTGTATTTGATACTAACAGGAGAGGAATTAATGATACCGTAAAAATTCCCTTTTCACCAGGACAATTAATTGATGCCACCTGCACATTTGCCGATGAGAGATGCTGGTTTTTCTGGGCAACTCAAGAAGCAGGTAGAATCATTAATCGCTGCACCATTATTCGCAGCAATGGCACAATTGAAGCCACAGCCGAAGCAGAACGAGGCGATAATTCTTGGCTAGCATCTTTAGGAGGAAAATGTGCCGCAGGTAAATTTCTTCTTGCCGCTACCGATGATGGTGTAGTGCGAGTAGAACTGCAAAATGGACAAATAGTTAAAACCAAAGAATTTCCCGATACCGAACCTTTTGTCAATGCCAGCAGTCAATTATTAGCCAGCGAACAAGGTTTATATGTTATCAATCAGCGGCAAATCAACTTGCTAAAAATCGCTTGAAAATTTAGGAGCAGCCATGAAATTTATTAACCATTTCAAAAATGTTGGGTTATCCCAGTTCGTAGAGACGTTCCGGTGGAACGTCTCCAAATCAATGTAGTAAAAGTTTAGAAATTTTAGGAGAAAATATGACTACCAAAACCATTAATCCTTTACCAATTCCTACCCACTTCGATGCCAAGAAAGTTGGCGAAGTCTGGCGAGTCCTTTACCAAGAACGCGCTCCCGAAGCCGCAGCCTGGGCAAAACAACAAAATATTCAACCAGCCGCAAAAGATAAAACTCGCATTTGCTTGATGATTATTGATGCCCAAAATACCTTTTGTATCCCTAAATTTGAATTATTTGTATCTGGACGTTCTGGCACGGGAGCCATTGATGATAACGTCCGCCTGTGCGAATTTATTTATCGTCATTTGGGGACAATTACCGCCATTTATCCGACAATGGATACTCACACCGCCATGCAGATTTTCCATCCGATATTTTGGATTAATGATGCTGGCGAACATCCCGCACCCATGACAGTAATTCCCCTCGCGGATGTGAATAGTGGCAAATGGAAAGTTAACCCGGCTATTGCCTGGAGCGTTGCCCAAGGAAACTACTTAGCTTTACAACGTCATGCCCTACATTACGTCCAAAAACTCAGCGATGGCGGCAAATATCCCCTAATTATTTGGCCTTATCATTCTATTCTGGGCGGGATTGGTCATGCCTTAGTTTCCTCAGTGGAAGAAGCGCTATTTTTCCACTGCATTGCTCGCCATAGTCAAACAGGGTTTGAAATCAAAGGTGGCAATCCATTAACTGAGAATTATTCCGTCCTTCGTCCGGAAGTTTTAGACGGTGCGGATGGACGACCAATTGCCCAAAAGAATGCCCGATTTATTCAGAAACTATTGGAATATGATGCAGTAATTATTGCGGGGCAAGCTAAGAGTCATTGTGTGGCTTGGACAATTGATGATTTGTTAACTGAAATTCAAGTCCAAGACCCCAATTTAGCCAAAAAAGTGTATCTACTAGAAGATTGTACTTCTCCCGTTGTTGTTCCTGGGATAGTAGATTTTACCGACCAAGGAGAAGAGGCTTTTCGCCGCTTTGCCAAAGCTGGAATGCACCTAGTTAAATCTACCACTGCCATCAATCAATGGCCTGATATTTCTTTCTAAATCTCATTTGAACTGATTGAACTGGTTCCTAGGCTCTGCCTGGGAACCGATATCCAGAGGCTCTGCCTCGCTTGGCGCTCATACGAGGCAGAGCCTCTCAATGGGCATTCCCAGGCAGAGCCTGGGAACGAGTAATTAAACGTAGGGTGCGTTAGCGATAGCGTAACGCACCGCCTACGTTAACGGTGCGTTACTGACTACTACTGACTGCAATTTAACGGGGCAACCACGGGGGGATTGCCCCTACGAAATTTCACCATTCATTATCAACCTTAAAAACGATCATGAGCCAAACACCTAACCTCAATAATCTGTTTCAATCTGCCCAAGAAGAAGGCTTACTTTCTACTGCTTCCTTCCAAGCTTTAAATGTGGTCGATATTGGCGCACAAATTCAAGCTGGATTAGGCGTAAGTGTCGATGATGTGATGGCGAGCGAAGTGGTACTTCTAACTATCATGCCCGATGATTCCGGTTCAATTGCCTATTCTGGGAATACCCAAGCAGTTCGAGATGGACACAATGCTGTCCTAGATGCTTTAATTTCTTCCAAACAAAAAGACAATATTCTCGCCCACAATCGCTATCTCAATGGATATGTTCTCTATCCCTATTGTGCTATTGAACAAGCAGTACGAATGGATGCGGGGAACTACCAACCCAATGAAGGTACGCCCCTATACGATCAAACTGTGGTATTATTAGGCACAGTGTTAGCCAAGTCGCAAGAATTTGCGGATAATGGTGTTCCTGTGCGAACTATTACCCTAATTATTACTGATGGGGCTGACGAACATTCTGCCAGGGCAAATGCCAAAACAGTAGCTTCCATTGTCAAAGATATGTTGATGGCAGAAAATCACATTATTGCGGCAATGGGAATTGATAATGGCAGCACTAATTTCCAAGATGTTTTCCGCGAGATGGGCATTCGCGATGAGTGGGTAATTACCCCCAAAAATAGCAAAAATGACATTCGCAAAGCCTTTCAGGTGTTTTCTCAGTCAGCGGTGCGAGCCAGTCAAGGGGCAGCTAGTTTTAGTAAAACTGCCTTGGGAGGTTTTGGTAGTCCCTAATTGGTTTTTAAAAAGCGATCGCCCCTAAAATTAATATAGGCGATCGCTTCTTTTTTCTAGTTAAACAGCAACTACTTTTGCATGACCTGCAAATACAAAATGTTCGCGGCGGTGGCCTTTACTCTCATCAGGCCAAACCACTGAATAATGGCCTTCTTCAAAGCTAAAATCAACTATTTTGTATTCCCCTAGCTGAATGTCTACTAAACTTTCTGGAGGCAAGCTAGTTGATTGTTCGGTGGAGGGTTTTAAAACAGTATTTTGCGTCACCTGTAGCTTATAGTTTTTAGGTCTAGGATGCTGGCCTGTTAAACCTGTAGCGATCGCGGCTGCCATTTTCGTGGCATCAAATTTACTGCGATCTATTTCAGAGTCACAGAAGCAGCATTCTATCAGAATAGCTGGCATCTTAGTATTTCTGATTACATAAAATCCTGATGATTTAACTCCGCGATCTTTAAAGCCTAATTGAACTATTTGCTTCAGAACATTTTGAGCTACTTCTCTGGCTGTACTACTAATGGCATAAATTTCAGTGCCATGAGCGCTGCCATTATGGGCGTTAAAGTGAATGGAAACAAAAAAATCTACGTTCTGACTATTAGCTTTCTGAACTCTTTGTCGCAAAGAATCATTAACACTGCTAGCACGAGTGGCAGTACAATCAACTACCTGATGCCCTAATGCTTGCAGTTTGCTAATCAAGCTAGTGCCAACAGATCTTGTCAGATTATCTTCTTGTGCCCAACCGCTAGCACCAGTATCGTGTGGAGGACAATTATGACCCATATCAATACCAAACTTCATGCTTTTTTCCTCATTTTACAAATGGTCTACAGGCAATTGAGTATGTAAACATACCCATAGCATCAACAGTGCCTCTAGATTTAGTAAGGGCGTTAGCGCAGCCATGCCCGCTAGGGCTATATGGCATTCGTCTACCATATATAGCATATAGATTGAATATTTGCGTAATATCAATTCTCTTTAAGTTGACTACAGATAACGAAACTATACATTTTTATGGAGCAGAAACCACCTGTAGCTAACATAAAGATATGTTAATGGCAGAAAATCACATTATTGCGGCAATGGGAATTGATAACGGTAGCACTAATGTCCAAGATTTTTTCCGCGAGATGGGTATTCGCGATGAGTGGGTAATTACCCCCAAAAATAGCAAAAATGACATTCGCAAAGCCTTTCAGGTGTTCTCCCAGTCAGCGGTGCGAGCCAGTCAAGGGGCAGCTAGTTTTAGTAAAACTGCGTTGGGAGGTTTTGGTAGTCCCTAGTCTGAAGTAGGCCAATCGCCACCATAAATCTACTAATCAGTTGATTTATGGTGGCGATCGATCGCGCAACTACAGCCTATTTGAGAATCAGGAAGGTCGCAAAATTAGTCAGAAATTCATTATAGGAGAGAATGGCATCTTGGTTGGAGTCCGAAATATTCCAAATGTTGTCGATTTCCAGATCGGTGTAGCCCAAAGTTCGCAATTGGGTAGTAACTTCAGATTTACTGACATAACCATTTTGGTTACTATCAATATTTTGAAATACTTGCAAGATGGAAGTTTGTAACAAAGCTTGGGAGACAGCATTGCGAAATTCTTCTTCAATGATGTCAATAAATGGGCGACCTTTGGCTTCTGTAATCCAAGGGTCCATGACTGTGGAACGCAAGATTGTAATGGGTTTGTTAGAGCGATCGCTCACCCCCAACCGCTGCTTATAATCGTTCATAAACAGGGTTCCATAATGTTCTTCTTCAAAGCTAGTGGTACTCACAATCAAATTGTACCCATAGATATCAGATCCGGCTTTGATACTCAGAATCTTGTATAAGGCTTGATTCAGTGCATTGGCTTTGTCAAGATCGGTATTGAGGTCGCCATCAGGATTTCTGAAATTGAATGCATAGGTGAGAATATTTTGATCCGGCCCCATTTCCCGCAAAATTTGCATCACTTCAGCATCTTGCTGAATTTCGGCATTGGTTTTTTGGTCAATGCGATCGCGGACAAACTGAATTTTGGCCTCATTGTTTGCCCCTGGAATCGCTGCTGCCAAATGAGGCACTGGAACCACCACAAACTGATCTTCTGGGCGAGCCATGCACAATAGCCGGGAATATAGCTTCTTACAGCTAAACATTGCCCGACCAATAATTTGACCATAGCCAGTCAAATCCGGGCGGATTACTTTATGGCTCAGGTAAACAGCCGCGACAGCGGCTCCCGGTTTAGAACCTTCTACCCCATAGCTGCCCACATTTGGTTCTTCATCGCCATGATTAACGTAGGGGGCAATAAAGGTGAGCAAATCGCGCATAGCCCCATTACGATAGCATAGCGCTCCAGCGGGGTAAGGAATGTAGCCCGATTTGTGGGGATCGACAGTGATGGTATCGGCATGAACTAAAGCATTCATATGCTTTTCGGCATAAGCGCTTAATCCTACTCCTGGACTAGGGGCATCTGTAGCGCTGAAAGCATCGGTTTCGGAACGATCTAGCAAGCAGGCATGATAACCGCCCCAAGCGGCATCAGCATGGATGCTAAACTCTAAACCTTGCTGGCGAAATTCCTCCCGTATCTCAAGAAGATCGGCTAAGGGATCGATGGAACTTTCTTCCGTGCTACCCATCACCATCACTACTCCTAGGACTGGAATGCGTTTTTCAAGACATTCTTGCAATTTACTGTTCAGTTCATCAATCCGCATCCTGGCATTAATATCAATGCCAACATCCCGCATTTGATTGGAGCCAATTCCTAAGATGGCAGCTGATTTAGGCCAAGAATAGTGTTTCGTACCGGGAACAAAAAAGACTGGCTGTTCCGGGACATCGGACAGGAATTTGTTGGCAAAAGCTCTCATACCCATCTTTTGCAGGGTATAGGGAGTTTCACCAATGGCTTTTTTGACATCTTGGGCTGGAATTCCGAACTCTTTCGTGAGACGATCGGGAATTTCCAAAATATCATCAGCCTTGAGATTGAGCAGTTCCCAGGTATCTAATTCCAACAATTCCTTGAGCTGTCCATAGGCCAAACGAATGGTAATTTGTTTTCCGGCAGCTAGTTCTGGGGCTTCGGCGATCGCTTCCCTTAAGGTGAAAGGATAAAATTTCAGGTTCCTCTCTGCCCACAATCCTTCCAAATTAGCCACTGTCCCCCCAGAGGTAATGTGACCCCAAGGAGCTATCATGCCCTCAGCTTTTTCTGCTTCCGTTGGCACATAGTAGCCTAACATTCTACACAGATCGTCACCAACAATCATTTCTAGTAGAGTGGTGACGGTGGAAGCTTCAAAAGCAACGTTATTGGGGTTGTAGAGCATGGTGGCAAAATACCCTAACATTGAGGGGATTGTTGTTTCCCAGTTCATGTGACCCTGATAACGCAAGCTAAAAAACGGTACTGATTTTTTCAGCCATGCTAAGAGTTCCCTAAAACTATCTCTGGTGTGTTCTATTGCTTGCAAAAAATCGGGATTGCGCTTGACTTCTTCGGTAATATAACTAGGGTCGCCGGGATGGAAATTTCGCCGCCAAAATCCGTGATCCCTAACGGCCTCAACAATGAGCTTTTCAAATTCATCCAGATTTTCGGCTCTAGAGCCTAAGAACCAAGCTTCTACGGAACGACTACCGCCTGCGGCAAAAGGATCGCCAATCAAGTCCGAGATTTTTGGGGAATTGTTTAATTGGCTCACGATTATCTCCAAAAAAATAACTTGATAAATAATATTCACTCATAAGGCATCGCTTAATCAGGACTTAATAAAAAAACAAAAAAATTTAGATAACAGTCAACTGCCCCATCCCCTTGTGGGTGGGGCAGTTGACCCACTTCTCCTCCGTTGAGTAATTTTTGGCGTTCTCTCGTATGACTTTAGCTGGTCGTCACCAGTCATAATTTCTACTTGAAAACCTTTCTCATCACAATAATAGTCAGCTAGAATTTTAATAGTAGTATCGCCTAAAGATATTCTTTGTGATACTACTGATTCCCATTCAGAGCCTAGTTTTTTCAGGCCATCACCTTCCCAACAGAGAACTGAAGTATCGATAATTAATACTTTCCTCATTTGTTTAAACTAACTTTTTCGAGAAAGACTTCTTTCAACTGCACCTTTAGTTACCATTTCACCAATAGAATTAGAGGCATATAATTTAGGAAAATTAACAATCTCTTCTAAGGGTGTTAATTTACTCTCTCCTGTTTCTGGATCTCGATATGCCACAATTACAAACGGCATCATTTCTGGTTCTAAAGCATCTAGCAAAGCTGGATTATGGGTAGTCACTAATATATCAATCTCTCGTTGTTCGCCAATTTCTTTTAACATTCTTAATAATAACTTGATCCGAGATGGATGCAAGCCATTATCTACATCCTCAATGACTATTTGGCTTTTTTCTGGTCGGGTTAAAAGTGCAGTGATGATGGCAATAAAACGTAAAGTTCCGTCTGACATAGTAGTGGCATCAATTTCTGTCGTTTTACCAGGCTGCCATTCTTCTGTACAGTAAAGCATGGCATCTTTTCCTAGTCTCCCTACCACTTCTCCCCAAACTTTTTTAATATCTTTTTCTGGCAAATGTTGAATATACTTTAATAAAGTATTTTCAACATCGGTTTTCTGACTATCTGGCAAATCTGCCAATACCCCAGCTATATTAGAGCCATCACTTTGCAAAGTATCAGAACGAGCAGAATAATTTCGCATTTTGGATGGTTCGGGATTAAATATAAATATATTTCTCAATTTTTGAAATACAAAGTTCATCTGAATGTTGATAGCAGATGTTTTTACTTGGCTCAATATTGACTGTTGCCTTGATAATAGTTTTTCTGTTTCTTCTGAGCCGGAAAGATAATCGCGAACTAATGCTTTAATTTCTAGCGATTCAGAATTAGCTGGCAATGTTTCAAAAAATATTTTTTTCTCGCCATCGATTGTCATTATTAATGATTCATGGTATATTTGAATGTTTTTAAAATTTGGTTCTATTTCTAAAGAAATAGTATATAAAAAATCAACGCTACTTTCTCGATCTGCTTCGATTAAAGTTTCAATTGTAAATCTAGTTTCTGGTTTGAATGCGATCCCATTTACTCCACCTCGAATGGTAGAGGAAGATGAGATTAAATCTGTTTTTATTTCGTTGCTTAATGTTATCAATCGCAAAAACTCCAATGCTTCAACGGCATTAGATTTACCACTAGAGTTGATCCCGATAACAACTGTAAGTGGGTCAAGTGGTAACACCGCATGACGAAAGCTTTTCCAATTTTTTAAGATGATTCGCTTAAACATAATTAAAACCTAATATTCGTAGGGGCAATCCCCCGTGGTTGCCCCGTCAGATTGCTTGATTCATAATACGAACAGTTTAATTCAATCTCTCAAAGAAGTCAAGGACTTTCGCCGAAAGCCGGGACAAAAGTACCCGCTATGGCTGATCTTACTGATATTCGGATGATAAAGCGACGCAGAGCCTAGGAACCAGTTTAAACTACTCAACTATTTTGTTGAATTTTTATGGGAATGGCGATCGCAAACTCTGCCCCATGTCCCGGCAAAGAACAATAAGTTAGTTGTCCTCGATGTTTCTCATTAATAATTTGATAGCTGGTTAACAACCCCAAACCACTACCTTTACCAACCGATCTAGTGGTAAAAAAAGGATCGAATAGGCGAGATTGAATATTTTCGGGAATGCCTTCCCCATTATCTTTAATGCGGATTTCAATCTTTTCGGTGCCGACTAACTGGGTTTTAATCCAAATTGTCGGGACAGTTCCGGCAGGAAAATGCTTACCAATGCCCAAGGCTAGGGCATCAATGGCATTATTTAATATATTTAAAAATACTTGATTTAGCTGACTGGCATAGCAGGTAATCATCGGCAAACTGCCATAATCTTTAATTACTTTAATGACTGGGCGGGCTTCTTCTGGCTGCAAGCGGCGATCTAATAACAATAAAACGCTATCAATTCCTTCGTGGATATCTACGGGTTTAATATCAGATTCGTTCAATCGGGAAAAAATCCGCAAGGCGAGAACAATATTATTAATTCTTTCTACCCCGGTTTGCATCGAATTCATTAGCTGTTGCAAATCGGAAATCAGAAAGTTTAAATCAATTTTTTTAATTGCTTCTTGAATAGGAATAGTTGAATTAGGATATTCTCGCTGATACAAGCTAATCAAATCTAGTAGTTCTTGAATATATTCCCGCGCCGGAGCTAAATTGCTAGAAATAAATCCTACCGGATTATTAATTTCGTGGGCAACCCCGGCAACTAACTGGGCTAATCCAATCATTTTTTCTTTTTGGATTAGTTGAGCTTGGGTTTTTTGCAGTTCGTTCAAGGCTTGCTGCAATTGTTGATTTTGAGCTTGCATCTGGGCTTGCAATTTTCTAATCGTTAATTGATTTTCAATTCTGGATAAAACTTCTTCAATTTGAAAAGGTTTAGTCACGTAATCGGAACCGCCAACCCGAAAGGCTTTAACTTTATCAACTACGTCATCTAGGGCGCTTAAAAAAATTACTGGGATGAAAAAGGATTGCGGGTTTTTTTTAAGTTCTTGGCAAACTTCATAGCCGTTCATATCCGGCATATTAATATCTAATAAAATTAAATCTGGCGAAAGTTTATTAACGGCAGTTAAAGCCATTTGACCATTGATAGCTTTGCGAACTTTATATCCCTGCTCGGAGAGTAAGGAGGATAAAAACCGAATATTATCTAATGTATCATCAACTATCAGAATGTCGGCCTTAAAATCGCTATTTAAATCAGAATCCATGATAATTTTACCATTTTGGGGCTGACAGCAATAAATCTGTAGCGTCTTGCACAGACAAAGGCTTAGAAAATAAATATCCTTGTCCAAAGTCGCAATTCAGTTCCCTCAGTCTAACTAATTGGTTGGGAGTTTCGATACCTTCGGCGATCGCCTTCATATTCATAGTTTCGGCAATATGGATAATTGCGGTTACTAACCCCACATCTTCGCCATCCCGATCTAAGCAATTCACGAAAGAACGATCAACCTTCAGTATATCTACGGGGAATTGGTGCAAGTAGCTGAGG
Source organism: uncultured cyanobacterium (assembly GCA_936920195.1). Lineage (GTDB taxonomy): Bacteria > Cyanobacteriota > Cyanobacteriia > Cyanobacteriales > FACHB-T130 > CAKZHE01. The sequence goes on along the minus strand of CAKZHE010000085.1, from coordinate 19,544 downwards.
GAAGAATAACCCGTACCAAAATCATCAATGCACAACTGAATGTGGCGATCGCGCAGTTGTTGTAAGATAATTTTAGCAGCTTGGGGATTATTCATAATCGCGCTTTCGGTAATCTCTAACTTGAGATTTTCCGGGGCAATTCTGGTTTCAGTAATGATTTTTTCAATTTGCTCAATTAAGTTGGTTTGGGCAAACTGCCGCGCCGACAAATTGACGCTGGCAATTAAAGGATAATTTACCAGTTTTTCTGACTGCCAGAGATGCAGTTGTTCGCAAGCTGTCCGCAGCACAAATTCGCCAATTTGATTAATTAAACCAGTTTCCTCCGCCACGGGAATAAATTTTACTGGGGGAATCAAACCTAGTTGGGGATGCTGCCAGCGAACTAGGGCTTCAAAACCAGTAATTTTTCCGGTTGGTAGCGAGATAATTGGCTGGTAATGCACAAATAATTCTTGTCGTTCGATCGCTTTTCGCAACTCAATTTCTAGCTGAAGCACTTGCAAGGCATCATCGTGCATGGCTGGGGTAAAAACACTATATTGACCTTTACCAAGACTTTTGGCACGATACATGGCTGTGTCAGCATCCCGCAGCAAATGTTCGGGACGCTGGTACTCAGTATTTCCCATGGCAATGCCAATACTAGCATTAATAAAGACCTCGTATCTTTGCAGGTCGAAGCAAACAGTAAACTCCTGCAAGACTTTTTCGGCAATCTCGGAGGCTTGATTGAGATCGCAGTTGGTAAGTAAGACGGCAAATTCATCCCCTCCCAACCTTGCCAGTAAATACTTGGGATGCAATAATGCTTCTAAGCGACGAGCGATCGCAATCAGCAATTCATCGCCGACGGAATGACCGAGGGAATCGTTGACAATTTTAAAGCGATCGCAGTCCAAAAACAACACTGCAAACTGGTAATCTGCCTGTGCTTGGGCGCACTGACAAGCCTGTTCTAAGCTTTCCATAAATAAAGCCCGATTTGCCAATTTAGTCAAAGAGTCACTATTCGCCATTTGGCGCAACTGTTCTTCTAGCAACTGGCGCTCATTAATTTCCTGTTGCAACTTCTGATTCGCCGTTTCTAGCTCCAAGGTACGTGCTTTGACTCGCGCTTCCAATTGCAGATTTAATTGTTGATTTAGCTTAATTGCGGCTCTTAACGACAGTTGATTTTCTACCCTTGCCAGCACCTCTTCCACCTGAAAAGGTTTAGTAATATAGTCTGCTCCTCCAGCCGCAAAAGCTTTGACTTTATCAAAAGCTTCACTCAAAGCACTCAAAAAAATCACGGGAATATCCGCAGTTCTGGGGTCAGTTTTCAAACATTCACAAACTTGATAGCCGTTCATATTAGGCATCATAATATCCAGCAAGATCAGATCCGGAAGCGCTCCCGCCACCGCTTTTAGCGCCATTTGTCCATTTAATGCTTTGCGGGCATTGTAACCTTTACTCAGCAATATATTAGAGAGCAGGCGCAAGTTTTCTGGCACATCATCCACAATCAAAATATCGGCTGAATTTAAACTTGCTAAATCGCTACTCATGCTGGCTTTTACCTGTAACATTGATCTAATTATTGGGTGGCACTAATTCTACAATTTGATCGAACCGAAAATTATCCACTAAATTTTGGAGCGCCGCTGCCAAATTTGCCTGTTCGAGAGGAATTTGCTCAATTAATTCCATTACCAATAAATCGCTGCATTGAGAAGCGGCGTTAAATAGTTGAGTTCTCCACTCAACAGACATGATTTCCAAAGCCGAAGAATTAAGCTCAAAAGATGAATTTTCTGCCTCTTGACTGCTATTGGTACTAGCTTCTCTGTCTGTTTCATCAGCATAGAGATATTTCACCCCTAAATGTTGACTCATTTTGGCTAACACCTCGTCAGTTTGAAAAGGCTTGCGAACAAAATCATCGCACCCAGCCGCCAAAATAGATTTGCGATCTTCTTCAAAGGCGCTCGCTGTTAAAGCAATAATTACTGTCGCTTGCCCCTGCAAATTGGCTTTAATCTTTTTGGTGGCTTCATAACCATTCATCACTGGCATCTGCATATCCATCCAGATTAAATGTGGTTCCCAAGTTTGCCAGATATTAATGGCTTCTTGACCATTTTCTGCTGCTTGCACGTCAAATCCAAAGCTACTCAAAAACTTGATCAGTAATAAGCGATTGTTGGGCTTATCTTCAGCAATTAAAATTCGATAAACAGGCTGATTGGGTTCTAAGCCAATAATTTTGGGCAAATCAGCTTGGGGATTTTTTTCAATTTTATCGGCTGCTGACAAACCCACCTGAATATTGAAGCTAAATACAGTCCCTACATTAATGATACTGCGAGCGGTAATTTCTCCCCCCATTAATTGGACAAATTTTTGACTGATGGGCAAACCTAAACCTGTACCTTGACCGGATTTGACTCCAGTAGATGTTTGTCCAAAGGCGGCAAATAATTTATCAAATTCTTCAGCAGCAATTCCAGGGCCAGTATCTTCGACTTCAAAAATGAGAGAGCATTCTTGAGCAAGATTAACTGGTAGTTGCGGATTTAACTTGACGCGGAGAATCACCTGACCTTTCTCAGTAAACTTAATGGCATTACCCAGTAAGTTAATTAATACTTGACGCAGTTTACCTTCGTCAGTAGTAATATATTGTGGGACTTGGGAGGCGCAATCAAAAATTAGGTTTAATCCTTTGGAGTGCGCCCTTAGTTGCAAGAGTTGTTCCAGATTTTTGAGCAAGCGATAAAGGTCAAAGTTTTTAGCAGCTACGGTGACTCTTCCGGACTCGATTTTGGTCATTTCCAGAATATCATTGATTAATTCTAGTAAATGTTCGCCGCTGCGGTTAATAATTGTTAAGGATTGCTGATTTTCGGGGGATAAAGTTTGGTCGCGAGTCATTAACTGAGTAAAGCCGAGGATTGCATTGAGGGGGGTTCGCAATTCGTGACTCATATTGGCTAAAAATTCACTTTTAGCTCGGTTAGCATTGTCAGCAGTTTCCTTGGCTTTCAACAGTTCTAAGGATTGCCTTTGGGTTTGGACTAATAATTCTGCCTGTTGAATGGCAACTCCTAATTGCACGCCAATTTGTCCCACCATTTTGATCTCGGCTTTTGTCCACTGGCGGGGACTGGAATTTTGATAAATGGCGAGCAATCCCCAAAGTTGATGGTTGCAAAAGATGGGGACAATGATATAGGCACGGGCTTGGAATTGTTCCAGGAGTTCTAGATAACAAGCGTCAAATCCAGCGGTGTAGATATCGGGAATGCTGCGGTAAGTGTGGGGTTGCTGATAAATGCCGCCTTGGGTATCTTTCAGGTAAGTATCTTCAATCAGGTAGTCGGCAATGTACAAAGTTTTGACTGTACACTTGTCTTGATTGATTGTTTCCTGAGCAAATTCTGGCTGTTCGATTTGTCGTTGCATTAATGCTTGCCAACCGGGTGCTACTGACTCGGAGGCAAATTCACCGCTCCAATCGGGATGGAAGCGATAGATGATGGCGCGATCGCAATTTAGTACCTGCCGTAGTTCGGTGGTGGCGGTACTAAAAATGGTGTCAATTTCTAGGGTTTGGCGGACTTTTTGGATCACTTTGGCGATCGCTTTTTCCCGTTCGGCGGTTTCTCGCAGGGCAATTTCCGCTTCCTGGCGATCGCTAATATCCCGGACAATACAAACTAATCCTCCCCCTTCAATGTTGGTTAGGGCGACTTCTTGGGGAAAGGTGCTGCCATCTTGTCGCTTACCAATGGCTTCCATCCGACAAGAACCCGTTTCTGCCAAGGTGGTAGTTAATACTTGTTGAAATCGCGCTACTTCGCTGGCATCATAAAGCACTTGCCAACTTTTTCCTAGCAGTGCCTCTGGACTGTCGTAGCCATAGATTTGAATGTGAGCTTCGTTAACATAGGCGTAGTTGCCATCCGGAGTTAAAATCCCAATGCCATCGCTAGCCGCTGCGATCGCCGCTGACTGCTGTCGCAGCGCCAATTCTGCTTTTTTGCGCTCCAGTTCGGCCTGGTGGCGATCGCGGGATTCCATTGCCAAGGCAGTAATATAGGCTAAATAACTGGCAAAATTTTGTTCTTCAATTACCCAATCTCTGGGCTTGCCAATATGCTCTAAACAAATTACCCCCACAGTCCCGCCTTGAAAATAAATTGGCACATCCAGCATGGAAGTAATGCCCAAGGGAATTAAATAAGAGTCTTTAAATTCTTGAGTGCGCGGATCGGCATCCGCCTGATCCGCTACAATCGATTGGCGATTTTCTAAGGCATGAAAATAGTTAGGAAATGTTGCCACTGAGATTTTGAATCCCTGGGAATGTTGGTTGGCCGAAAATTTGTATAAATTCGCACAAAAAAGTTCAGATTTATCCTGGTTATAAAACCAAATACTCGCCCGCTCTACATCGAGGGTTGCCGCTGCCAGATGACAAATTTCTTGCAAGGCTACTTTAAAATTACCAGCATAGATATTCTGACTGCTAGCTAATTCCAACAGTCCTGCTTGCTGCTGTTTCAATCGCGCTTCTCGAATCTGCATAGCACATTCAGCCGCAATCCGTTCTTGAATTTCTGTGGCTAGGGCAACATTTGCTTCCAAGAGGTCGGCTGTTCGCTGTGTGACGCGCCGTTCTAATTCTTCATAAGCGCGCTTTCTGGCATCCTCCGCCCACTTGCGCTGTAATTCAGCGGCGGCGCGAGCGGCAAATACTTGCATAATGGCGATCGCGTTCTGGTTTTCTAAGAAGGGTTTGGTGTGGAGAATGCAAATATTCCCAATCAGGCGCTGGGATTCATCTAGTAGGGGCAATCCCAAATAACTGACTGCATCAATGTCTTTCAGCAAAGACATTTCCGGGAATAGGGATTGCAAGTTATCCTGATAGTGGCAGGGTTGGCCTGTTCCCAACACAATTTGGCAAGGCGTACCAGAGAGGTTGTACTCAAAATTTTCTCCCAAGCGATCGCCTGCCCACAATGCCAGGGTTTGCATTTTCTGGGGCGGCTCACCTAGGGTTTGGGAGGCGATCGCATAATCAACTTCTAGGGTTTGGGCTAAATGCTCGACGAGGACAGAAAAAAATTTCTCTCCCGTTGCCCCCGCCGTTCCTGCCACAATACTTTTGAGGATTTGCTCGGCTTTTTGCCGCTCCCCAATCTCCCGTTGCAAGTCGCGGTTAATGACTTCTAATTGTTCCGGCGTTCGCAGGGAGAGAAATTGCGGTAACAGCGTCACCATTTGCAGGGCGGTATAGCAGGAAACTAACGCTGTCATCGCTTTTTCAATTCCTGACAGCCAGTAATCCGGATGCCACAGCGTCCAAATTTCAATCAAATGTCCCGCGCCGCAGAGAACAATAAATGCGCCAAATAAAGTAAATATCCCTAAAAATGGTACATCTTTGCGCTTGTAAACAAAGTACAGCAGCAGGACGGGAATGGAAAAATAGGCGATCGCAATTAATAAATCGCTAACAACGTGCAACGTCACCAAAGGCGATCGCCACAGATAGCAATGTCCGTGAGGAATAAACTGACTGGGCGAAAATAAATCTTTGAATAATTGCAGCATTTGTTGGCACTCAGACTTGAAAAATGAATTAGTTTAGGATAATTAACATTTTAACCGATCCGCCCTAGCGCCCAAATTGTCAAGGGCATTTCTCCGCACGTCCCTAAAAATACCGATCTCCCCACCTGCCAAATTTTTTAACTCAGAATGAAACAGCCCTGTAGTAGAGCCGGGGCGCGAACAATAATACTTTGTGCGTAGGACAGAAACCTCGCATAGTTGATAGATTAAGACAGCAACTCACATAGGACGCAGATTCTACCGTTCACTATCAGATATAGGGGAGCAAGTACGAGAATAACAGGGGAAAGAGCGATCGCGATCGCTTTTTATGGGTAATTTGATCTCTAACTCAGTGAAATTAACGTCACTACCTTACCAGTAAAAACCCGGATAAAATGGCAGTCAATTCCACCGATATAAAATTTGGTATTGATATATGAACTTAATTACCTCAAGTCTCCTGCCATCAGAGCCACCCGCCACCCCAGAAAACCTCTACCTTGACGATCCTAATTTTACCCTGCAAAAATTAACCCTCTACACGGCTGAGATTGAATCCCATCACACTGGCGAAGAAGCCGTCAAGCTATTTGAAACCAATCCCCACCTGCCAGGAATTATCCTCACCAAAGCTGGAAAGCTAGTTGGGGTAATTTCGCGGCAGCGGTTTTTTGAATATATGAGTCGTCCCTATAGCTTAGAACTCTTTTCCCGAAGATCTTTGGTCACATTCTATGAATTTGCGAAAACAGAAATATTCATCCTCCCTAGCCACACCCCCATTGTCACAGCAGTTCGGCAAGCATTGCAACGTCCCCCAGCCCAAATCTATGAACCCATAGTTGTCCAACAACCATCTGGAAATTATCAACTATTAGAAATCCATCAACTATTACTTGCCCAAGTCCAACTTCACGAACAAACAACCGCAGCACTCCATCTTTCCGAAAGCAAATTGCAGAAAAAAGCTGACCTCCTAGAAAAAACCTTGTCTAAACTGCAAAACACCCAAGCCCAGCTAATTCAAACTGAAAAAATGTCCAGTCTGGGACAAATGGTCGCAGGTATTGCCCATGAAATTAACAATCCCATCAGCTTTATTTATGGCAATTTAGCCCCAGTTAGGGAATATACCGAAGGATTGCTCAAGCTCCTATCCCTTTACCAGCAAGCTTATCCTGAATCGCTACCAGAGATTGTTGCCGCCTCCAATGAACTAGATCTTGATTTCCTGAAAGCTGACTTGCCTAAAATTATGGCATCCATGCAATCTGGAGCCGAACGGATTCGGAATATTATTCAATCGCTGAGGAATTTTTCTCGACTAGACGAAGCAGAAATTAAACAAGTTAATATTCACGAAGGCATTGATAGCGCACTTTTAATTTTGCAAAGTCGGCTGAAATTTTCTAGCCATCAGCAGAAAATTATTGTTAATCAACAATACGGCAATTTGCCCTTAGTTGAGTGCTATTCAGGATCGCTCAATCAAGTATTTATGGAGGTGATTAATAATGCCATTGATGCCCTGCAAATAGCGCGAGGCAGCAAGTCAAATCTTAATTGGCAACCCACAATTGGGATTCGGACTGAAGTCTTAGAGCGCGATCGCATCGCGATTCATATCTTTGACAATGGCATCGGCATGAATGAAGAAGTCCAGCGTCAGTTGTTTAATCCCTTCTTCACTACCAAAGCCGTAGGCAAAGGTACTGGTTTAGGACTATCCATCAGTTATCAGAGTATAGTAGAAAGGCACAGAGGTCAAATTAAGTGTGTTTCTTCCCTAGGAGAAGGCACTGAGTTAATCATTGAGATTCCTACTCGCCAATGCTATACAGAGCCAGCCCTTTTTAAGCTGGCTTCCTAAGCACTATTGATAGATTTGTTGAATTTCTCCTGGATTATTGGCAGTCTTAATTTTGGTTTTAATTGCCTCTAAAACTTCCAAATTCTGAATTTGAGAAATTTCCGATAAAAGTTGCAATCCTTCGCTGCCAAATTTGAGTTCTAAACCAAGTTCAATTGCGCCTATCAAACCTTGTTGCAAACCTTGTTGCAAACCTTCTTGTAAACCTTCTTCAATGGCTTCTTGTTTTGCAAGTCTTTCAATGCTAGTCACATAACGCATGGTCTTTTCCTCCTCGTATTGACTAATTTCTTTTCTAAACCCAATCTCTAACTCTGGCGGTAACTGCATTACCCAGTCAATAAAGCGAAACAGGTTGATGATTTCTGGTCTCCGATACCCCCTTTCATACAAGCGTTTTGTCAAGTAAAGTTTCCACTGCTTGCGCTCTGGATCATTTTGGTAGGTAGCTTTGGCTTTGAGATGTGCCATGACAACAGTGGCAAAAGGGTTGTTGCTGGCTTCTAATTCTGCCCATCGTTGCTGGAATTCTAGCAACTTGACAATGGGAAACTCAAAAGTGAGTTTACATCCCCATAATTCATGGCTGTAGGTGTTTGGTTTCCAGTTTAACCGCTCATCTCCTAAAATGGCAAAACTGGCTATAGACCGATTGTAACGGTCAAATAGGCGATAATGGTAAATAAACATCCTTTCAGCAAAGTTACTTTCTTCATAACTTTGGACTTCTATGTGAATTAATACCCATTTTTCGCTGCCGTCGTTCTGCCAAACTTGTACCAGTTTATCAACATATCTCCGCCCAATTTCGGCATCAGGGGCAATTTGCTGCAATTCTTTGTCGAGGAAATTGTAGCCTCGTTGCCAGTTAATGCCTTGAGCGGCGAGGGGAAAGAAAAATTCTAGAAACTCCTGAAAGTAGTTTTCAATCGCTTCTTTCCAAGGGCTATCGTATTCTTGGTTGGTCATGATGACTACCCGCCGTATTGCCATCCGGTACTTTCTAGCAATAAAGGTTCGCCTTCGCGGTGAATGCCAGCGCCAATTACTTCACCGACAAAAACGGTATGATCGCCCTGTTCTACAGAACCCACTACCCGGCACTCGACATAACCGAGAGACTCAGTAATAATTGGGCAACCTGTTTCCGCACCTAAATAAAATGGCACATCTTCAAATTTATCCCCAATCCGGCGTTGGGGCTTAAAGAACTGCTGCGCTAACTCTTTTTGTCCAGCTTCCAAAAAGCTGAGAGCAAAAACACCGCTAGCTTTCACCATCGCATGGGAGCGAGAATCTTGCCGCACGCAATTGACTACCAAAGGTGGTTTGAAAGAAGCCTGCATCACCCAACTTGCAGTGAAACCGTTGACTTCTTCGCCATCCTTAACGCCGCAAATATAGAGTCCGTGGGGAATTTTGCGGAGAAGAGTTTTTTTCGCTTGTTCGTCTAACAAGTCTTTACCTGCCTGAATTTTGGTTCACACTTTATTTTATGCGAGATTGTCCTTTTGCTTTGTTTCAGTTGTCTGGCGAGCAGGACGAAATAAATGGGCGTGTTCGGGATGATAAAGGCGCGATCGCGCAGCTTCGGCAGCTAAGGCTGGACTAATTACATATAAAGTGGTTCTAATCAACTTGGTGGCTTGGGTGGTTGCTGCCATTTCCGCCAAGGGAACAATCAAGATTTCCTCATCAGGCCAACCCAAACGATAGCAGATGGCGACGGGGGTTTGGGCAGGATAATGTTGCAGCAGTTTTTCTTGAGCAGATGTGACGTGGCGAGCGCTGAGATAGAGGCACAAACTCGCTTGATGGGCGGCTAAGGAGGCTAATTCCTCCTGGGGTGGTACGGCGGTTCTGCCACTGATGCGGGTGAGAATAATAGTTTGCACTAATCCGGGGACAGTTAATTCCACTTTTAACTTGGCAGCGGCGGCTTGGAAGGCACTGATGCCGGGAATGACTTCAAAGGGAATATTTGCTTCCGAAAGCAGGCGCATTTGTTCCCCAATGGCACTGTATAGACTAGGATCGCCAGAATGGAGCCGAACTACAGATTTATGCGATCGCACTCTTTCAATCGCAATCGGTAAAATCTCTTCTAAAGTTTGATTCGCCGTCGCAACAATTTCTGCCTCTGGGCGAACCATTCCTAATAATTGTTCGGGAACTAAAGAATCAGCAAATAAAATTACATCTGCTTGAGACAATATTCTTTGCGCCTTAACTGTTAATAATTCTGGATCGCCAGGACCCGCACCCACAATATAAACTGCTGGGGCGAGTGCCAAAGTTGATTTGATTGAGTTAGATTCTGCCACTGATTGCAACATAGATTAAATCGGGATCAAAAAGCTGTACTAACCAAAAATAGAAGAGAGTTTTGAACTGGTTCCTCGGCAGTATCTAGTAGGGTGCGTTAGCGGCAGCGTAACGCACCGCATACCAGTTAACGGTGCGTTACGCTATCGCTAACGCACCCTACCACTACCACTACCACTGCTGAAGCCCAACTACAAACTTTTTCCTAATTTTGCTAACAAAAGAATATCAAGCTCAATCGAAATTACCATATTTTCCGGATCGACCCTAATCTGTTTGGAAATCAATTATTGGTAGATGCACCCTGGTTTAGCCCTAGAGACAACCTCTAGGGCTTTTTTAATCCCTATTCATCCCCATTTTGGATGCTAGTCTCAGCATTTTGGCGATTAATTTCTGCCTGCTGATATTCTTCCTCTGTGACTATATCTGGTAGTGGGCGGTGAAAGAGATACAGCCAGACTAATCCCGCTACTCCCAAAATAATTCCCGTTAAACTAACTACCTGCGCCATTCGCAGGGAACCCAGCATTAAACTATCTGTCCGCAATCCCTCAATCCAAAATCTCCCCGCACTATAAACTGCCATATAAACTAAAAACAAAGTTCCAGTTTTTAGGCGTTGTTTGCCATTGACATCTCGAAAAAATAACCACAGCAATATCCCAAAAAGCATCAAATTCCAGAGGGATTCGTACAAAAAAGTGGGATGAAAATATTCAAAATTGGCAAAGATTGTAGGACGACGATCTGGGGGAATAAATAGTTTCCACGGCAAATTAGTGGGATCGCCAAAGGCTTCGGAATTAAAGAAATTTCCCCACCGCCCAATCGCTTGCCCTAGAATCAAACAGGGAGCGACAATATCTGCTAGTTGCCAAAAGGGAATTTTGTGTAATCTCGCAAAAATTAAGGTGGCAAGAGTTCCCCCCAAAATTGCCCCGTGAATGGCAATTCCTCCCTTCCAAATCGCTACAGCTGCTGGGAGAGCGATCGCCCAAGATCCAATATTAACTATTTCTGGGGGACTATCTGCAAATCGATGCCACTCAAATATCACATAGTACAGGCGAGCCGAGGGAATTGCCGCCACGATTAGCCACAGGGCAAGATCGCTGAGTAAATCTGGATTCACTTGGCGACGTTTTGCCAAATACATCGCCAGAGTTAGGCCAATAATTACCGCTGAGGCAATTAGCGTACCATACCAGCGAATTTGTAGAGAACCGAGATTCACCAAGGTGGAACCCGGAGAAGTAAATTCAAATGCTAAAATTGGCAGGTTGAACAACATAGGGAATATAAATAGGCGATCGTAAAAAAAGTTCGTAGTTGGGCTTTAGCCCTAATCCGGAGGGGCGGGTTTATGGAGATTATGGTAAAGATTAAAATTCCTGCCCAAACCCGCCCCTACATCAATCCCGAAATCGATTACTCAGAAACTGCCAGAAACCCTATAAAAAGGCACAAAGTCAACAGCCTAGCTTGAGCCACTATCAGGAGGGCCCAAGCCCAACTACGAACGTCTTGATCGTAGCAATTAGTTGGTAGCAGAAACGGGGCGGGGTTCTGGTTCTTGGAATAGCACCGTGCTTAAGTAGCGTTCGCCAAAACTAGGCTGAATCATGACAATTAACTTGCCTTGATTTGCCGGACGTTGGGCAACGCGAATGGCGGCAGCGAGAGCCGCACCGCTGGAAATACCAGATAGTAAGCCTTCTTCTCGCGCTAAACGACGAGCATAAGCGATCGCATCATCATCTGTTACTTGGATAATTTCATCAATCAATGCCACTTTTAGCACTTCTGGGACAAATCCCGCCCCAATCCCTTGAATTTTATGCGGTGCGGGGCGACCTCCTGATAATACTGGACTATTGGCTGGTTCGACTGCGATCGCTTTAAAACTGTCTTTCCTGGCTTTCAGTACCTCTGCTACCCCGGTAATTGTTCCCCCAGTTCCCACTCCCGAAATCAGAATATCTACTTGTCCATCGGTATCTTGCCAAATTTCCTCCGCCGTGGTTTCCCGGTGAATTTTCGGATTTGCCGGATTGCTAAACTGTTGGAGCATATAGGCATCTGGCGTATTGTCCACAATTTCTTGGGCGCGGCGAATACAACCGCTCATCCCTTCAATTCCCGGAGTTAGTACCAATTCGGCTCCATAGGCTCGCAGCATGGCTCGTCGCTCTAGGCTCATAGTTTCCGGCATGGTTAAAATTAGTCGATAACCCTTAGCTGCCGCTACCATTGCCAAGGCAATCCCCGTATTGCCCGAAGTTGGTTCTACTAAGACTGTTTTACCAGGCGCAATTAAACCCTGTGCTTCTGCCACACTAATCATGCTGGCACCAATTCGGTCTTTTACCGAAGCGGCGGGATTCATCCCCTCTAATTTGACCACAATCTGAGCTACACAACCCTCGGCTTGAGGAATCCGATTTAGCTGTACTAAAGGAGTCCGGCCTACCAGTTCGGTAATATTGTTCGCAATACGCATAATTACTTTCAATTCTGAGTTTTAACTTGGCTAAATGTAATACATGATGTCCAACTGCCGTCTAGCATCTCGCTTGTCGCAAAGATCCTGGAGCGTATGTTGTTGTAGAACTAAGTTTACCGCCTGACGGACTTCTCGCCAAATGTCTCCAATCACGGCATTTTCTAGGGTAGCTCTGGCAGTTTCTTGTTCCGATTCCTGCGCGTCTAAACCATCCAAACAACTCACTATATCAAAAAGGGTAATTTTTCGGGGTTCCCGTGCGAGTAGATAGCCTCCTTTGGCTCCCCGTTGGCTGCGTACCAAGCCGCTGCGCCGCAATGTGGCTAATAATTGTTCTAGGTAGCGGTCAGGAATATTTTGTTGCGCCGCAATCTGCCGAATTTGCAGCGGTTCTCCTTCGTTATAGCGGATGGCTAGCTCTAGGAGGGCGAGCAACGCATATTCAGTTTTACAGGAAAGTTCCACAGATTTATTTTTAGTAAGAGGGTATCACCCTATTATACCCCGGTTGTCTGCCGTAGTTTAATACATAGGTTCGTAGTTGGGCTTTAGCCCTGTCTTATACAGCCACGCCAACCATAGGAGACGTTCCAGCCAGGAGACGTTTCAGCCAGGAGACGTTCCAGCGGAACGTCTCTACGAATTGGGATAACCCAATATTGATGTAGCGGCGGGTTTGGGCAGGAATTTTAATCTTCACCAATAATCTCAATAAACCCGCCCCTCCGGATTAGGGCTAAAGCCCAACTACGAACTTTTGCTTGTAAAGAAAAAGCCCTGCGGAGGGCAGGGCTAAAATTAATCAATGAGGGTGATACTACTAGAAGCTGAAGGTAGTTCTCAGAGTACCAATCCAAGCATCGGCGTTACGATCCCGTTGGGCAGGAGCAGTCAACCAGATTACGCCGGGAGTAATGGAGATATTGTCGGTGAGTTGGTACTTGTAGAAGGCTTCGTAGTGGAATGAAAAGTCCCGTTCAAAAGCACCTGCAACATTATTGTTAATGGTAGCACCTCGGAGGGTAGGTTCAGCACCAACGAACAAGCCTAGCAAGTTGCCTTTCTTACCGAAGTCTGGCAGAGCAATACCGCCACCAAATGTCCAGATTTCACCATCACCTAAGCCAATATATCTGACGTTGGTTTGGGCTGCGAAGCCGCTAATGGACAAACCATCGCTGATCCGTAAGGCTGCTTCTAGACCATAGGAGTTGGTGATGGCACGGGAATTATTCACCGCAGCACCCAGTCTAGCATCGTTGCGGATGTTAGCAATGGCGGAACCAACTGTTGCCGCTGAAGCACCAGGGTTGCTGCTGTCAAAGATGCCCTTTGTTGTATCAGCATGATAGCCGTTGACATAGGTAGCGGCTAGGGAGAAGCGATCGCTGATGGTGAAGTTCACCTGAGCCAGGGCGCTATAATTACCGCTCAACAAGCCATTACCAGGGTTACTACCATTGTTAAGGGGGTTGTTACCATTTTCTGCCAAGTAACCAAAGGTTAGCGAGGATGGCAACAATACGCTCTTGCTTGGACCACCTAAGCTAAATCTGACCCCAGCCCCAGCGCCACCACCAATCCGGTAAATGGGGCTGTATTGAGCGAAGGTAGAAAGCGCACCACGACCACCATCGCCGTCATCAAAGTAGGGGCTAAGAGTAGGAGCGTAGTCGCTGTGAAGACCACCTACGGCAGCAAGGTAGACTTTGGAGTTTTGGAAGGGGAACTCGTAGGCTAACCAGTCTAGAACGACGTTGTTACCACCAGCAGAAAGGTCAAAGGTTTGGGTTCCTTCATGCGTCTGGAAGGCACTGCCATTATCAGCCCAATTATTTTTAATATTGGTGTTGTTGATCAGTGCCGAGGTACTGCCAGCCGCTAAACGGGTGTGCAGGACATCTTTCCCGGTAAAGCTGGTTTGCAAGTCCAAACGCACGCGGTCTGCCAGAACAGTGTTGCTGTTGCTGACTGTGCTTAAGGGGCTGGTGAGGGCGAAAATTGCTTCGCCGACTAGCTTGGTGGTGGTAGAAAACTGGTGATCTTCCAGGAATTGTACCCGACCTTCCAGCTTGTCAACTCTGGTTCCCAGGGTTGCCAATTCTGCTTGGAACTCTGATACCAGGCGACGCAGTTTTTCTAAATCTTCCTTGGTTGCCCAATCACCACCCACGGAGGCAATCAGCTTTTCTACTTGCTTCAAGCAAGAATTCAAGCCAGCGGCAAATTCGTAGCGGGTCATGGCGCGGTTGCCCCGGAAGAAGCCATCGGGATAACCAGCAATACAACCATAACGTTCTACTAGGTCGCGCAATGCACCGTAAGCCCAATCTGTCGGCTTCACATCGGAGAATTGCGAAACGTTGGTGATTTGGTTCAGAGAGTTGCCGCCGTTACCTTCATTGCTGTAGCGGTTCAACTGTTCTAAAACACCACCGTTTTCAGAAGCTGGGGCGTTTTGAGCAACTTTTAAATTGGCTGGAGGTACCACAACTGAAGGGGTGGTAGCTTCCATTGGCTTAACTACTACTGCGGGCGCACTAGGAGCAGCGGCGACTTGGGTAGGCAGCTTGATCTCGCTGTTGGCTGGCTGAGTTTTGCCAGTGGAGAGGGAGAATTGGGCTGGTTCTAACGAAGGGGCTTGTTTTTCAGCAGCGATCGCTCCTGTAGAAGCAAGCAGAGTAGCACCCAGGATAGCTGGGCTAAAAAGCAACGATTTCCACAAAATCTTAGACATCTTTCTCTTTTCCTCACACCTTTCAAGAAAGAGTGGCATTCTCATTCTCACTGTTACACTTAGATTCTATAGCAATTACCAAGACTAAGTTAACAAATGAATGCCTACTTCAACTAGCAGTTTAGCACAGGAATCGCAATGCGGGCTGAAATTCGATTATGAATTGTTATAGCTCGGCGACCTTGCTTAATATTAGTTGCGGCTTTGTCGCTCGCGATCGCCGCCCTGCCAGAAAATTAAGTGTCACAGGGTTGGGGAGGTGGGGTGATGGGGTGATGGGGAGTTGATTACTCGTTCCCAGGCTCTGCCTGGGAATGCCCATTGAGAGGCTCTGCCTAGGCTGTTGACTTTGGGCCTTTTTATGGAGTTTTTGTTCATGCAGTTTCTGAACTGATTTTCGGCATGATAATCGCCCCCCTAACCCCCCAACTTTGGGGGGAACAGGATACCCAAGGTTCAAAGTCCCCCAGCATTGGGGGATTTAGGAGCCGCGTTATTGTATGAATAAAATCTCCCAAAACCTCGCAGAGTCAACAGCCGAGGCAGAGCCTCTCAATATCGCTTCCCAGGCAGAGCCTGGGAACCAGTTCAAAACCAGTTCAAAGAGTTCAAAAAAAAATTCTATGAAGAAGCGATCGCTAACTCTCTTTACTCTCTGTTTAACGTGGCTGGAATGCCTTATCCCTATGGCTTGGGCGGCTCCTGCCAGACCTCCAGAACAAACTATCGATTGCGAAATTTTAGTGGTTGGTGGGGGATTGGCGGGGGCAGCAACTGCCTATGAAGGCTTGCTGGCAGGGCGAACTGTCTGCCTGACGGAAATTACCGATTGGGTAGGGGGACAAATTTCAGCTCAAGGTACTTCCGCCTTAGATGAAAGAGCTACCCAGCGACAACGATTGTTTTATCCACGCGGCTATCTAGAACTGCGCCAGCAGATTGAAAACTATTATGGGCGGCGCAATCCAGGAGAATGTTGGGTGAGCGAATCTTGCTTTTTGCCCAAGGACGCACACCAACTGTTATATGGAATTTTGCAGGATGCCGCTCAACGGGGGGGAGGACAACTAAAATGGTTTCCTGCCACAGTAATCAAAGAAGTGGAGATGAATCAATCCGGGCAACAAATTCAGAGTGCGATCGCCATTCAACACCGTCCTGCCCCCGGAGCGCCACCTTTAAATACCGAAACCTTATCGCAAACCATAGAAGATTCTTATCAATACTCCAATTCCCAGCGCTTTGAAAAGAGTATTTTTCGCTTTGTTCCCCCACCATCCCCAACTTCTACCACTAAATCAGCCCATTGGTATATCGTTGATGCCACGGAAACCGGGGAATTGATTGGTTTGACAGACGTTCCCTATCAACTAGGAATTGACCCCCGTTCCCATTTGGAACCTTCGGCCTCTAGTGTTACCGGAGATCCTTATTGCACCCAAGGTTTTACCTATACCTTTGCGATGGAGGCGACGGCAGAACCCCAAACCAATGTGATGCCGCCGTTTTATGAACAATACACCCCTTACTATAGTTACGAAGCCGCGAAATTTGCCAATTTCGATCTGATTTTTACCTATCGCCGAATTTGGAAGTCCCAAAGTGGCGAACCCACATCCTTTAGCGGGATTAGATTTACTACCCCCACCCCTGGGGATATTTCTATGCAAAACTGGTTGTGGGGCAATGACTACCGTCCGGGAACAGCCGCCGATAATTTAGTCTATGCACGGGAGCAATTACAGGCGACTGGACAGTTACAACCCGGTGGTTGGTTGGGAGGACTGCGAACTGAAACTTTGCGAAAAGGCGAAGAATTGGCTTTAGGTTATTTCTATTGGTTAGTAGCTGGGACTACGGACTCTCAGTTAGGCAATGGGGTCAAAAAACCTGACCCCAACCATCGCTTATTAAGGGGATTGGATTCGCCAATGGGAACAGTCAGCGGTTTGTCCAAATATCCTTATATGCGCGAGGGAAGGCGAATTATTGGCAGACCAAGTTTTGGCTATCCCCAAGGATTTCAAGTTTCGGAAATTGATATTTCTCGCCGCAATTATCAGGATGACTATTACCGCCAGAATTTGCCCCCAGAAATGTATCGGAGCTTATTAACTGCTCTGTCTGGATTAGAAATTCCGGCAGTTTTGAGCGGAGAAACCCCTGTAGAACAAGTTAAACGGCGATCGCGCTCTAGCATCTATCCTGATTCTGTGGGCATTGGTCACTATGCCATTGATTTTCATCCTTGTATGACCAAAAGTCCTTCGGAACTTCCCGGCAATACGGAGCGGGAGGGAGAAAGACAAGGTGCTGGTAATGCCTATCCCTTCCAAATTCCCCTCCGAGCCATGATTCCCCAAAAAATCGATAATATGTTGGTAGCAGGTAAAAGTATTGCCACCAGTCATATTGCCGCCGCTGCCTATCGAGTCCATTCCTTTGAATGGTCTTCTGGAGCAGCAGCGGGAATAACAGCCGCTTTTGCCCTAGAGCAGGGAATTATGCCCTATCAATTAGTGGAAAATGTCCCTTATCCCTCACCTCAGTTAGAAGTTTTGCGCCGTCGCCTGGAAGACAATGGCAATCCGACAGCTTTCCCCGATACTTCGATTTTTAATGAATCTTGGGAAAAATGGTACTGATGCGATCGCCTACACCAAACCTCTAATCAGGACTTACGCACTTTAACGAGATTCTGTCATTCTGAATGGAGCGACAGCGAAGTGAAGAATCTCCGACAGGACTTACGCAGAGCCTCTATATATAGCGTTTTGTAGGGGCAATCCCCCCGTGGTTGCCCCTATTGCTCCGCGAACGCTCCACTGCGTTTCGCTCAGGATGACAATAAGTCCTTGCGTAAGTCCTGTCTAATCTTGATGAATCTGTAACCAAGCCATCAAATCGTTAGCATTGGTGAACTCTAACAAATCCTCTCCAAGCTGCGCCAATTGATCGGTTGATAATTGCTGAATCCGGCTCTCAATCTCAGTTCCTACTGCCCCAATCCGACGAGTCAATAAACGCATTATCAATACTAATTCACCTTGTTGAATCCCCTGTTGAATCCCCTGTTGAATCCCCTGTTGAATCCCCTGTTGAATCCCCTGTTGCATACCTTCTTGAATCCCTTGTTGCATACCTTCTTGAATCCCTTGTTGCATACCTTCTTGAATCCCTTGTTGCATACCTTGTTGCATACCTTGATTTACTGCCATAGCAATCATTCCTTGATGATCTTCGATAAAAAACAGTTCATTTTGCAACGCATCAAATTCTTCAATACTCAGATTGGATTCATTGGCAATTTCAAACGCCATGAGGATTTCGGGGATGGTTCCCATTGTTTCGGGAACTGATTCTAGGCTGCCAGTATTTTTGATGAAATAAATCCACTTGTCTGTGATCGTTTCGATTTCAGTTAATTTTTTTTTGAGTTTTGGTAACTCGATAAATACCAATTCAATTTCATTATTCGGATAATCAAATAATCGAGTTCTTTCCTTAAAGACGAACCTAGAAATTACCTCGTCTGGTTGATCTTTAAACATTTCAAAGTCAGTGATGCTGAGAGCAATTACTCGTTTTAATCTTTGGTATAAGTCTCCCTTTTTGAGTTGCAGCGAATAAGTTTTAGCCGCATTATATATAACTCGTTTGCCAAAAGCTGGTACATTCAAGACTTGCATTTCAATGATGACCATTGTCCCGTCTTTCAGCTTGGCTTTGACATCAAGGTAACTATCTTTAATCCCAAATATTTGAGCCGCCACATAAGGATCAATAATTTCTAGATCTTCGATAATTGGTTGCCCTCCATAGAGGAGAGCATTCAAAAAACTGATCAAGATGCCTTTGCTTTCTGGAGAACCAAAGATTTTTTTGAAGGCAAAATCTGTTTTGGGATCGATGAAGTGCATAGTTCGACTCCTGAAGAGTTGCGTCAGTCCGGTTCAATTCAACTAGACCAGCAGGATTACCCCACTCTACCTGTACCCAGGTGAGTGGCGGGAGGAATGCGAGTGAGTGAAGAGATCTACCCCCCAAACCAACCGACAACCGTAGATCTCGACGAAACACGGGGGTGGTCGATGAACGAACAAATTTCGGGCTTCGACCCCTGGCTTTTCCTGTCTTCACGGCGTAGAATAACATCAGAGTTCGTGAAGGTAATGCCCCAAGTAATCACCGCCAAGCTAAAACTCAATCTGACTGCCGAGCAAAAAGCTTTGGTGGCTCAGACTACTTTAGCCTATCGTGACGCTTTGAATTATACATCACAAGTGGCTTTTGATGCGGGGAAAACCAGCAATGGAACTAAGTTGCAGAAGGCTGTTTATCAGGAATTGCGGGTGCGATTTGGGCTGGGAGCGCAAATGGCTTGCAATGTTCCCAGACAAGTATCTGCTACCTACAAAGCCCTCTGGACTAAGGTGAAACAATCGGCTGATGCGATTGCTAAAGGCTACACCAAGAAACGGTATAAAGGGCTAGAC
>CAKZHE010000084.1 GCA_936920195.1 uncultured cyanobacterium | reverse complement strand
GCAGTTGCTCTGCATATAGCGTTTATGGTGCGTTACGCTGCGCTAACACACCCTACTAATAGAGGTGTTGCGTAAGTCCTGACCGACAAATGCGGTTTTTAAAAACAAATAAACTTGCCAATAACCAGTGAGTAAATTATGAGCGATCGCCTATCCATTTCCGTGATTATTCCCACCTATCAGCGGGAAGAACCCCTACGAGATACCATTAATGATGTTTTGCAACAGGACTATCCCAATTTTGAAGTTTTGGTAGTCGATCAAACTGCTCAACACCAACCAGAAATTCAAGCTTTTTTAGAAGAATTAGCTGCTACCCAAAAGATTTCTTGGTGGCGTTTAGAATGGGCAAGTTTGCCCGGAGCGCGTAATTATGGAGTGCGGCGAGCTACTGGTGATATTGTCCTATTTCTTGATGATGATGTGCGCTTAGAAACCGGGTTTTTAGCTGCCCACACCCGCAATTATTTAGAACGTTCTGAAGTGGGAGCAGTAGCAGGGCGAGTTTTCGATCGAATGAAATTATCAGAAAGTGAAAATTATGGAGAATATACTATTGAAGATTTGCCTTCTGAAGCCCACGATCCGGCGATCGCTTGGTATCATTTTGATTTAGTTCATACTATCAAAGCACAACCAGTAATTTCTGCCAGGGGCTGTAATATGTCCTTTCGACGAGAAATTTTCACTAAATTTGGGTTGCAATTTGATGAAAGATTTCGCGGCAGTGCCGTCAGAGAAGAATCAGATTTTTGTCTGCGGTTGCGAAAGACTGGTTATCAAATTTGGTACGATCCTGCGGCTCATTTAATCCACTTGGGAGAAGAAACCGGAGGCTGTCACGACATCAGTACGCGCTCGTTTGCTTATCAAATCACTTTTTATCACAACCACTTTTTATTAGGTTTAAAAAATCTCACTTTTGGGCAGCAACTGCGGTTTTATATCAAATTATTTGATTGTCACGTTTTAGGGCATCCTCCCTGTTATAAAAGTGGTTCGCCCATCAGAATTTTAACTCGCGCTTTCTTTTATAAAATCGGGTTTTGGAAAGCTGCGATCGCCCTCATCCAATCTCCTTGGAACGACGGACAAATTTACACTCAAAAGGATAATTTAGAATTATTAACCCCCACAAATGATCTAAACCCGCCCCACACCGCCTAAAATTCAGCAGTTCGGCAGGTCTTACAGTACGTGGAGGGGCGGGTTTATTTAGGTTATTGGTGAGGAGCAAAGCTTGTCCCCAAACCCGCCCCTACATCAACCACGGTTAATTACAAGGACTTGATATTAGTTGACAATCCCGAAACTGACTACCTAGAAACAGAAACTGCATGAACAGAAAAGCCCTAAAAAAGCCCAAAGTCAACAGCCTAGGCAGTGCGTAAGTCCGGTTTTATTTCTGGGATGGTAGGGATGGTTCTTGCCAAAAGACTAGGCGATCGCTCAGTGGTTGTAGTTCTGTGCCGGGATAGTAAAAACTGAGAATTTTTTGGCTAGACCAACCGATCTTGGCTAAATGGTACGCTCCTGATTGGCTTAGTCCTACCCCGTGTCCCATGCCTCCACCGATAAAAGCATAACCTTTTAGGGTTTTATCGGCGTTGTAGATGGGTTCTAGGTAAAACAGGGTGCTGAGGGGGGCAAGGAAGGCGCTGCGAATGTCGTCTTTTTCCAGTTCAATTGTACCGCCGTCAGTTTGGACAGACATTTTCAGGATTCTGCCAAAGGGCGATCGCTTGACTATTTTCACCTCTTGGACTTTAGTGAATTTGGTCTTAGTATGATTAATCCTTTTCAGGTAGCGGTGCAAAAATTCCTCGATTTCTGGCAAAGTGCTTTCGCGGCTCCAGCGAAACATACTCCAGTCATCTTCGTTAAACCCTTTTTTCAGGCTGATAAACTGTCGCAGGTTTTCTTCGTTCCCTAAAGGTTGTTTAGACAAATCCCAGACTTTGCCCGCTGAATCAACGACTGGTTGTAAGTAAGGTGGGTTCTGCCCATTCCAAATATCATTGAAAGGAGCAGTAATCCCTCCCGTCGCAGCGGAATAGAGGGCATCCACCAGTTCATTTTTATAGGTTATCACTTGACCTTTAGTCGCGGCGATCGCCCGATCTGCGGTGGATACTGTTCCCTTCAAACCGCGATAAACTTGACAGTTAGTATCAGCGCATAATTCGTAATTATCAATGGCAAAGCGCCGCAGATTGCGTAGGGCATAGGTTCTTGCCAAAATTGCTTGGGCTTCTACGGCATTGTAGGGCGCTCCAGGTCCAATTTCATGGGGAACAACCCCCCGCAGATAGGTTTCAATGGGGACGTGATTAACTAGGGTGTAGGTGTGATAAGCGTTGGGTTGCAACTGCAACTTCCCGGCATACAAGTTAGAGGTTTCCTTGGTTGTTCCGACTTTACCTTGCTTCACTTCAATGACATTTTTCCCCGCCACAATTTCCATTTGTTCGCGGCTGTAGCGATTGCCATTCAGTACCCAACTAATTTTTAGTTGTTGGGCTTGAGCTTGGGAATCTAAGTAGGCAGCGCTCTTACTTTGGGTTTGCAGGCTTTCCAACAACAAACGGCGTAGTAGGGGAGTACGATAAACATCTCTCTTTGCCCACACCTGCCAGCGCCTTGGTTGGGCAATTTCCACGGCAATCCCTTGCTTGCGCCAATTTAAAGCGTTGTCTTCAGCAGTTTCAAAACTGCGATGGTTGCTGAGGATGATTTTTTCTGCCAACTTGGGGGGCGAGATGTTCTGTACTAGGGCTTCTACCACGACGCTAGTAGTTTGGAGGGTTTGGGGTTGCCGATCGCCCCCCAGAAATTTTAAAGTTAAGCGATCGCCCTCAGTGGCTTGTAAGGTTAGCCGTTCTGTCGCTTCTTCCCCAAATCGCTGTACTACACCGATTTTCAACTCAATATTCGGCTCTTGGGCAGTTGCCGGAAAAGCGATCGCACTGACAAATAACACTCCTACCACGGCTGGATAATATAATCTTGTCCCATCCCTCTGGGGGAAAGCTCCGAAAATCTGCTTCCAAAAACCAGCTATTTTTTGATTTACTAGGCAAAACATACTCATAACGACTATGATTAAGGATGGGAATCTAGACGGCGATCGCCACAACTTCCATGATTTAGGATAGAGGAAATTCCCCTTCCCTGTCGGCAACTCAACCATTCACTCAACATAAGGACAAGTTTATGCCATCCCACAAAAAAGGTCATGCCGTTGATATTGGCATTGCCCCAAATACTCGCCAAGAAATTGCCCAAGGGCTTTCCCGATTTCTGGCCGATAGCTACACTCTATACCTAAAAACCCATAACTTTCACTGGAATGTCACCGGGCCAATGTTCCAGACATTGCACTTGTTGTTTGAAACCCAGTACACCGAATTAGCATTAGCCGTAGATTTGATTGCCGAACGAATTCGGGCGTTGGGCTTTCCAGCCCCCGGAACCTATAGCGAGTACGCCAAATTAAGTTCCATTCCCGAAACTCCCGGCGTACCCAAAGCCAAAGAAATGATTCAGCTGCTAGTAGAAGGACAAGAAGCCGTAGTTAAAACTGCCCGGTCTTTATTTCCCATTGTAGACAGTGCCAACGACGAAGTAACTGCCGATTTATTAACTCAAAGAATGCAGATTCATGAAAAGAATGCTTGGATGCTCAGAAGTTTGTTAGAAGAATAGGGATAGGGAATGGGTAATCTTTCTTTTGATGCTTATCTCAGGTCGATAGGGAATAGCTGAGGGGCAGAATTCCGGAAAACATTTGGCAATTCATTCATTGCCAGCCAACACCAAGGGAATTGTTAAGTTTTGATAAGTTATCGGTCAAATAGTTAGCAAGTGCTTATTATTCCCTCTTTGTCCGTAACTTCCAATACAGAATGTAGCGATCTGAATTCCTGAAAATTCGTTGCATTAGATTCGCTTTGTGTTTGGTGTGGAAGGAAAAAACCAAGTGTTCAAGAAATTTCTAACTACCGGGATCATCGCCCTCGTACTGGTGTGCGGTCTCCTGATAGGTAATGTGGCTGCTCAATCCCCAGCCACGTCTCCAACAGCCTCTCCGACTACAGAAGTATCGCCATCGTCCTCCCCAGCCGCAACAACGTCCCCGGCACCGGGAGCGACTACTCCAGCCCCGGCTGCTGCCCCGGCTTCCACAATTACTAGCGGGGATACAGCATTTATGCTGATCTGCTCCGCCCTAGTGCTGCTGATGACTCCAGGTTTAGCCTTTTTCTATGGGGGACTGGTGCGATCGCGCAACGTCCTCAACACCATGATGATGAGCTTGCTGCTCATGGCACTGGTAGGCGTTACCTGGACTCTGTGGGGTTACAGTTTAGCCTTCAGCGTTACTCCTACTAACCTCGATCCCAAAGGCTTTGCTCAAGGCATCGAACAATTTATTGGCAACTTTAGCTGGCTGGGATTGAGCGGGGTGGAATTCAACCAACCCGACCCCTTGGGCTATGCCCCAGCCATTCCCCATCAGGTGTTCATGGTTTATCAGATGATGTTCGCCATCATCACCCCAGCCCTGATTTCCGGGGCAATCGTCGAGCGGATGAGCTTTAAGTCCTACTTTTGGTTCATCGTTCTCTGGTCTACCTTTATCTATTCTCCTTTGGCTCACTGGGTTTGGGGAAAAGGTTGGATTGGAGCCTTTGGAGCCTTAGACTTTGCTGGTGGGACAGTCGTACACATTAGTTCTGGTGTGTCAGCCGTCGTTGCCGCTTGGATGATTGGTCCGCGGAAAAGCTTCATGATCCGACCCTCTGCCCCCCATAACGTTCCTTTTGTGCTGTTAGGGATTGGATTACTCTGGTTTGGCTGGTTTGGGTTCAACGCTGGTAGTGCTTTGGCAATTCAGTACACTCCCGACAAAGGCCCCTATGCCACAGTAGCTTTTGTGACCACCATGATCTCCACTGCCGCTGCGGGTCTAACTTGGATGATTGTGGAATGGGTGCTGAGAGGCAAACCAACAGCTGTTGGTATTGCTAGTGGCTTCCTTGCTGGGTTAGTTGGTATTACCCCTGCGGCGGGATTTGTGACCCCCATCGGGGCAATTATGATTGGCTCGATCACCTCGGTTTGCTGTTTCTTTGCCGTCAGCCTGCGAGCCAAATGGCAGTTTGATGATTCCTTAGATACCTATCCAATTCATGGTGTAGGTGGGACAGTTGGAGCAATTCTTACTGGAGTTTTTGCTACCACAGCTGTTAACTCGGCAACTGGAGATAATGGCTTACTTTTTGGCAATCCTACTCAGTTGTTCGAGCAATTGGTCGGCGTGATTGCCACCTATATTTTCGCTGGGGTGGGAACTTTTGTCATTCTGAAAATTCTCGGCTCATTCATGGATTTGCGAGTTAAGCCTACTGTAGAAGATCAAGGTTTAGATGTGAGCGAACATGGTGAAGAAGGCTATGGGGAAGAGTTTGCTTCGGGATTGAGCTTTGCTGGTTCTGAGTCTTCTAAGTCAGGACATGAATAGATAGTTGTTAGATCCTGATGACCTTAGCTAAGATATATAGCGCGTCTGAATCATTTGTGTAAATGTGTAGGGGTAGCGCCCCCGTGCCTACCCCGTTAAATTGGGGCAACCACGGGGGGATTGCCCCTACGGAATTTCACAACTCATTTAGACACGCTATAACATCAGCCTACACTGGCCTGATTGCAGGGACAGTGTAGGCTTCTCAAACTTAGCTTACTAAAGTTTTGATCGCAATCCTAGTTGATGAAGGCGTTTATTGACTGCTCACAATGCCTCTGTCTCGAAGCTGTTGGACAAAAAATTCTTCTAGGGATTGGCGAGATAAGTTGAGGGCAATTAGTTGAGCTTCCATCAGGCGAATAGTAGCTAAAAAGTCTTGAGGTTCGCCTTGTAGTTCTCCCTGCCAACAGTCGCCATTAAATTCTAACTGGGGAATCCATTGCCGCAGAATTTCCAGATTGCCCCCTTGCCCTTTGACGTGGTAGGTACGGGTGGAGCCGAGAAGTTGATCTAAAGAACCGCTACAAATTAGTTCGCCTCTGGCTAAAATGGCGACGCGATCGCATATTTGTTCGACTTCGGCTAAAACATGACTATTGAAGAAAATGGTTTTCCCTTGGGCTTTAAGGGAAAGGATAATTTCTCGCATTTGATAGCGCCCCAAGGGATCTAATCCGGACATGGGTTCATCTAAAAATACTAACTCCGGATCGTTAATTAATGCTTGGGCTAAACCGATGCGTTGCAACATTCCTTTGGAGTATTGCCGCAACTGTTTTTTTCGGGCAGTATTTTGATTTAAACCAACTAAATCTAATAAATAGGGGATGCGATCGCGTTGTACTGCAGCCGGAAGTTGAAATAACCCCGCAATGAACCGCAAAAATTCCCATCCGGTGAGATATTCGTAAAAATAGGGGTTTTCTGGCAAATAACCAACCCGCTGCTTAACGGCGCGATCGCCCAAGGGTTCTCCTAATAGTATTCCTCGTCCCGATGTGGGGTAAACTATTCCCAAAAGAAGTTTCAGAAGGGTAGTTTTCCCGGCTCCATTCGGACCTAATAAGCCAAAAGTTTCACCCTGGTTAACGGTCAGGGTACAATTTTTGAGAGATTCTACTTTTTGATTTTGAAAAAAGCCAGTCCGATAAACTTTTCGCAATTCAAGAGTTTGGACGACTGGTTGATGTTCAATAACGGCAATTGAGCCTGGTTGATCTGTGATAGATTCCATAATGCCAGCGCTTCTTCCTGAAGGTCTTGTTGACAAGCTATTCCAAAGTGAATTTTAAGATACCATCTAAACAGAAGATTTATAGTTTATCAGTTTTGTTATCAGCCTATCTCTTGGTTGCCCACGGCAGTAGCGATCGCCGTTCCCAAACTGGTTTAATCCAACTAGGGGAACAGGTGAGAGCATATCTCTGGCATCCTACTGCCGTCAATCCTCAATCTACCTCTGTTCTAGTCGGTACGGCAACGTTAGAATTGGCGCTGATGCCCTTACACGAACAAATTTGCCAGTTTAGTCAGCAAGCCTTGACATCGGGTTGCCAAAGGTTGGCAGTGCTGCCATTATTTCTGTTACCGGGAGTCCACGCCCTGGAAGATGTGCCGAGGGAGGTGGCGATCGCCAAAAACGATCGGCGCATTCATTCTACAGATTTGCAAATTGATTTGCTACCCTATTTAGGTTCCTGTCCTCATCTAGTCAATTTGCTGGCGGCACAACAGGCGACAGCCGCCGCAGAGGGGTGGATTTTGCTATCCCACGGCAGTCGCCGTCTAGGGGCAAATCAGGCAGTAGAGGCGATCGCGCTGCAATTAGGAGCGTTACCCGCCTATTGGTCAGTATCGCCTAGTTTGGAGTCGCAGGTAAGGGAATTGGTGCGATTGGGATGCCGGAAAATTGGGATTTTACCGTATTTTCTCTTTTCGGGGGGGATAACGGATGCGATCGCCCAATCGATAATTAATTGGCAAGGGAAATTTGCCGGGGTGGAATTTATTTTGGGCGAACCAATTGCCGCTAATCTGGAATTAGCTAAAATGTTGGGACAAGAGTTTCTGGGAGACGTTTTTTGAATTCAAAATTCAAAATTCAAAATGAAGAATGGAAATAATTGTGAATTCGAGCGAAAGACCGTGACATTCAATTGGCAAAAACTATAGATAATGAATAGAAAAAACTGCGTGGGTAAAGTTTATTTGGTGGGTGCAGGACCAGGAGATCCTGGACTAATGACGATTAAAGGAAAGGTGTTGTTGGAATGTGCAGATGTAGTAATTTATGATGCTTTAGTTAGTCCGGCAATTTTAGCAGTTATCAATCCCCAAGCCGAAAAAATTGATGCGGGTAAACGGATGGGTAGGCATTCTAAGTTACAGGAAGAAACTACCCAATTGCTGATTGAAAAAGCTCAGGAACACGCCGTAATTGTCCGGCTAAAAGGTGGAGATCCCTTTGTTTTTGGACGCGGCGGCGAGGAAATGGCAGATCTAATTCAAGCAGGAGTGCCTGTAGAAGTTGTGCCGGGAGTAACTTCGGGAATTGCGGCTCCTGCCTATGCGGGGATTCCATTAACCCATCGATTATATAGTTCCTCAGTCACCTTTGTGACCGGGCATGAAGGTGCAGGAAAATATCGTCCGGCGATTAATTGGCAAGCGATCGCCCAAGGTTCGGAAACCATTGTAATCTATATGGGGATTCACAATATCGCCCATATTGTCGAACAATTACACTTAGGGGGATTGAGTTTAGATACGCCGATTGCTTTAGTGCGGTGGGGAACTCGCCCCGAACAAGAAGAATTGCTTGCAACTTTAGGTACAATTGTGAGTAGGATTGCCGAAACTGGTTTTGAAGCTCCGGCGATCGCGGTGATTGGAGCAGTAGTTAATTTACATCAAGTTCTTTCTCAGCCCAAGAGTTAATATTATATAAAGCGATTGACCATAATTGATGTAGGGGCGGGTTTGGGCAGGAATTTTAATCTTTACCAATAATCTTAATAAACCCGCCCCCCACGCACCGTTAAAGTCAATTAATGCTGAATTTTAGGATGGTGGGGAGCGGGTTCAGATAATTTGTCAAAAATTAAAGGACATATCAATGAGTTGGCTATTTCTATTTTTGGCAATAATTTCTGAAGTGACAGGTACTACTTGTATGAAGTTATCGGCAGGTTTTACTCACCTATTACCTTCGGTAGCAATGGCAATCTTTTATGGGATTAGTTTGGCTTCATTGACGATGGCAATTAAAACCATTAATATCAGCACTGCCTATGCAGTTTGGTCTGGATTGGGAACAGTTCTGATTGCAGTCATCGGTATTTTGTGGTTTAAAGAACCAGCCCCAGCTTTGAAAATAATCTCAATTGCCTTGGTGGTGATAGGCGTAATTGGCATAAATCTGGGTAGTACAACACATTAATGATTTTAAAACCTATCCATTAAACAAGTGGCAATCCTTTTCGCTGCTCCTGGTTCTCCCAGACGACGACGACCATTTTCTGCAATTAATTGTAAGCGATCGGGGTCGCGCAACAGAGATTGCACAATTCGGGAAACTTGCTCTGGACAATCGGCTAATATTAATGATGGACCGAGAAGCCGGGATTGGGCTTCGGCAAAAACAGGATTAAATTGTGGTCCTTTGCCGGGAATCGCGATCGCAGGTTTCCCCAAACCCACAAATTGTTCTGTGGCTGTGCCTGCCATCGCAATTGCTACATCCCCTTGATTTAAGCAATCATTGTAAGCCCGTTGGGAAAGGATCAAAATGGCGTTTTTCTGTTGAAAAACTAGGGGATTGGGGTCGCTGGGAATTACAGTGGATAAATGGTCAAATTTGCCAACTTCCCAACCTTGAGTAATTAAGACTTCCCGAAAAGGATCGAGACTGAGGGAGGGCGCGATCGCCCCTAAAAAGATTAAAGAGCGATCGCGGAAATTTGGCAACACCCCATTAGCCGCTTCCACAATCAACTGCCAATTTTGGTAGGCTTCCGGAGGGCGCGAACCAGGGAGTAAAGTAAAGATAAGCGATCGCTGAGTTTCCTTCAATTCTATATGAGGATCGTAGAAAATTGGCATCGCTCGATCTGGCTCAATCCCATCCATCATCGGATTGCCTAAATCGAAAGCGGGAATGGACAACTTTTGCAAAGTCTCTGCCGTCAACTTATCCCTGGGGAAAATCGCCTTGCAGCGTTTCCGTTTCATCAACCACCGCTCCCAAGGGAAATAAACCGAAACCTGCTTGCCTTCCCGCTGCTGCCGCCAGGTTTTGCGAGGGAGAATCCCCTCCTCATCCCGTAAATAATACTCGGATTTGGCTGTTCCCACAAAGGCATAGGGCGCACCACTCAACCAGGCAAACAACAGCGGCACAATATCTCCCACTGCCAAAATTGAGCCGCCAGTTTTTGCCCATTGCCGAATCGCTTGAAATTGCGCCCAAGTTAGTTGCAGCAAGCCACCGCGCACATCCCGCGCCAGTTGCTTGCCATCCATATAAATAAATCCGCCAGAGGGCATAGTTTGCGCTGGTCCAACAATGGGAATTTCTAATTGCCGATAGGCATTCCCTTGCCCCACCAAAGGGAGCGCCGCGATTTCTGGAGCGTTAGGCAATTGCTGTAACTCCTGCAAGATCTGGATGGCGATCGCATCCTCTCCATGACCATTGCTTAGACACAGTAACCGCATTCTCCACACTCCCAGAAATAAATTTTAGCATTAATGCAAAAACCTCCTGGTTCCACTATCAAACCCGGAGATTTTTCAAACCTAAATTTTTGGTATTAAACAGCCGTCATTCCGATCGAATTGCCATTAATTATAGACTGAACCATCTGGCATGGTTGCACCTCGGAACTGCACATCAATCAGGTTGGCTCCAGACAAGCTCGCACCTGCCAAGTCAGCTTTGCTGAGATCGGCTTCTCGGAGGCAGGCATGATCTAACACGGCTCCGTTTAACTTGGCTCGGCTAAATTGGGCGCTGTTCATCACAGCTTTTTCTAATCTGGCTTCGCTCAGGTTGCTTCTGTTAAAGTTTACCCAACTCAAGTTGGCCTTGGTCAGGTTAATTCTAGTTAAATTAGCCTTGCTTAAGTTAGCTCCACCCAAATCGGCTCTGCTTAGGTCTGCGCCGCTGAGGTCAATCCCCCTCAGATCTAGTCCGCTCAGATCTGCACCATTGAGGTTGAGCAAGCTTTCGGGCTTGTCCTTTTTCCATTCATTCCACACATGGACACCTTGACGTAATTTATCTAAACATTCCTTGCTTGCCATACTAGCTCGCCTTCCACCACAAAAGAAACACAACTTTAAAACTAACTCTTGCCCTGCAATGCCCCAGACTTCCCCTGAAAATAGTAGCTACTTAAGCGATCGCTTCCTTAGTTTTAACTTCGGCTGTCAGCGATCTAGATCACACATTTTTGGCGATCTGCTCACCACCACTTTCACGATAGCACTGCTATCGAAAATTGGGAAGCATTTCAGAAGACAAATTTTGTGAATTGTGAATTTTTTGTGTAGAAGCTCTTGTCAAGAGTACGATCGCTGAAATCGATATCAACATAAACAGGCAACTAGAATTGAGTACGATCCAGAATAGAAATAAAGGTGGGGAAGGCAAGGACTCTGGCATTGCTTGAGCCGCAGTTCCCTCGTTCAGCGCAAACAGCAGCAAAGGCAATATCAACATGGACAACGATAACTGGCTCAAGCAACTGCTCCTGATTGGTTTAGGGACAACATCCATCGTGGCGGACAAAATTCGGGAAGCGAGCGACGAATGGGTAAAGGAAGGTAAAATCAATCCCGACCAAGCTAAAGAATTTGTCGATGAGATGACGCAACAGTTGAAAACTGAGCAGAATAACTTTGAATCGCAGATGCAGCGGCAGATGCGTAATATGATGCAAGACCTAGGCGTTGCCCGTCAATCGGAAGTAGACGAGTTACGAGGACGGATTGACCGTCTAGAGAGACAAGTCCGGGACTTAGAAAACAAACTTTGGCGTTAAAATTTCGCAAAAGGGGGATTGGCATGAAAGAAATTTTGATCAGTTTAGGGGTTATGCTGGCTTGTGGGTTATTCCTGATTGTCGTGCAGCTAGGCGGGGGGCAGAAATCGGCAGTAGCTGATGAATTAGTCCAAAATCCCGTTGCTGTTGTTGCTCAGGCAACCGTCACGAAAACTATTGCTGATAATCAAGGACTTGTGGCAATGACAGCAGATGCAGAAGATCAGAAAAAGGTGACAACTCCTTCGGGATTGCAGTATATTGATTTAGTAGTGGGAACAGGGGCTACTCCTCAATCTGGACAAATAGTGGTGGTACATTACACTGGAACTTTGCGCGATGGGACTAAATTTGATAGTTCCCGCGATCGCCATCAACCTTTTTCTTTTCCCCTGGGCATGGGGAAAGTTATTAAAGGTTGGGATGAAGGACTAAGTACCATGCAAGTTGGTGGGCAAAGGAAACTAATTATTCCCCCAGAACTAGGTTATGGCGCTCGCGGTGCTGGCGGCGTGATTCCTCCTAATGCCACCCTAATTTTTGATGTGGAACTATTGGAAATAAAATAAGTTCTTCAGTAGAGGCGTTCCATCGGAACGTTTCTACTATTTTATCCGCGATTGGGTGCAGCTAAATTGCGGAAGCGAGTAAACTGAGGATCGAATAACAGTTTAATTACACCCGTGGGTCCATTGCGGTGTTTAGTAATAATTACTTCAGCAATATTTCGGTCGGGGGAATCTGGATTATAGTATTCATCCCGGTAAAGCATAATCACTAAATCTGCATCTTGTTCAATTGAGTTGTGAACAACAATATTATTGGCAATAAAGTTATGAAATTGAGGAACTGTTAAATCAAATACTTCTTCTTCTCCATCCAACTCAATCGAGATAATTTCATCCCAATCAATATGACTATCAACAACTTTTAAAGCCATCTCTTGACGTAATTGATCTAATCTACACCAACCATCAATTGTCAAAAATTGATGATTACCAGTCGCACGAATTTCCCGCCCTAATCGAGTTTTTAAGGTAAATACAGGTTTAATACCTGTAGAAAAAGCATTACTAACAATTCCCTTTTCTAATTGCATTGTAGTTTCATTTAATGCCCAAACTGCAAAACCGGATTTACCAACTAAATCTTTAATTGGTACCGGCATCCCGTCATCAGCTAATGTTACTAAAGCATCTCCGGTTAAACAACCACTTTCTCGCAAGTCAGACATCATCGGGCGCTTATTGGTACGAGCTTCCACGCTGCGACTTAACTGGGATAAAGCAATAATTGGCACATTTAGTTCGCGAGCTAAACCTTTGAGAGAACGAGTGATTTTCGATAATTCTTGCACCCGATTGTCGCCGCCACCTTCCATTAATTGCAAGTAATCTAGCAGGATTAAACCGAGGGGTTTGTTGTGTTCTGTTTGCAGACGACGGGCTTGCGATCGCATTTGCAAAACCATCATATTCGCCGTATCATCAATATAAATCGGTAACTCCGATAAAATGCCAATGGCATGAGACAGAGGTTCCCATTCATTTTGACTAATTCGCCCTGCTCGGAGGCGATTGCTTTCAATTTGCGCTTCCGTAGCCAGCATCCGTTGTACCAGTTGCTCCTTGGACATTTCTAAACTAAAAACTGCCACTGGTAATTTATGGATTTCGGCAATATTCCGCGCTACATTGATGGCAAAACTGGTATTATGAACGCAAACATCATTAGCAACAAAATTATGGGTTTCAGGAATAGTCAAATCGTACACTTGTTGATAGCGAACAGGTTCAATTGAGACTATTTCATCCCAATAAATATCGCTCATTGCTAGCTGTTGCAAAGGTAAACTATCGAGAGCAGTCGCCAGTTGCGTTAATCTATCTCGCGATAATGCTCGCTTACCAACATGAATATTAGAATAGCCAGCAATATTGGCTCTTTTTCCTAAAGCTTGCCAAGATTCATCCCCTTTCGCAGCAGCTATTTGCAGCCAAATTTCTACAGGGATAAAATCGCGATTGCATTGTTCTCGCCTGTAACTAAGGGCAGTTTGAATTTTATCTACAGCAGCTTCCTTACCAAAAATGCCAATTTCAGCTATAAAAGTTTTGATAGAACGAGCATCGGTAATATCGAGTTGCCAAGCTAGATGGCGAGTATCTTTGTATTTGACATGGCGTTGTTTGAGAATAGCAATAATACCAAATCTTAATAAAAGATGCTGTACTTGTCGGGCTAGTTTTTCGCTAACTGAAGCATAACCTAATTGAGATTGACCGCTGGATAATAAAGTTGCCCAACCATCGGTGGCAAAAAGGCGGTTTAAAAAAAGAGCTAGTTGCACTCTTGTCAACTTAAACACAATATCAGGGACAATGGCAGTCAGACAAACATTTTCAATCGAATCAGCGAGTAATTTGACTTCGCAATCTCGGAGAGTTGCTGTACCAAAAACTGGTAATTTACGCGGTACAGCAATTTTATTTCCCGGTTGTAATGTGGCAAGCGATCGCCATCCTTCAATGGTTAAATAAGGATGGTTGAGAGTAGATTCTACCTGTCTGCCCAATTTAGTTGTAACCCGAAAAACAGGTTTAATTCCATCGTCTATAAATGCTGAAGGTGCGGTGAGATGAAACTGCCAATCTTTGCCCAGAGTCAGTAACTGAGCTTGACGGCGACGATAAACTTCGGCAATGGTGACAATACTGCCATCTGCCAGCAGAATTTCGGCACTTTCTGGCAAGCATTTCCCCATTGATGGTCTGCCAGCGACAATAATTAAATCAGAGCGCTGAAAACCTCCCGTCATCGCATCTAAATCATAGAAGTTGCAAGGCAATCCCGGTAGGGCAGATTCTTGTTGGCGGTATTCAATATCTTGAAAAGTATGAATTAAGGTTTCTGAAACGGGAACTAAACCTTGTTGGGGACGAGATTGAGTTAAACCAAAGATTTTTTGTTCAGCTTGATCGAGAATAGTAGCTAGTTCGGTAGCTGTCTCAAAACCTAAATGGACAATTTCAGTCCCAGCTTGGATTAACTTGCGGCGCAAGTATTTTTCCATCACCAGATCGGCTAGGATATCAATATTAACTGCGCTAACTGTCCGGTCTACTAATTGTACAATTTTGGCAGTCCCACCAACTTTTTCTAATAAATTATGATCGGCGAGCCAGCTAGTAACGCTCATCAAGTCAGTGGGTTTACCTTGACTGTTGAGGGTAACAGCGGCGCGGTAGATTTCTTTATGAGCGGTGATATAAAAAGCTTCTGGTTTTAATAGGTCATTGACTCGACTAATGGCTTCAGGATCGAGCAGAATACCACCCAAAATTGATTCTTCGGCATCAACATTTTGGGGCGGCATTCTGTCGCTAGCAGCAGCAAAGTTCTGTTCTTGAGCCATAGTTAAGCGCATCAATAGGGATACGGCATTGCTGACCTTTTTTGAATTCAAAAGGCAAAATTCAAAATTCAAAATTCAAAATGAAGAATGGAAATAATTTTGAATTAATTAATTCGCTTGGTTCAAGCCCCCGCCACAATCTTTGATTTGGCGGTCTTCAATTAGTGGTGAGTTCAAGCTCCCACTAATTGTCTTTAATTTTGAATTTTGAATTGGAGCGAAGCGACTTGACACCCGCCAGGGACTCAAGTCCCTGTCTAATAAATTAAGTCCTCTGAAGAGGACTGAAGAACTCATGTTAGTCCTCTTTAGAGGACTTCAGCTTTGAGACAGGGGTTTTAACCCCTGTCGGATTGAGGATTTAAACTTAAATTGACAAACACTTGTCAAAATCCTAAATTGTTTCCCTGTTCCCTGGGATTTAGGGGGCGGGTTTATTAAGGTTATTGGTAAGTATTAAAATCATCCCCAAACCCGCCCCTACAAGGTTCATAATTTAATCTTCTGCCACAACGTTCACTTCCACGGTGGCACTAACTTCCGCATGGAGCTTGACTTCTGCCTTGTAAGTACCAATCTTCTTGATTTCTGGGAGAGTGATGCCGCGCCGATCGATTTCTTGTCCAATGGCAGATTGAATCAGTTCTGACAATTCGCGATCTGTGACTGTACCAAAGATAGCATCTCCTTCCCCAACTTTCTTGGCAATGGTAAAGCTGCCTTTGGCTTCTAGGGCAGCTTTGCGCTCTTGAGCTTGTTGCTTCAGTTCCAATTGCCGCTGCCGTTCTTTTTCCTTGCGTCGTTCTACTTGCTTGAGAATGCCGGGAGTGACGTTCACGGCGAGCTTTTGGGGGATGAGGTAGTTGCGAGCATAGCCGCGAGCTACTTCTACCAAATCCCCCGTTTTGCCGAGTTTGCTGACATCTTGATTTAAAACCAGTTGTACTTTCGCCATAATCTTGTTTGCTGGTATCGCCCCAGGGAGCGTAAAAATAGGCTCGAACTCTCCATAATACGAAATTATGGGGGGCGATCGCAATAGGGAACAGGGAACAGGGAACAGGGAACAGGGAATTGGGAATTTCACTCGTTCCTAGGCTCTGCCTAGGAATGCCTACGAGAGGCTCCGCCTCGACGATCTCCAAGCGAGGCAGAGCCTCTTGATCTCGGTTCCCAGGCAGAGCCTAGGAACCAGTTTAACGAGTTTAATAGTGGGCAATCGACCGGACATGATATGATGGAGAGAAACGGTTTTGACAGTCAAGCGATCGCATTTCCGATAGAATAGAGAAGCGATCGCTGAGGTTGGCTGTATGCGAATTGAAAGCCCTTTCCACGAAGGTGAATTACTGGTACAGCAACGAGTGGGCGAGGAAATTGCCGCCCAGCAAAATGGCCAAATTATTGGGGATACAATTCTCAAAGGTGCGCTCAAACTCATTGAGCAGCAACCTATGGTAGTTTTGGGCAGCGTGGATGCACAACAGAATGTTTGGGCATCTATCTTGTTTGGCCTACCCGGTTTTATAAAGCCTGTCGATCCACAGGCGATCGCTTTTGACTTAACCCAAGCCATTATAAATCCCCACGATCCTTTCTGGGCAAACATTCAGGCCGAAAATCAGATTGGGATGCTGGTAATTGAACTTGCTCATCGCCGTCGGCTGCGGATTAATGGCGCAATTGTTCAAGTTACCAATAATCAGTTTCATTTAAATGTTATTGAATCCTATCCTAACTGTCCTAAATACATTCAGCGGCGGCAGTTGATTCCCAACTTTGATTTAACGGCTGTCAAGCAATGCTCTGCCCCACAATTGGGGCAATCTCTCACCCTCCCACAGCAACATTGGATTGCATCAGCCGATACCCTGTTTGTTGCCAGTAACTATCCCCATCGTGGAGTTGATATCTCCCATCGCGGGGGCAATCCTGGCTTTGTGCAGATTTTAGATGAGCGATCGCTTCGCATTCCCGATTATGCTGGCAACAGTATGTTTAATACCCTGGGAAATCTGATGATTAATCCTCTGGCTGGACTGGTTTTTTTAGACTTCGAGCGCAGCCGCACGTTGCAACTGACAGGTAAAACTACAATCCAGTGGAATTTGGATGAATCTCCCGATTTAACAGGTGGAACTCACAGATATTGGGACTTTGCCATTGAGCAGTGGTTAGAAACTGATTTACCCCAGGTACTGCAATGGGAGTTTTTGGACTATTCTCCCCATAATCCCACCTAACTTGCATTGAAATGGCGATCGCTATTGATTATTGTTGAAAGAGCTAAGAAGGTTTATATGACAGTATCAACCGAAATTCGCCAAACTGCGATCGCGCTGCTAGAAAAATTACCAGAAGCCCTGTTAGAGGAAGCAGTGCAAATGCTAGAATCCTTGCACCTCAAAGCCGATTTAGTCAAAGCGGTAGAGATTCCCAATCCAGAAGAAAGTGCTTTGCTAGAAATCATTCATCGCCACTTGCCAGCAGATCAGCAACAACATCTAAATTATCTACACGATCGCGATGAAATGGGAGAGATAACTGATTTAGAACATAGTCAGTTATTAGCATACGCGGAACGATTAGAGCATCTAAGTGTAGAGCGATTGCGAGCATTACTGGAATTGGCTAAACTCAGAAATGTGGATTTGGATAACTTGCTCAATCAATTAAAATCAGAGAAAATAACTTATAATGTCTTCTGAGCGAGTTGCACCTGGGGTCAAAAAAATAGTCTCAAGCAGAGCTAAAAACCACTGTGAGTATTGCCAAACCCCAGATAAATACTGTACTGGAAGTTTCACAATTGACCATATTAAACCCCGCGAAGCTGGAGGGGAAAATACATTAGATAATTTAGCCTGGGCTTGTTTGGGCTGTAATAGTCACAAGCATATCAAAACTCAGGATAAAGATCCTGAAACTGGGGAAGATGTTCCCTTATTTAATCCGCGTCAGCAAGTTTGGTCAGACCATTTTACTTGGAGCAATGATTTTACTGGCGTGATTGGAAAAACAGCCTGCGGTAGGGCGACAATTAAAGCACTACACTTAAACAGAGAGGGGTTAATTAATTTGCGCGGTTTATTGATTATGGCTGGCATTCATCCACCATTGTAAACATTATCAACTCTATTCGCAATTTCCCCTTCCCTATGTCTAATAACATCTCTGCTTGGTCAATTAAAACTCCCGTCCCGACAATTGTCCTATTTTTAGTCCTAACAATTATGGGATTGGTATGTTTTCCCATTTTGGGTATTGATGCCCGACCAAATATTGATATTCCTTCCGTTTCTGTCACCGTCACTCAGGTAGGAGCAGACCCAGCGGAACTAGAAACCCAAGTTACTAAAAAGATTGAGGATTCCATTGCCTCTCTAGGCAATATCGACCATATTAATTCCACAATTAATGATGGAGTTTCCACCACTAGAGTAGATTTTATCCTGGGAACGAATAGCGATCGCGCCACCAATGATGTCCGCAATGCCGTTTCTCAAATTCGTCAAAACCTGCCCCAAGATATCAACGAACCGATTATTAAACGGTTGGAATTTTCTGGCGCACCAATCATGTATTATGCCGTATCTTCCGACCAAAGATCGGTGGAAGAACTCAGCGACATTGTAGACCGTCGTATCGCCAGAGAACTGCTCTCCGTCCCCGGCGTAGCTCAAATTCCCCGCTCTGGAGGAGTAGACCGGGAAGTGCGAATTGACCTCAACCCTGACCGTTTACAATCCTTGGGAATTACTGCCACCCAAGTCAATGACCAA
Source organism: uncultured cyanobacterium (assembly GCA_936920195.1). Taxonomy (GTDB): domain Bacteria; phylum Cyanobacteriota; class Cyanobacteriia; order Cyanobacteriales; family FACHB-T130; genus CAKZHE01. The sequence continues at coordinate 24,947 of CAKZHE010000084.1, read as the reverse complement.
ATTCGCAGCTTTAATATTAACTTACCAGGAGGCAGAACCAATTTAGGCGATCGCGAGCAAAGCGTCCGCACCATTGGCAGCGCTCTCACCGTCGAAGATTTACGAAACTATCAAATCGTCCTCCCCAAAGGTAGTTCCGTTCCCCTTTCCAGTCTAGGGGAAATAACCAACGGTTTTGCTGAAACCAGACAATCAGCCCATTTAGCCATTAATCATCCTTCAGAACCTGCGACTAATCCAGGAGAAAATCTAGGCGTTAGTCAACCTGTAGTAGCCTTCTCCATTCTCCGTAGCACTGGCAGCACCTTAGTTACTGTTGAAGAAGGGGTACAAGCCAAGCTAAAAGAATTACAAAAAGTCTTCCCAGACATTAAACTAGAACTAATTTTTTCCCAAGCCGACCACATTCGGGAATCCTACCAAGCCTCCATTGATGCCCTAATTATTGGCGCAGTCTTGGCAGTCGTCACCATCTTAATCTTCCTACGAGATTGGCGCTCCACTTTAATTACTGCTGTCGCTCTCCCCCTATCAGTCATTCCTACCTTTACCGTCTTGAGGTTATTTGACTATACGCTCAATTACATGACCATGCTGGCATTATCCCTGGTAGTAGGAATTCTTGTGGATGATGCCATTGTGGAAATTGAGAACATTGAACGGCATATGCAGATGGGGAAGACACCTTTCCAAGCTGCCATTGATGCCTCCGATGAAATTGGTTTGGCGGTAGTGGCAACAACCATGAGCATTGTGGCAGTGTTCATGCCTGTCGCTTTTATGAGCGGCATCACCGGACAGTTTTTCCGTCCCTTTGGGGTGACGGTTGTCGCCTCAGTCCTCTTTTCCCTGTTGGTGGCACGCACAGTCACCCCCATGATGGCAGCTTATCTACTCAAAAATGTCCCCCACGATAAGTCAGTCGCGACACCAACCACCAAGCGAAAATCGATTTTTAAACGAATAGCTGCCATTTTCAATTACGAATCCTTCTATCGCCAGTTACTAACTTGGGCTTTGCGACATCGGTTAACTACCATCGCCATTTCCTTGCTCTTCTTTATCGGCAGCTTGATGTTAGTACCGCACCTACCTATGGGCTTATTTGGTTCCGAAGATATTGGTTATTCCAGTATTGCTATTGAACTGCCTCCTGGTAGCACTCTGCAAGACACGGAAACCGTGGTGCAGCAAGTTACCAACCTGGCGATTCAAAGTCCCGCCGTTGAAAGTATTCTGGCTACCGAAAAAGTTGGTTCCGCCTCCGTCGGTGTGAAGTTAAAACCTGTGGAAGAGCGGACAATCAAGCAGGGAGAGTTTGAACAACAACTTCGTCCTCAGCTTGCCAAAATTCCCGGAGCGCGAATTAGTTTTGCCAGTATGCAGGGGATTGGCAACAAAGATTTATCCATCGTCCTCAAAAGCGAGAATCCTGTTGCTCTGAACCAAACTGCCGAAGCCTTAACCAAGCAAATGCAGGCTCTACCAGGATTGGTAGAAGTTACCAGTAGTGCCAGTTTAGTCAGACCAGAAATTTTAATTAAACCAGATCCTAATCGCGCTGCCGACCAGGGGGTATCAGTTCAAACTATTGCCAGAACTGCCTACATTGCCACTTTGGGGGATACGGAAGCCAATCTACCTAAATTTGACTTGCCCGATGGTCGGCAAATTCCCATCCGCATCCAATTAGACCCCAAATTTCACAATGATATTGAAACTATTAAAAATCTCCAATTGCCTGCCAAAAATGGCTCCTTAGTCCCTTTGATTTCTGTCGCTGATGTGAGCTTAGGTAGCGGTCCCAGTCAAATTGACCGTTTAGATCGTTCTCGGAAAGTCTCCATCGAATCTAATTTACAAGGTGTGGCTTTGGGAGAAGCATTTAAGGCCGTCAGAAAATTGCCAGCGATGAATCCTCTCCCGGCAGAAGTTGTGGAAGCGCCCTTTGGCAATGCCCAATTAATGCGGGATTTGTTTAGCAATTTTGGCAATGCCTTATCAGCAGCGGTGTTGTTTATTTATACCGTTTTGGTACTGTTGTTTAGCAATTTTCTCCATCCCCTGACGATTATGGTGTCGCTGCCTTTATCTTTGGGGGGAGCATTATTAGGATTATTAATTGGGCAGCAACCCTTGGGTTTGTTTGCCCTGATTGGGATTGTGTTATTAATTGGTTTGGTGAGCAAAAATTCGATTTTGTTGGTGGATTATACCCTGTTAAATCAGCGGGAAGGCAAACCTTTATACAAAGCGGTGGTGGAGTCTGGGGTATCGCGATTGCGCCCCATTTTGATGACTACCATCGCCATGATTGCCGGGATGATGCCGATTGCCTTGGGGATTGGCGCGGGTTCTGAGGTGCGGAGTCCGATGGCGATCGCCGTGATTGGTGGTTTAATTACTTCTACGCTGCTCACCCTCGTCGCTATTCCAGTCATTTACACCTATATGGATGGGTTGCAAAGTTTATTTGTCAAGCGTTTGCCAGGGAAACATTGATGCTCGCGGGACTTATATCATGCCCAAACCCGCCGCTACATCAATTATGGTCAATCCATCGGATATAAAGTTGGTATAAAGTATTACCGATAGATCTCCTCCAGAGCTAAATACAAGTTAGGCTAGAAGTGCTACTGTATTATGAAGCTAACTTTAAGCAAAATTTCAGTAATTTATGGCAAAATAAGTTATCGAAACGTCTAGTGGTTATGAAGGAAAATACAATTATTCGGAGGAAGCGCCTCAGCGCGCTGTTCATAAAAATGCAGAATGCAAACGACTGGTCTGCTGCGGACTTGGCAAAGAAAATAGGTGTATCTAAGCAAACTTTCAGTAATTGGATCAACTGTCGAGCAGAGCCAGAGGCTAATCATTTAGAAAGCATCGCCAGAGTTGCTAATCTATCGTTAGATAGTCTGGAGGCTTATTTGAATGGTTTGCACGCTCCCCTAGAAGGAATCAGCAGAGAGGAAGTTCGGAGAGGCATCGATGGGTTTTCTATTGTTGAACTGAACAGCTTACAATCCTTATGCGAAAATAAAATGCAGTTTTTGGAGAATATAGAGGCAGAATACCAAAAGATCATAAGTGGCAAGAAAGATGCTCCTAACCTGCTAGTGCAGATGGTTTGCGACCGGATGAAAGTCTCTGATAAGGGTCATTTTGATTCATTTATTTTCGCTACCCCACTTGAATTTGAGGGTTTTTTGGCGGGGAAGAAACCAAATTTGGTAGTCCTCGGCATAGTAGCGGAAATATTGGCAGACAAAACGTTTTCCGAGATCCAAGATTTAGCCAATAATATTTACGGCCAAACAACGCCCCCGCATACGTTTCCATTACCGATTTTAAACGAGCCGGATTTGTCAGAGGATATAGAATTCCTAGAAGAACCAGGGGAAGATATCCCGCCAACCCAATAGCCCACTATTCAAAAAAAATATCAATTTTCCTCGTTCCTCGTTTTCCTCGTTCCCAGTCTCTGACTGGGAACGCTCCCCAGAGGCTCTGCCTCGCTTAGTGATCATCCGAGGCAGAGCCTCTCGATGGCATTCCCAGGCAGAGCCTGGGAACGAGTAACGAGTAACTCCATAAAAAGGCACAAAGTGAACAGCCTAGGCTCTGCCTTCAGTTTAAGCCCAATGTAAATCAAAGCAATAGCATGGGACGCAGCCGCTATCATGTATTAGGAACTGAACCCCACTTCCTGACTTGCACATTAGTCAATTGGATGCCACTATTTGGCAACACTGAAATTGCCCAAATTATCATTGATTCCCTCAACTTTCTCCAATCTCAGCAGCGGTTGATATTATACGGTTATGTGATCATGGAAAATCACCTTCATCTCATCGCTGCTGCTGCTAATTTATCTAAAGAAATAGGAAATTTTAAATCATTTACTGCTCGTTCTATTGTTGATTTGCTTCAGAGAAATAACGCCAACTATATACTTCAACAGCTAGAATTCCATAAGCTAAAGCATAAGGCAAGGCAAGAATATCAACTTTGGCAAGAAGGTTTTCATCCCCAGGCAATTTCTGATCAGGCTATGTTTATTCAAAAATTAGAGTATATTCACAATAATCCTGTGCGTCGCGGTTATGTTGATGATCCATCTCATTGGCGTTATTCTAGCTACCGGAATTATATGGAATTGCCCAGTTTATTGCAGGTTCAATTGATTGATTTCTGAAGGAAAGAGGGTAATTACTCGTTTACTCGTTTACTCGTTGCTCGTTTTACTCGTTGCTCGTTCCCAGTCTCTGACTGGGAACACTCTCCAGAGGCTCTGCCTCGCTTGGCGATCATCCGAGGCAGAGCCTCTTGATGGCATTCCTAGGCAGAGCCTAGGAACGAGGGAAAAAACGAGGGAAAACAGGCTCGCTATATTCGAGGGACTTCGCCACTACGGATTAGCTGTTGCCCAGCTAAATCAACTACATAACAGTCAGCATCGGCATAGGTGATGCGCTTGCTGTTGGTGATGAAATCATACTCGTCGCGGACGTTGTAAACTTGACCGCCATGTTCTACTTTGGAATGAAGATAACCTTTAAAGGGGTATTCTGGCAAAGATCCACTTCTAAAAAGGTCAACTAAAGCTTTCTCAATTACCTCTGGGGTAAACTGTGAGTCTATTGGTCTTCCCAGTATTTCCCCCAAATCCTTTTGATTGCTGCTAGCCCAAAGAGTATTGGCATTGAGCAACACAAAATCTTTGATTCTGACAATTGCTGTTGGGAAGGGCGAGTACAGTAATTCGTTATTCAAATCAATGTCAGCCGTGGAAAGATTTAACACAGAATTTTGGGGTAGCATAGAAACATACTCCTGTACTAAACTGGCTATTGATACTGGATCGGGAGGAAAACAGTAATTTTCTTCTTCCTGGAAATGGGAAGCCATTTGGACAGAGGAAAATTGATGCAGTCCTCCCAATTTGGGAGACAAAAACCACAATTTCCGAAAGATATAAATCAAGTCTTCATCGCAGGAGTTTTCTAGAGAGATTTTTAGAACTCTAGAATTACCGCTACTAGGGACAATTTTTGCCGATTCTGGCAAAATTGGCCTCAAATATGTTTCTGCCAAGTCCAAATCCTTGAAGACGGCATTAAATTCTTCTCGGAGGTTGGGAATTATAAGTTTTTTGTCTGGGACATCATCATTAGAATGGATGTCTTTTTTTCTACCTAGGTTGCTCATGGCACAAATGTCATCATTTCCAAAAGTTAGCCGAATCTAACTCAAAATCATAGCAGTCCTCGGTGGTATGGGGTACATCTGAAAGTTATGTAAACAAAGCGTTTCGATGGAAAAGCTTACCGCATCACATCCAACAGCAAGGCTATGTTTCTGGATTATTTCATAACCTCGCCCAGATAGTCAAGATATTTTTGACATACTCCCCCAACAAATGATCTAAACCCGCCCCATACACCCTCAAATTTACCATTAATTGACTTCATCGATGCCGTCGGGGGCGGGTTTATTCAGGTTATTGGTGAATATTAAAATTCATCCCCAAACCCGCCCCTACATAAATCATGGTCAATCAAAAGGACTTGGTATTGGTTGAAAATCCCGCAACTGACTACCTAGAAACTGCATGAATAAAAAACCATAAAAACGCACAAAGTCAACAGCCTAGGCAGAGCCTCTCGATGGCATTCCCAGGCAGAGCCTGAGAACGAGTAACGAGTGAAATGGTTTTCAGTCCTGATTTGGCGAAAAAATAGTTAAAATAGGTCTTTTAAGAGAGAAAGTTAGATGGCGGATCAACTAATTCGCGCTACCGCCGCTAATGGCGGCATCCGCGCCGTGGGAGCTATTACTACCCGCCTCACTGAAGAAGCGAGACAGAAACACCAACTTTCCTATGTGGCAACCGCTGCCCTAGGACGTACTATGTCCGCAGGACTATTATTAGCTTCCAGCATGAAGCGTCCAGGTTCGCGGGTGAACATTTGCATTAAAAGCAATGGTCCGATAGGGGGAATTTTTGCCGATGCTGGGTTGGATGGTACGGTGCGGGGTTATGTAGAAAATCCCGATGTGGAATTACCCCCCAATGCTAAAGGCAAACTGGATGTGGGCAAAGCGGTGGGGAAAGAAGGCTACCTTTATGTGGTGCGAGATATCGGCTATGGCTATCCCTATTCCAGTACCGTGAAACTGGTTTCTGGGGAAATTGGCGAGGATGTGGCAGAATATCTGGTGAGTTCCGAACAAACACTTTCGGCGATCGCTTTAGGTGTATTTGTCGGTGGAGCGGGGGTGACGGCAGCGGGAGGATTGCTCCTGCAAATTTTACCCAAAGCTGCCCACGATGAAAACTTGATTGCTACCTTGGAAGAACGCATTACCGCCTTGGCAGGCTTTACCCCCCTGTTGCAGGCTGGTAAAACCCTCCCAGAGATTTTGGAACAACTGCTAGGGGACATGGGTCTGGAGATTTTACCAGAAATCCAAATGTTGCGGTTTCATTGCGGTTGCTCCTTTGATCGCGTCTTGGGAGCATTGAAGATGCTGGGAGCAACTGAACTCCAGGATATGATTGAGAAAGATAAGGGCGCAGAGGCTACTTGTCATTTCTGTGGGGAAGTTTACCAAGCCAGTAGCAAAGAATTAGCTCAACTGATTGACGCTTTAGAGAGCGATTTGGGTTAAAGAGCTTGGAATTTTGAGTCAAAAAGGTTTAAGTTAGAACTTGAAATACCAGACTTTTGCTAGAGTCTTGAGTTTCAAGTTAAATCCCAACTGCTTTCTGGTGTGAGAGATGAGCCGAAATCCCAACATTCCCGATCGTTGGCCTCCTAGAAGACCTACCAATTCACCCCAAGGGTCTATAAGTGATGGTAATGCTAGTCAAGGCTTGCCGCCATCTCTCCCAGGGCAAGTTGAGGGCGATCATGGGCAACTGGCGAGAACTGGCGAGGCTGGTTTGCGGCGATCGCGTCGTCGCAATAGTCGAAAATGGAAATTAAATCTCCGCATCCCCACCAATTGGCAGTTCTGGGGAGCAATCACCGTTGTCCTTTCTGGCAGCATTGGATTTTATTCGGTGGGGATGTTGTTGAAGTTGCCAGCCTTGCCGGATTGTGCGGCAGTTTTTTGGCCTATGGCTTCGGTTTCCTCGCGGTTGTATTGCGCTCAAGCCTCGGCAAGCCAACAGACGGTGCGGGGTTTATTAGATGCGATCGCCCTCTTAGAAGGTTTACCAGAAGATCATCCCATGCGGAATGAAATTAACCGCAATATTGAAGAATGGTCAACGGAAGTTTTAGACTTGGCAGAAGAGGGGTTTAATACGGGGAATTTACAAGAGGCGATCGCTACTGCCAAAAAAATTCCCACCCATGTCTCGGCTTATAAGTTAGTCAAAGACAGAATTGCCCGTTGGCAAACTATTTGGGCAAAGGCGGAAGAGATTTATCGGCAAGTGGAAAGCGAGCTAGAGTCTTTGCACTGGCACGACGCTTTTATGAAAGCTAATCGTCTGAGCGCAGTGGCAAATAAATATTGGTCAACTACTAAGTATGAAGAACTAACTGCCAAAATTCAAACCGCGCAGCAGGATAGTGGCAAGCTGGATAAAGCGCAGGATTTAATTAGGTCTGGGGGATTAGATAATCTGCTGTCGGCAATTAATTTAGCCGAGGAAATTAGTCCCCAAAGCTATGTTTACCGCAAGGCCAAAACTACTATTGCTGAATTAAGCAACCGCTTAATTCAGTTAGCCAAGGATAATTTAGACCAACGGAATTGGCAGCGGGTGTTAGAGATTGCCAATCGGATTCCGGCAAGTTTAGATTTGCAAGCGGAAACCCAAGATTTGATTGATTTAGCTAGGGCGCAAGCGCGGGCAGAAATAGGTAATATATCTAGTTTAGAGGCCGCGATCGCTGAAGTTCAAAAAATCGAACCTAGTCGTCCTCTCTACGCCAAAGCCCAGGAATTAAGAAGTCGCTGGCAGCGGGAAATTGAAGATGTTGCTCATTTAGAGCGATCGCGGGAATTAGCCAAAGCAGGCGGCGGTAGCGACATTTCAGCGGCAATTTCGGAAGCGCAATTAATCTCTAGTACCAATCCTCGCTATCAGGAAGCTCAGAAACAAATTCAGCGCTGGAGAAATGAAATTGAAACCCGCGAAGATCGTCCTTATTTAGAGCGCGCTCAAAGTTTAGCTAGTGGAGGAGATGTAGCTTCTTTACAAGCTGCCATTGAGGAAGCGCGCAAAATTGGTTCTGGACGAGCGTTGTATCAAGAAGCCCGGAATAATATTAATCAGTGGACAAATAGAATTCAAATCGCTCAAGATCGTCCCTATTTAGCCCAGGCGGAAAGTTTAGCTAATGCGGGAAATTTAAATGGGGCGATCGCCACTGCCGAACAAGTTCGTGAAGGCAGAGCTTTGTACCGGGAAGCTCAAGCCAAAGTACGGAGTTGGCGACAAGAAATTCAAGGCGAACAAGCCTTGCAATCTGCTAGTCAATTGGCAAAATCTGGTACGCCGGAATCTCTCACCGCTGCCATTCAATCGGCTCGCCAAGTACCCGGTGCTTCTCGGCAGAGTTCGGAAGCGAAAACTGCCATTGATGGTTGGAGCGAACAGTTACTTTCCTTGGCTCAGGGGCGAGCCGCGAGCAATTTAAATGAAGCGATCGCGATCGCCAGAAATATCCCCGCTGGTACTTCTGCCTATCGCAATGCCCAAAATCAAATTAAGGAATGGGAAAAAGCTTTAGCTCCCCCATCGCCGACAACTTCTCCCACAGTTATTAACACCAGTAATTAAAGCAAAATCCGTTGTTTTGCTTACCAAAGTCGCTGGACGGGGTAATGGTCAAAGACTGTATCAATACTCAAGAGGGGTATCTGTTCAGTGATTGCTTGAGCAATGAGTAATCGATCGAAAGGGTCTCGATGAAATTGAGGTAGATTTTCTAGCGTAAAAATGTGATTTAACTCGATTGGAAGAAGCTGCAAGCCATTTGTTTGTTGTTGACTTGCAATCAGTTCTGGAAGTGGAAGATTAAGTGATAACTTACCCAGTTGTCGTTTGATTTGCATTTCCCAGACACTGGCAAGGCTCAAAAACCAGAGGTTCTTTTCATCCATCAACAAATCCGTAACTGGTTCTGAAAGCTGCTCTGGAGCGAGCGACAGCCAAATAAAAACGTGCGTATCTAACAGCAGATTCATAGTTCCCCAAGCCAAAATTCGTCCGCTAAGGGAGCATTGAAGTCCTCGCTCATCCAACCCATATCCTTGTGTAAGCCCAGCACGCGATCTGATTTTTGTTGAGGAGTATGGTGATACTTTTGGGCAAGAAATTCCACAAAATCAGCCACTTGCTGTTGTTGCTCTGGTGGCAGGGTTTGGAGCTTGATGAGAAAGTTTCTGGCTGAATATGAAGATCGAGAAGTCATAGAGTGTATAATACATATCTGCTCAATTTTCTGATTGTATCAGGAATTACGCAGTTGCTCCGCATATAGCGTTGATGGTGCGTTACGCTGCGCTAACACACCCTACAGTAATTAAAGCAAATTCATGGAAAATACAGGTTGGTTAGATTTAGTGATGGGGGCAACAGCCATCATAATTTTGATTGCCGGATTAGCTATGCTATTTAACGGCATGGCAGCTTTTGGAGACAAGAAAAAGTAGCTCTAACATGACTTGGTTTGATTTAGCCATTGTTCTTAACGCTCTCTCCCTAGTTGCCGCTTTATTTGCCACTGGGGGATTAATGGTTTTAGCTACCATGTTGATTCAAGATCCTAGGGGGAGCGATCGCTTTCTGCCAGAGATTTCCCCAGTCAATCCAACTCGGCTAAAATAATTCAACAGCACAAAACAGGTGTAATTATCGTGCAGGCTATTTTTTGGACTGGAGAAGAAGTTGCCCAAAGAGCTAAACACTTTTACGAAAATGGTATTCGCCAACAAGTGGAGTGCGATGATAACATTGGCAAGATGATTGTAATTGATGCGGAAACGGGGGAATACGGAATTGATAAAACTGGTGTAGAAACAGCATTAAAGTTAAAGCAGAAGAAGCCAAATGCCAGATTATTTACAATGCGGATTGGTTATGATGTTGCTGTCAGCTTTGGGGGGGCGAGCGAGCGGACTGTCAAATGATTTACGGGAGATTGATTGACGGCAAAGCGGTAGTGCCAGTAATTTTTTGTTTACCGACACAACCAGATTTTTCGATCGATTTTATTATCGATACTGGATTCAACGACCATCTTACCTTACCACCACAAGCGGTCAGTGCGATGAATCTGCCGTTATATTCCAGTACGCTTGCCAGATTAGCTGATGGTAGGGAGGCGTTGTTATCTATACATTTAGCAACAATTGTTTGGGAGAATCAAGAAAAAGTAGTCCCTATTTTAGCATCTGGTTATAAACCTTTATTAGGAACAGCTTTGATGGCAGGATATCATCTGGAGATTGATTTTGAAGATAATGGTTTAGTTTCGTTAGAACAAATCCTACCCTCGATTTCCTAGATTCAACATGAGGCGCGATCGCTTTCTTAGGACAAGGGCGATCGCTCTCCGGTTAAGTGTATGATTAAATCATACGCCGCGCTCAATTGGCTTCAAGCAGGAGAATCATTTATGAGAACTACACAAGCCCTCACGATCACCTTGCCTCATGAGATGTTGGAAATGGTCAAGGCGAAGGTCACTTCGGGTGAATATGCTACAGAAAGCGAAGTTATCCGCGATGGTCTTCGTACCCTCCAGGCGCGTGATGCCGCTCTTGAGAAGTGGCTGCGTGAAGAAGTGGTGAAAAGCTATGACGACTGTGAAGCCGATGCCAAGCTTGGGGTTCCCGCAGAACAGATTATGGCGCGTATCCGCTCACAGTACCACAAGCGCACCTTAGAGAGAGCGATCGCCACTGCCGAACAAGAGTCAATACAGTTCAGTTAACTAAGTTCGTAGTTGGGCTTTAGCCCTAATCCGGATTGAGGCTCAAGCTAGGCTGTTGACTTTGCGAGTTTTTGAGCAATATTTTTCATGCAATAACTATGTGAGCAAGTGTGTCTAAATCATTGACCCAAATCTGTAGGGGCGGGTTAGTCCAGAGGTTTGATATCCACCAACAAATTATCTGAACCCGCCCCCCACCGCCAGAAAATTCAGCATTAATTGATTTTAACGGTACATGGGGGGCGGGTTTATGGAGATTATTGGTAAAGATTAAAATTCCTGCCCAAACCCGCCCCTACATCAATCCCGAAATCGATTACTCAGAAACTGCATGAATAGAAATCCTCTAAAAAGGCACAAAGTCAACAGCCTAGGCAGAGCCTCTGGATGGCATTCCCAGGCAGAGCCTGGGAACGAGTAATAACTTCAAATGCACGCTAATTTAATGCCATCATGTGCCAGTTGCGTAAATCCTGCTTAGTTTCTAACTTGTTTTGTAATTTCAACTTAAAGTGCTTGACTATTTGCTCGCCCATATCGTATAGTACCTCATATAGGGTAAGGAAGTTCAGGAGCTTAAAAGGCGAGAGCAGTTGCTTGGGCTGATTGAGTATTTTCTAAGATTCTTTATCCTGGTCAGCGTTGGTATGTTGTGTGTCCTCAATCGAATACCTATCTATAGGATAGGTAGGGCTAGAGTCGAAATTTCTTAAATTGTATGCGCCTTTCAATGGATAGGCGTGTTTTTTCTGAATGCTCAGAATAACTGCGCGATGCTAGGTTTGGTTAATTTCCCCATAGCATTGCGCGGGAGTTCTTCCACAACGACTATCTGAGCAGGAACTTTGTACGTGGCAATTCGCTCCTTTGCCCAACTTCTTAGGGATGCCAAGGTTAAATCACTTTCTGGGCGCAATACCAAAGCTGCACAAACTCGCTCACCCCATTCAGGATCTTCTATTCCGACGACTGCACATTCTAGAATATCTGGATGAGCGAACAGGACTGATTCAATTTCCAATGCAGAAACTTTATAGCCACCAGTTTTGATAATATCAACGCTCATCCGTCCGAGGATGCGGTAGCTGCCATGTTCAAATATAGCGAAATCTCCGGTACGAAACCAGCGATCGCAGAAAGCCCTCGCCGTCGCCTCTGGTTTTTGCCAATACTCTAAAAATACACTAGGGCTATGAACTTGAATTTCTCCCGGCATACCCGGAGCCACTAAGTTATCATTTTCATCGACTAACCTGACTGCCACTTCCGGCAAAGGGTTGCCGACATATCCGGCTAACCTTTCCCCATGTAAAGGGTTAGATAGGGCCATACCAATTTCTGTCATCCCATAGCGTTCTAGCAGAAAATGACCGCTAATATTTTGCCAGGTTTCTAAAACAGGTAGGGGTAAAGCAGCGGAGCCGGAAATCATCAGCCGCATTTGACGACAACCAGCGGACATCTGTTTTTGCAGTTCCCCATCGGCAGTTTCCCAAACCTTAATTAGTTTGACATAAATGGTGGGAACAGCCATAAATAGGGTGAGATTGCCTGCCATAATTCGCTGCCAAACCGTTTCGGCATCAAATTTCGGCAGCATCTGACATTCGGCTCCCACCCACAAAGCGCAGGAAAGCACGTTAATAATCCCATGAATGTGATGCAGGGGCAAGACATGGAGAATGCGATCGCTCGCTGTCCATTTCCAAGCGGTGACTAAGCTGGTAATTTGAGCTTGAATATTTTGGTGAGTTGTGACTACTCCCTTGGGTTTCCCGGTTGTGCCGCTGGTATAAAGGATTAAAGCTCGTCTGGTAATATCGATCCTGGGCAGCGGACTAATCTTAACTGGCAAATATTCAGAAGTCAGGATAAATCTTAAATTTCGTTCTTCGGCAATGGGGCGCAAGCGGTCAGCAAAATCTGGATGAGCAATAATAATAGTGGCAGCACTATCGGCAATCACATATTCTAATTCCGGGCGGGGATGGACAACACAGAGCGGTACTGCCACTCCCCCAGCCTGCCAAATTCCCCACAGTGTCGCCACATATTCAAATCCGGGGGGGATGAGAAAGGCAACTCGTTGCTCCTGTAAATCTGCTGGCTGGTGGAGGAGATTGGTAGCAATTTCAGCCGCAGTTTGCCGCAAATCCCGATAAGTAAAGGTTCCTATGGAGGCAACAATAGCAATGTTGTTTTCGTGGGCGATCGCACGGTCAATCAGAGGCAGAGTCACTTTAGCTGAGGAATTTTAAGATTAATTGAATTTAGTCTCTAAAATCATACCACGTTGTATCTTATATTTAGATGCTCCTGGTGCAGCCGCTTCCCTACGCACCTCTGCTCAATCCCTGCTTCTACTCAGAAACTATTATGCCTGAAAAAAACCTGGCGGCGGCAAAGAAAATCAAAAAGTGGTTAGAAACAGCTAAGGAACTAGAAAATATTAGAATTGCTATCCAAATCACCCGATTAACCAGCATCAAAAGCTTGTGCCGGGATGCCACCGACGCACAGAAGTTTGCCCTGCATTTCGCCAAGCGAGTACAGCAGGAAATGAGCGCAATGGAATGTCCTGAAGATTTTCTGCCAGAAGAATGGAATTTGCACAAACAAGTAGTTGCTCAGGCGGTGGTGGAGATGGAAAACTATCTTCAGGAGCCGTCATCACAAACATTACTTAATCTTGACAAAATTCTGAGAGAAATTAACAAGTTCCAGGGGGATGACTATCACAGAGTTCACTGGACAACCGTACATTTTGTGAGAAGTGGCGATCTGTTGAAAATAAAATATGCCATCAACTGTTATTGTAACCCAGATTATCCTCTCTGGGCTTACAAATTAGCCAGGGAATATGCTGAAAAGTATGACTCATCCTATAGTAGTGGTTTAACACCAAAGTCAAAACCCATGTTATTAGAAATAACTGAATTTTGGTGTCAGCATTATTTCGAGCAAAGTTCAAAAGAGAAGTTTCCCCAGTTGGTAGATTAAAAGTTAGTTTGGAGTAAATCATGAAATTAAAGCAGTTATTACAGATAAATCGGGAAGATATTCTCGCAGTTGCCTTACGGCATGGGGCGTTTAATATTCGGGTGTTTGGCTCAGTGGCACGGGGGGAGGAAACGGAAAATAGCGATATTGATTTTTTGGTTGACTATGATTTAAAGAAAATTTCGCCTTGGTTTCCCGTGCGCCTAATTCGAGATTTAGAGAATCTATTAAATTGTAAGGTAGATGTGGTAACAGAAAAGGGGTTAAAGGCTCGAGTTCGCGATCAAGTATTGCAGGATTGTATTTGGTTATGAGAAGTGATACTGAACGGCTTAAGGATATTGATGAAGCAATCACAAAGATTGAAAAATATACTGCGAAGGGAAAGGCTAATTTTTTAGCTGATGAGTTAGTGCAAATTTGGGTTTTATTTCATTTACAGACTATTGGTGAGGCAGCAAGAGCAATGTCTGAAGTTACTAGGAATCGTTATTTACAGGTTAGTTGGCAAGATATTATTGATTTTCGCAATTTGGTTGTCCATGAGTATTTTAGGGTTGATTTAGAAATAGTCTGGGTGATTGTAGAGCATGAGTTACCTAGTTTCCATTCCCAGATCAAGTTGATGCTTGAGGAAATTACATAATGGACTTTCGTTCTCTACTCAACAGAAGTTTGGGTGAGCTTACTTGACGATCTAAAATTATACAGGCAAATCGGCTCGCGGATTAAAACTTTCGATTTCTCGCAACTGCTGATACAACTTTTCCTCTTCCTCGGTAATTTCCTTGGGAATCACAATCTGGATTTCCACTAATTGATCGCCCCGTTTGCCATTATCATCGGGGTAGCCTTTCCCCGCCAGACGCAATCTTTGCCCAGATTTGACGGCGCGGGGCAAAAACATCTGCACCAACCCATCTAAAGTGGGAACTTGAATAGCTCCCCCTAATACGGCTTCGCTGGGAGTAATCGGCACTTGACAGGCAATATCAATCCCTTCAACTTTGAAAAAGGGATGGGGAATTACCGTGATTTTCAAATATAAATCGCCACCGCTTACCCCTTGCCCTCGTAAGCGGATACGTTGCCCACTTACCATCCCATCAGGCATTTTAACTTCAAGCGATCGCCCATCTTCCAACCGAATTCGCTCTCTTCTCCCCCGATAGGCTCTTTCCAAAGGTAAAGTTAATTGGGCTTCGATATCCCGGCGGGTGGCACGAGAACCCACTGTATAGGCAGTTTTGGTAGTACCGGGACGAAAGGGGTCAGATGTCCGTACCCGCGTTCCATTACCATTAGGAGTAGCGGGTTGTCGTTCTGGTCTACGCCCCAACAACTCATCCACAAAGCTGTTAAAGTCGCGAAACTCGCTGTAATCAACTTCGGCAGTGGAATTGCGAGTGTTGGTAGAACGTTCTTCCCAGGTTTTGAAATCCACTGGCTGATTAGTTTTACCGCGATTAAAGCCCCGTTGTTTCCAAAATTGACTAAACTGATCGTACTGCGATCGCCTTTTGGGATCGGAAAGCACTTCGTAAGCCTCATTAATATCCTTAAACTTTTCCTCCGCTGTCACATCATTGGGATTAAGATCCGGGTGATATTGCCGTGCCAGTCGGCGAAAAGCCTTCTTAATTTCCTCGCCAGAAGTCTCTCTAGCAACGCCTAAAATATCGTAGTAGTTCCGAAAGTTTTGCATAGCATTATTGAATCTTTAAACCTATCAACTGGTTCCTAAGCAGAGTCTGGGAACGAGTAATCGGGGCAACCACGGGGGGATTGCCCCTACGAAATCTGGACAACTTGGGTAAGACTTGTTCTTTACAACCAATCATCGTCATCATCATCCCAATCATTGTCTACCCGCGTAGTTCTAGTTCGGCGACTGGTGTCACCATCCCGACGATAGGAGCGACTCGTATCTGGCTCCCGACGATAGGCAGGGGGTTGCTCGCGGTAGGAACGAGTTATCGGTTCATCCCTATCCCCCGTTAAAGTCCGCTTCAGAGAACCAAAGAAATCATCCTCATCCTCATCTTCACTAGCCTGCATCCGGATTTCCCGATTTAACTCGTACAAAGCATCTTGCAGGTCAGATTGCGCTCTGTCAATGGCACGGTCATCATCTTTTGCCACCGCTGCGCGCAAATCCTGAATCAGCGCCTCAATTTGGCGACGATAACCGCTGGCAAACTGCATTCCAAAGTTCAGCGCCGCATCTTTTAGTTGCCGCTCGGCTTGGAAAGTTAACCCCTCAGCCCGATTGCGTTTCTCAACTCTTTCCTTGCGCTCCCTATCAGTTTGGGCATATTGTTCTGCCTCCCGAATCATCCGAGTCACTTCGGACTCGCTGAGAGTGGATGCCCCTTGAATGGTAACGCTTTGCTCTCTACCTGTGGTTCTATCCAAAGCCGTGACTTGCAAAATTCCATTGGCATCAATATCCAGGGATACCTGAACTTGGGGGATTCCCCTAGGAGCCGGAGGAATCCCAGTCAGTTTAAACCGTCCCAAGGATTTATTGTCAACAGCCATTTCCCGTTCGCCTTGCAAAACGTGAACTTCTACCATGGTTTGATTATTCTCTGCCGTGGAGAAGATATCCGAACGACGAACCGGAATAGTAGTATTGCGCGGAATCAGCTTTTTAGTTACGCCGCCAATGGTTTCTAATCCCAAAGATAAGGGGGTAACATCCAATAGCAGAATATCCTTAATCTCTCCTGCCAAAATCGCAGCTTGAATTGCTGCCCCCACTGCTACCACTTCATCGGGATTGACATTTTCATTTGGTTCCCGATCGATTAAACTCCGGACTAGCTCTTTAACCATCGGAATCCGGGTAGAACCGCCCACTAACACCACTTCATCAATATCCCCAGGGCGCAATCCCGCATCTGCTAAAGCTCGTTTCACGGGGGATTTTAATTTACTTACCAAATCGCCGCACAACTCTTCAAATAAAGAACGGGTTAATCTGGTTTCCAAATGCTTTGGACCATCGTCAGTGGCAGTAATGAAAGGTAAATTAATATCAGTTACGCCCACGCCAGAAAGTTCAATTTTCGCCTTTTCCGCCGCTTCCATTAATCTTTGCAGAGCTTGGCGATCGCGTCTCAAATCCACCCCATCAGTTTCTAAAAACTGTTCCGCCAACCAGTCCACAATCTTTTTATCAAAATCATTCCCCCCCAACTGGGTATCGCCACTGGTGGATTTGACTTCAAACACCCCATCCCCCACTTCCAGCAACGAAACATCAAACGTACCGCCACCCAAGTCAAAGACTAAGATGGTTTCGCTCTCTTTCCTATCCAACCCATACGCCAAAGAAGCCGCCGTTGGTTCATTTAAAATCCGCAGTACCTCTAACCCAGCAATTCTCCCCGCATCCTTAGTCGCTTGGCGCTGGGAATCATTAAAATAGGCCGGAACCGTAATCACCACCCCCGTCACAGGTTCTCCCAAATAGCGCCCTGCCTCCTCCGTCAGCTTCCGCAACACCATTGCCGAAATTTCCTCCGGGGCAAACTCCTGCTTCAGCCGAGGGCATTTAATTTTAATATTGCCTTCCTCATCTTTGCGGATGGTGTAGGGAACCTGCTTTGATTGGGGAGTGAGTTCCGCATACTTGCGACCAATAAACCGTTTGACTGCATAAAAAGTATTTTGCGGGTTCAGTACCGTTTGCCGCCGCGCCAGTTGTCCAACCAGTCGTTCTCCTTCCTTGCTAAAGCCAACCACGGAGGGTGTAGTCCTCGTACCTTCCGCATTGGCAATCACTACCGGCTTGCCGCCCTCCATGACAGCTACCACTGAGTTCGTTGTTCCCAGGTCAATGCCGACTACTTTGCCCATGCGTTAACTTGCTCCCTTGTTAACTTTTTAATATATACAGAACCTTGGCTGGATTCCATTGTATCTCGCTGGCGGGTATAGGCGCGAACCTGAGTTAGAAGGTAAACCTAAACTCAAAATCCCTCTCAGATCAACTTTTTGGGGTTACTCGCCTGTCGATTAAAAGCTTTAGTAAAGTATTATTGCACAAGTATTGTCATTAAATAAAGCAAAGGATATGGTTTAGGTCTATTGAACAAGTATGCCTTTGTCAATCGACTTAAAAACACGGCTCTTCATAATGAACATTTTGCACTTTGCTAGAGGTTTTTGATGAAAAGTATTATTAACAAACTACAATCGAAGGCTAGAAAAATTGCCAATATTTATATGGAAAAAACATTTCAGCCTTATGCAATCCCCCAAAATGTTGATGGGGTTACTTTTAACTTTTTGATTGGCGATCTAGACAGCAAAAATCACTTCGATCTGATTTCCCAGTTAAATATGCCTAAGAATGCAGATCAAGAGATAGACTCATCAGATGAAGTCGGAGAAATGGCATTTCTCAAAAGTAAAGTTATTGGTTCAGGAGATGTGGTTTTTGACTGTGGAGGAAATCACGGATGGACATCAATTCTTTTTTCTAAATGGATAGGAAATACAGGTAAAGTTGTCACTTTTGAACCTAATATTAGGAATGTTAAAATTATCCAAAAGAACTTGGAAATAAACAATATTAATAATGTGGTCGTGGAATTTAAAGCAGTGGGTGCTAGTCAGGGAAAGGTAAAAATTTTCCGTAAATCTAATGCTTCAGTTATTCCCCAAGATTGGATAACTATGTTAATCAGTGGGAATCTGCTTTATGGATTAGATGAGGTAGAGTTAATAGCCCTTGATCGATATGTAGAACAAAATCAGATCCTGCCTACAGCTATAAAAATAGATGTAGAAGGGTACGAAATTGAAGTTCTCAAAGGGGCAAAAAATGTCTTACAAACCCTACCTAAACTGGGAATTGAAATTCACACTGATATCTTGCATGAACACAATACTTCAATTAAAGAACTACTATCTTTTATTGATCGTAACCATTATCAATGTTGGCTGAAACCGGAGGGCGCAAAAGCACCAGTAGAGTTCGATTTTCAGCAAGAGATCAAAGTGCGTAGCCATTTATTTGCCATCCCCAAAGATAAAGTCACTTCCATCTGAAATCTCAAAGGATTTAAGGACTTGAGGAATTGCCCAAGAGGAATTGCAACTGTCTGAGGTCTTATGCTAGATTATGGCTAATGGCATCAGACCACTAAATATTACATTCAAGTTAAGTTGATTGACAGAACTCAGACAAAACATTATTACTAGGGATTGGGTCATCATTGCCACCGAACGGGCAAGAAGACCAGATGAGTTTATTCAGCCCGACAACTCCCGCCCTGCCCTACCAGAATATCGGCACAACTGCCCGTTCTGTTGGGGAAATGAAGAGTTAACTGGGACAGAATCCCTGCGACTGTGCGACGAACGGGGTTGGAGAGTAAGATCGGTTTTTAACAAGTTTCCAGCACTTTCAGCAGAAGGCGATCGCATTCGGACAATCAACGGTTTGCATCGCTCCATGTCTGGAGTAGGATTTCATGAAGTCATTATCGAACATCCTCGGCACGATTTAACCATGGCGCTGATGGAAGTGGCAGATCTTGCCAATATCCTAAAAGTATATCGCCAGCGGTATGTGGAGATTCGCCACGATCCCAGAATTGAATCAATTATTATTTTTAAAAACCACGGCCTTTCAGCGGGGACTTCCTTAGAACATCCCCACTCGCAACTGGCAGCTACGCCCATTGTACCTTCTCAATTGCGAATTAGGACTCAAGAAGCGATTCGATTTTTTGACGATACCGGGGAGTGCATTTTCTGTCGAGCGCTCGCAGATGAATTAGCGGATGAACAGAGAATTATTGCTGCCAGCGATCAT
This sequence comes from uncultured cyanobacterium, assembly GCA_936920195.1. Taxonomy (GTDB): domain Bacteria; phylum Cyanobacteriota; class Cyanobacteriia; order Cyanobacteriales; family FACHB-T130; genus CAKZHE01. The sequence goes on along the minus strand of CAKZHE010000084.1, from coordinate 5,156 downwards.
TTTGTAGCGTTTATTCCCTATGCGGCGCTTTCCCCTTTTCACACTTGGATTTTTCCCCGTCGCCACGCTTCCTCTTTTGATGAAATTACGGAAGTAGAAATTATTGATTTGGCGGCAACGCTGAAAACGGTTTTAGGTAAGTTGTATTACGGATTAAACAATCCTGACTATAACTATACCTTGCGTTCAATTCCCACTGCTGATGAGCGAGCAGCTTACTTTCATTGGTATATTGCCATTGTGCCGCGCACTTCAGTAGCAGCGGGGTTTGAATTGGGTTCGGGAATGTATATTAATACGGCAGTGCCAGAAGAAAGCGCTCGCTTTTTACGTTCGGTTAATCTTCCTGAGATTTAATAGAGTTTTGTAGGGGCAATCCCCCCGTGGTTGCCCCTATTGCTTTAGCTGAATTAGGGCTAAAGCCCAACTACCAACTTGATTAGCCATACCTCATTTCTTGGGCGGGAGGAATGGCTTCCTGGGGATCGTAATCAGCTAACCTTAACCACTGTAAAGTAAACATCCACAGATACAAGGGATTTAAGAAGACATAGCGCTTCCACAGACGGCGGGGTTCTTGCATTAACCTAAAAAACCATTCCATCCCAATACTGGCTAAAAATTCCGGTGCTTTGGGTAAATTCCCGGCGTGGAAGTCAAAGGCAGCACCCACGGCAAAGACAGGCATGGCAAGTTCTTGGCAATATTCATAGGCCCAAACCTCTTGACGGGGGCAACCCAATCCTACGAAAGTGATGGCAGCACCACTTTCCCGAATTTGAGTAATGATTTCCTGCTTTTCCTCCGGCGAAACTTGCCGGAAACGGGAAGGTTGGGAACCTGCAATAATTAATTTGGGAAAGCGATCGCACAGATTCTTGGATAAATTATCAATCACCGATTGACGGCTGCCATAGAAATAAATTGGCAATCCTTCCAATGCCGCTCGCTCACAAACCTTAATCATCGTATCAGGTCCGCAAACCCTATCTGGCAATCCCGTGCCGTGCAGCCAATTTAACGCCCAGCGCACGGGTTGTCCATCCGGTAAAACTAGCTCCAGATGATTTAAGCGGTAACGATGAATCGCATCTAGCGCTCCCGTCATTACCCCATGTACGGCGAGAGCAGAAATTCCCATGGGACGGCGATCGCGAGCAGCTGTAATAATTTTATCTACTGCTGCTTCATAATCCACCGCATTTACCCACACGCCCAGAATATTCTTTTTCCCTTGATCGATCATAGTCTAACCTACCCCCTATTTCCCTACAACTTCTTTTTGCCAGCGCTCAACATTAAATTGATAGATTTCTTGCAAGATTTGGTTGACATTATACTTTAACTGCCAGTTAGGATAATGGTGACTAAATTTACCATTATCGCTAATCCACCAAATATGATCGCCCACTCGATTGGTATCGGCATAAGTCCAGTTGAGTTTGCGCTCGGCAATCTGCTCGCAAATCTGAATCGCTTCGATCATTGAACAATTGCTATATCTGCCGCCGCCTGCATTGTACACTTCGGCGACTCGCGGAGCTTTAAAAAACTCGTTGAAAGAAGCAATCAAATCCGCACTGTGGATATTGTCGCGGACTTGTTTCCCTTTGTAGCCGTAAACTGTGTAGGGATTGCCCGTGACGGTACATTTCATTAAATAAGCTAAAAAGCCATGTAACTGAGTGCCAGAGTGGTTTGGTCCGGTTAAACAACCGCCGCGAAAACAAGCGGTAAACATATCAAAATAGCGCCCATATTCCTGCACTAAGACATCGGCGGCGACTTTGGAAGCACCGAATAAACTATGTAAAGTTTGATCGATGGACATATCTTCTCGAATACCGGGGGCGTAGGTATGATTGGGATCGATTTCCCAACGATATTCCTGTTCAATTAAAGGTAAGCGATTGGGAGTATCGCCATAAACTTTGTTGGTGGAAGTGAAGATAAAAACAGCTTTGGGAGCGTATTGTCGGGTAGCTTCCAATAAATTCAATGTCCCATTGGCATTCACTGTAAAGTCAGTTTGGGGTTCCCTTGCCGCCCAGTCGTGGGAAGGTTGGGCGGCGGTATGAATCACCAGGGCAATGTCTTTTTCGTACTGCTGAAAAACTTGCGCGATCGCCTCCCAATTGCGGATATCAATATTATAGTGATGATATTTTGCCCCCAAGGATTCTTCTAAGCGCTGACGATTCCAATCCGTCGAAGCTTCTGCTCCAAAGAAAACCTGCCGCATATCATTATCAATACCGACAATTTCCAAGCCCTGAGCCGCAAAAAACTTTGATGCTTCAGAACCAATTAAACCTGCTGAACCAGTAATAATTGCAACGCTCACGTTAAACTCCTAATAAAACTCTCAGGTTGTGCTGACAAAGGAATGAAAAATCAATAACTTGATTATAATCAACTGAGTGCGACAGGTATTTAGTAGGTGGTCATAAATCAATACTATACGCAAAAGTTTGTAGTTGGGCTTGAGCCTCAATCCGGAGAGGGCTGAAGCCCAACTACGAACTTAATTTGATTTTGACTTTAATTATGACCACCTATTTAGCACAGTCAAAGTGTACATCACAGACATGATAACCGCTCTAAATGTTGGGTTTTCGCTGTTGCTCAACCCAACCTACGAATATTGTCAGTTATTTTTCCTCTCCATTTTCAAGTTGATTAATTCAGAATTGGCGATTCCAAGTTTTCTCAATTACCTCCACAAAGGATTGTGCTGCTGCTTGTGGTGTATGCTGGGCAATTAACTGTCCAGATTTTGCCCCCATGAAGCTCGCTAAATTTGGTTGGTCGAGAAAACGTTGCATCGCCAAAGCTAATTCTGCCGGTTGATAGGGATCGAAAATATAACCATTTTCTCCTTCTACAACTACTTCGGCTGCCCCTGCCCATTTAGAACAAAGTACTGGCTTATCAAATACCATTGCTTCTAGGGGAACCATTCCCCAAATATCTTCTAAAGTGGGAAAAACAAACACATCTGCTTGTTTAAAGTAGGCTCCCAACTGTCCGTAATCTACCCATCCTTGCCAATATACTTGTTTTTCCAAACCTTTTTCGGCAATATAGGATTCCAATTCTGGACGCTGTTCTCCCGTGCCAATTACTAACAGGGAATAATCCTGATATCCTTTGGTTTGGAGGATATGACAGGCTTCCAAAAGGGATTTAATCCCTTTTCGGGGAGAAATGCGCCCCACATAGAGAAAAATTGGACGAGGGAGAGACAAATTAATTGGTTGGTCTTTATCTAGGGTTTGCTGGAGGGTTTCCGCATCGGGAACCAAATACATTTTAGTAAATACCCTTTCCGGTTTAGCACCCAAACCATCAATCAGGTAATCCTTAGCGCCATAGCTGTTGGGAATAAAGGTTTCCGCAAAGGCTGCCATAAACCGTCGAAATAGCGATCGCACTATGGAATCGCGAAAATCAGAATTGGGGGAACTTCCATCGTAAATGATAATTAACCGCCAACCCAAAATCGGTTTCAGCAACACTGCCAGTAATGTCCACAGGGAAAAAGCCTGAGCTAATACTACCTGGGGTTTAAATTGCAGTAACTTGCCCACAATTCCCGGAGAAACCACCATTAAGCGGCGGGTATAACCCTCAGTTTTGGTAATTTCAACCGATTTCATCTCTCCCACTAGCTCAATTGCCTGCGAGCCGGGAACTGAAGGGTCAAATCCAGGCCAAACCAAACCAGTATAAAATTTAGTTTGGGGAAAAACCTTGGTAAATTCTGCCAAAACTGGTTGCCAATATGCCCCCAACTCTACCGATGGTATTAGCCAAGCAATGCGAAGATTTTCATTCATAAATCCGGTAAATTAACGCTTGCCCAATAGCGACTTCCATAACAATCTCCGATAAGGCAGCAACCAATAAACTAGCCACAATACACCCCCATGCCGTTGAGAAAACACCTTCCATTCCTCAAAAGAATAAAGCACTTCTTGTTGGATGGCTAAACCCTTGGGCTGTTCCATTTTCTTTAGTTGTTCGTTTAGATGCACCTGAGATTTTTGGCTGCTATCCGGTTGAGGATTTCCCGCACAAGTTCCGATATAGCCTGGAGCTAACCAAACTGTACAACCTTGTTGACGAGCGCGCAAGCCATAGTCAAAATCCCCAATGTAATGGGTGAAAGCTGGGTCTAAATTCCCTAATAATTGGGCAACTGTCTTCGGTATTAATACGCAATTACCGTTAATTGTGTCGCAACTTTTTGGTTGTTCTCCCGGTTCAATTAAATCAAATTTTAAGGCACGTAACTTACTCCGGCGGATCATCCCACCGTAAGTAGTTTTACCTGTTTCCGGATCGCGGGTAGCGCCGACAATCAGGGCGCGATCGCTTCCTCGATCGGCTAAATTATGATGAGTGGTCAGCAACTTGTTTAGGGCTTCGGGATCGAGAATCGTGTCATCGTTGAGCCAGAGATAATAGTCATAATCTGACTTCAGCGCTTCCTCGAAGGCCAAGCGCATCCCCCCATTCCAAAATAAGTTACCATTACCTAAGAGAATTTTCACTTGGGGGTAAGCTTGTCTTACCGCCTCCGCAGTTCCATCGGTACTGTTGTCATCTACCAGATAAACCCTCGTTTTTATCTCTGGGGGCAGAGACTGGTTAAAAAAAGCTGCTAAACTAGCCAAAGTTTTTGGGCGACGGTTATAGCAAGTCAGCAGTACGGCTATGGTAATTAAATTCATCGAAAAATTGGGTATAAACCCCGTCCTTTAGCGAAGCTCAGGACGGCTTGATCTTAAAAGTTTAACACAATCACAAAATTGATGCTATAATGTGAGCATGGAAAAAGCCTATCGCTACCGTTTCTATCCTACGACCGAGCAAGAATCACTCTTGCGGCGGACAATGGGCTGTGTACGGCTAGTCTACAACAAGGCTTTGGCTGCTCGGACAGAAGGCTGGTACGAACGACAGGAGAGAATTGACTACGTTCAGACTTCCGACCTGCTGACAGGTTGGAAACAAGAGGAAGAGTTTGATTTTCTGAATGAGGTTAGTTGCGTTCCGCTTCAACAGGGACTGAGGCATCTGCAAAAGGCGTTTACTAACTTCTTTGCTGGTCGCGCTAAGTATCCCAATTTCAAAAAGAAGCATAACGGCGG
>CAKZHE010000083.1 GCA_936920195.1 uncultured cyanobacterium | reverse complement strand
CACCTCTATTAGTAGGGTGTGTTAGCGCAGCGTAACGCACCATAAACGCTATATGCAGAGCAACTGCGTAAGTCCTGTCTTCATCACCCCACCTCCCCATCACCCCATCACCCCACCTCCCCACCTCCCAAATTTTTAGCTCAGAATGAAACAGCCCTAGTAGATGGGGAGGTGGGACAAAACCACAGCCTTTGGGAAAATGGTATAGACTAGGAAAACTAGCGAATCGACTCAGATTCGCGAGCGGACTTCTTGGAAGAAATTTTGACAGGGAGTGGGTGTCAGCCCACTTTTTTTGTTGTGAGGTAGTTTTTTATGACTCATCCCCTAATCCCTCAAATCGTAGAACTAGCAGCCCCCATTGCTGCCAGTTTGGGATTGGAAGTTGTTGGGGCGGTTTTTCATACTCATCAGCGCCCCCCAGCCCTGCGAGTGGACATTCGCAACCCTGTCTCAAACACTAGCTTGCAAGACTGCGAACAAATGAGTCGAGCGCTAGAAGCCGCTTTGGACGCAACCGATCTGATTCCTGATGCCTATGTACTGGAGATTTCCAGTCCGGGAATTTCCCGACAGCTAAGTAGCGATCAGGAATTTGTGTCATTCAAAGGTTTTGGTGTAATTGTCAGTGCCATTGCTGCTAAAGAAGGGCAACAAGAATGGACTGGGCAATTAATCAGCAGGGATGAAAAAGCAGTTTACATCAACCAAAAAGGAAGAGCGATCGCCATTCCTCGCGACGCGATCGCCAAAGTACAGCTAGAGGAGAAGTGAAAAGTTCAAAGGCAAAAGCTAGAAATTACTTTTTCCTTTTAACTTAAAGTTCATGGAGATATGCCTATGTCAATAGTTAGTTTGCCCGGTCTAAAAGACTTAATCGAAAATATTAGTCGAGAGCGCAACTTACCCCGGCACGCCGTTCAAGCCGCCCTGCGGGAAGCCCTCCTCAAGGGCTACGAACGCTATCGCCGCGCCCAGCGCCTCGACCGCTTCCACTTTGACGAACAATACTTTGATAACTTTGAAGTCGATCTAGACGTAGAAGAAGAAGGTTTTCGGATCTTATCCACCAAAGTAATTGTTGAAGAAGTTGGTAACACCGACCATCAAATTTCCCTCAAAGAAGTTCAAGAAGTCGCTGACGAAGCCCAACTGGGAGACTCCGTAGTGTTGGATGTCACTCCAGACCAAGGGGAATTTGGACGGATGGCTGCCATCCAAACCAAACAGGTTCTCGCCCAAAAACTGCGAGATCAACAGCGCAAACTGGTACAGGAGGAATTCCAAGACCTGGAAGGCACAGTCCTGCAAGCCAGAGTCCTGCGGTTTGAACGCCAATCAGTGCTGATGGCAGTTACTAGCGGCTTTGGACAAACAGAAGTGGAAGCCGAACTGCCCAAACGGGAGCAACTACCCAACGATAACTATCGGATCAACGCTACTTTTAAGGTGTTTCTGAAAAAAGTCCGGGAAGGTCCCCATCGCGGACCCCAACTGGTAGTTTCCAGAGCCGCCGCTGGCTTAGTAGTTTATCTGTTTGCGAACGAAGTCCCAGAAATTGAAGATGAAGTAGTGCGGATTGTCGCCGTCGCGAGGGAAGCTAACCCGCCCTCTCGCCACGTCGGTCCCCGGACTAAAATCGCCGTAGATACCCTAGAACGAGATGTCGATCCCGTCGGCGCTTGTATTGGGGCGCGAGGTTCTCGCATCCAAGTAGTAGTCAACGAATTGCGCGGCGAAAAAATCGATGCCATCCGCTGGTCTCCAGACCCCGCCACCTACATTGCCAATGCCCTTAGTCCGGCACGGGTAGATGAGGTGCTGCTGGTTAATCCAGATGGTCGTCAAGCCCACGTTTTAGTGGGAGAAGACCAACTCAGTTTGGCAATTGGCAAAGAAGGACAGAACGTGCGGCTGGCGGCACGGTTAACTGGCTGGAAAATCGACATCAAAGATGCCGCTAAATACGATCATGCCGCCGAAAGTGCCAAAATCCAAGCTCAGATTGAGGCCGCGCAGTTCCATGTTGATGTCGAAGAAGATAACTATGAGGATGATGATGACTATGAAGATGAGGATGTAGAGGTAAGTCTCCCTGGAAAAGTAGCGACTGAAGATAAAGAAACCTAGGGCAGATAAGATCGCTCTTTGGACTTCGCCTATCGCTGCTTTTCACCCCCGGTCTGATTTATGAAACCCAATTATCGCCGCTGCACCAGCTGTCGCCAAATCGGTCATAAAGAGGAGTTCTGGAGAATTATCCGAGTCTATCCTTCTAGACAGGTACAATTAGATGAGGGGATGGGACGTTCGGCCTATCTTTGTCGGCAAGCAAGATGTCTGGAAGCGGCTAGGAAAAAAAATCGACTAGGGCGATCGCTCAAAGTCCCGATCCCAGAAGCAATATATCAGACCTTGTGGCAGCGATTACCAACCAACTAAACTGGTTAGAATTAAAACAGGAATATTTTTTCCGATGAAATTAGGAGGTGATTCAGAGTCAAAATAATCAGCAAGTCGCGATTAACTATGCCTGATGTACGCGGGAACTAAGACCGCCCCAGTTTTTTAGAGATTTGTGCAAGATTAGAGAGGAGGTATTGGGCATTTTCTTGGGGCAGCCAGCTGGCTTGCTGTGATTTCGTTGGTCAGTGGTCAGTAGCCAAAAGCATTGCGGAGCGTGATGTGACTCTCTACTCACTAATCCCCACTATAGGACTCACGACTCAAGACTAAGAGGGAAAACAGACAACGGACAACCAAAACAAACAAACAGTCATAGCAGGACAACTGGTAGGTACGAGGGGCATAGTGGATGAACAACGGCAAAGTCAGAATTTACGAATTATCACGGGAATTGAACTTGGAAAACAAGGACATTCTAGCTATTTGCGATCAGCTTAATATTTCGGTCAAAAGCCATAGCAGTACGATTACAGAATCAGAAGCCCAGGCCATTCGCGCGGCGGCGGAAAAACCAGCCAACCGCCCAGTGGCAGCAACCAAAAGGAGTGTTAATGTAACGGCGGGGGAAAGAAAACCCAACTTACCATCCCCCCCTAATAACAGAAATCGAGAACAGCACAAGCAACAAATTTTGGAAATTAAACATCAATCTGGTGCCGGTTTGGGTTCTAATATCAAACAACGGGTGCAGGTGGCGACACCCCCTCAACCGCCAAATAAACAGCCAACAGCCTCGCCTATGAAGCCAACAACACTTAACCGACCGGTACGTCCCGGTCAGCAGGATGCGGAATTAACTCCGACTGCTTCGGAAGTCCCAGAACTCCAAGAGGCAGAGGTATCTACTACAACTGAGGCAGTGGCGGAAACCCCTGCGGTAGCAACAGAACCAACGGTAATTCGTCCAGCAGTGGCGGAACCTCCAGCCAGACCGCTACAGGATATTGCCGCGATTGTGCAGCCTGTGAAGCCAATTCTGAAGCGGGCTAAGGTGGAAACACCAGTGGCGGCTGCCAAAGTCAGTCAGCCATCAGTGAATAAACCCCCAGCAATTAATAAACCAACCGCCAAAACCGAAAGCGGGGAAGCAGCACCAAGTCGGTCTTCTGCACCCCTGCCAGAACTGCAACGCCCTCAACGTAAGGTGGTTCGCGGACCAGTTAAGGAACCGCAAAGGCTGGAATTGGCCAAAACTGGATCGAGGCCAACCCGACCTGGGGAAGGAGCCGCTACTGGGACGAGAAGCGAGGAAGATGAAGTCCCAGGGCTGAATCGGAAACCAGAGAAGCCAGCACCAGTAGATTTGGAACTGAAGCGCCCGACTCCGCCACGTCCGCCTAAGCCACGTAGCAAGGGCTGGGAAGAGGAGGAGGAAGAAGAAAGCCTAAATCGCAAGGGCGCAGGTAAGGTGAAGCGCCGCCAGACAATTCTGGATGAGGATGACGATTTAGAAGATGACTTAGCAGAATTGTCAGAGACAGTTGTAGTCAGCTTATCTGTCGCTCGTCCGCCGAAGCCAAAAGCGCCTCGGGCGGCTCAACCAGCCACAGTGACTGCGGCAGTCGGTCGCCAAACCAAGAAGGCCACTACCAAGAGCGAACGCGAGGCGGCAGCGGCTGCCAGGGAAAACTCGAAGCGTCGGGATCAGAAGGCTGCTCCGGAACGTCCAGAAGTGGTAACGCTGACCAGTGGGACAAATGTCCGGGAATTGGCAGTGGTATTCATGGTGCCAGAAACAGAAATTATCAAAAAGTTGTTCTTTAAGGGGTTAGCAGTTAATATTACCCAAACTCTGGATATTCCCACTGCAACACTGGTGGCAGAAGAGTTTGGGATCAAAGTCGAAACCGCCCAGGAAACTGCGGCGGCGACTAAAATTACAGAAATGATTGATGTGGGCGATTTGGAAAGCCTCCAGCGCCGTCCGCCTGTAGTGACCATCATGGGTCACGTGGATCATGGTAAAACCACTCTGCTGGATTCCATCCGCAAAACTAAAGTGGCTCAAGGGGAAGCTGGGGGAATTACTCAGCACATTGGGGCTTACCACGTTGATGTGGTGCATGATGGCAAGACGCAACAGGTGGTGTTCCTAGATACGCCCGGTCACGAAGCGTTTACCGCCATGCGAGCCCGGGGAGCGCGAGTCACGGATATCGCCATTCTGGTGGTAGCGGCGGATGACGGCGTTCAACCCCAAACGATTGAGGCCATCAGCCACGCCAAAGCAGCGGAAGTACCGATTGTGGTGGCAATTAACAAAATTGATAAGCCAGATGCTCAACCAGAGCGGGTGAAGCAAGAACTAACCGAATTTGGTCTAGTTTCCGAAGAATGGGGCGGCGATACCATTATGGTACCAGTCAGCGCTATCAAGGGCGAAAATCTGGATACGCTGTTGGAAATGATTCTGCTGGTGGCAGAGGTGGGAGAACTATCGGCAAATCCGAATCGTCCAGCCAAGGGAACAGTAATTGAGGCCAATCTAGATAAGTCTAGAGGCTCGGTGGCTACGCTGCTGGTGCAAAATGGCACCCTACGGGTAGGAGACACCTTGGTAGCTGGTTCGGTGTTTGGTAAAGTTCGAGCCATGATTGATGACCGGGGTCATCGCGTCAGTGCTGCTACACCTTCCTTTGCAGTGGAGGTGTTGGGCTTGAGCGATGTGCCAGAGGCAGGAGACGATTTTGAAGTCTTCACCAGTGAAAAAGAAGCCCGAGCGATCGCTTCTACTAGAAGTGATGAGCAACGCCAGTCTCGCCTGCAACAGGTGATGGCTTCCCGGCGCGTTACCCTCAATTCCTTGTCGGCTCAGGCTCAAGAAGGGGAACTGAAGGAACTCAACTTGATCCTGAAAGCGGACGTACAAGGCTCCGTAGAAGCAATTCTAGGGTCGCTGAAGCAACTACCCCAAAATGAAGTGCAAATTCGGGTATTGTTAGCGGCTCCTGGGGAAGTAACAGAGACGGATGTGGACTTAGCAGCAGCTAGTGGCGCGGTAATTGTGGGCTTTAATACCACCTTAGCGACGGGAGCCAGACAAGCCGCTGACCAAGCATCTGTGGATGTGCGGGAATACAACATCATCTACAAGATGTTGGATGACATTGAAGGGGCAATGGAAGGCTTATTAGAGCCGGAAATGGTGGAAGAACCCCTAGGTCAAGTGGAAGTGCGGGCTATCTTCCCGGTGGGACGCAGTTCTGTCGCCGGCTGTTATGTGCTATCGGGTAAAGTAGTGCGTAATTGCCGCGTCCGCGTGCGTCGAGGTGTCAAAGTAGTTTATGAGGGCGTACTTGATTCCCTGAAACGGTTGAAGGAAGATGCGAAGGAAGTCAATGCTGGCTTCGAGTGCGGCATCGGCGTTGACAAGTTCAAAGACTGGACGGAAGGCGATATCATCGAAGCCTATCAAATGGTTAGTAAGCGGCGTACTTTGTCGCCTAATTAAGCGAATGAATGGGGGGTGGGGAATAGGGAACAGGGAACAGGGAATAGGGAATAGGGAACAGGGAATAGGGAATAGGGAATAGGGAATAAGTTTTTGCTCCCACCACCTCATCACCCCATCACCCCACCACCCCATCACCCCACCACCCGCAACTATGCGCTCCTTCTGGTCAGAACCTTTTTTATGGATTCATTTCGCTGGTTTGGCAGCATTTCCGATCTTTTTGGAAATTACTTGGCTGGGACTAGCAGTGGGCGATCCTTTGTTACCTGTATGGCTAGAAATTTTATTAGTCGCGACTGTCGGAATTATTCCAATTCTGTGGATGCAATTATTCCGACCGTTCTGTATATTTAGCATTGTGGCAGTATCGGCTAAACCAGAGAAATTGAGCGATCGCCAACGAAAAATATTAACTTTATTTAAAAGCTCCAGCAATCAGATTGTCGCAGTTGTAGCGGCAGTGTTCTTATTTTGGGTACTGTGGCAAATTTATTTTGCTGCCCCTGTGGTAGCTACCACAGCAGCATTTTTACCTCAGTGGCGTATCCTGGGACTGTTCTTAGCCGCTGGAGCATTTTTGGCTAGTAATTTATTTTTACAGGTTCCCTTGAGTGTAGCGCGAGTCCTATTGGTCAAAGAATCAGAGTTTGCAGCAGCAGAGGCATATACTTCTGAGAAAATATCTCAAAATTTTACGCTTCCAGGCTGGCAAGTGGAACAGATTCTGCCGCTAATGATATTAGAGGCAGAGGGTTCAGCAACTCCATTGGAGTAGGTATATTTTAATTGTCCAGATCGAGCGTAACAACTCAGTAATTTATGGGCATGAATTCTGAGATACAGATAACTTGATCTGGGGCTAGAATACCTCCAACTTTAATAACCACCAATTTTCCTGTTTCTTGGCGATACTGAGTTTTGACTTTGGCGATCGCCTCTTCAATTCCGGCGGCCTGAGCGATATAAATTTGTCTTTCACTTCTCAGCACCCAAATTGGTTGAGGCCAAGTGTGTCGGGGTTGGAGCAGCGCCTTGTGGATAATTTGGTGACTAACCTGAATCAATTTTTCTAAGCTATTTTGATCGCAAAAATCGGCGATTTGTGACTGAAATAAATTTTTAAGTTCTTCTGTAGGAATATATTCTGCTACTTTTGCTAAAGGAGAGTCACTACTCAAGGAGTTGTTAGTACCTTGAACTACCAAATATTCAATCTGACGCTGAATCTGAGTAGCAATTGAATCAAAATCTGGCTCCCTGAGAACTTGTCCTAAATGTTTTCGCAACAGACTTTTCAGTTTTTCATCCTCAAGAGCAATTCCCCGGGTACTCAAATAGCTAGAAAGCCTGTTTCCCCAATCTCGTCCGCAACCAACTTCTCCATTAGCACCATCTTCTGCTTCAATCAGTTCCATCAGACGTTGATGGCGATCAACATCTGATGGTACGGATTTCGACTGAGCCGGAAGTGATTGAGTCATATTTCATCTATCCGTAAAGTCTCGAAGTACACAAGGCGATCTGGCTCTTCAGGATCGAAACCGCAATCTAATAGTCCAATTCTAAGCTTTCTGTAAAAGCCTAACGCACCGGAAAGGGCGTGTAACCCTATTCTGCCTTGATAACCTAGTTCTTGGCTCCGGGCAATCGCAAAATCCACCAGATTACCGCCAACTCCTTTATAGATTGGAGGGTTGGCGATCGCAGGTCGGTTCCACGGGGCAGTCGCTAAAGCACTAATATATACCAACCGCCGCCGCAATTGAAATTCGATCTGACAGCGTTTTTTCAAGACATCAAGCATCATCAACCCTTGAGTAATACCCTCGCACTCAATAGCATACAACTCATCTCCTGGTAGCAACTTCGCTCGACGACTTTTATTTACCCAGTTCCAATACTCATCATCTTCACCACTCCCTCCCAGCAGCGGTTCCCAAAGAGTTTTGGCATCCTCAAGGTGCTTATCAGTCACCTCAGTCAGGATGGCATCTACTACCTGTTGGTTTTGGACTTGAAGAAGCTGAATAGGGTAGTTCAACTGAATATCGAGTGCTGGGAGTTCTTGGCGACACTTCACTAAGTTTACCTGTTCAGGGGATTGTTGATTAGGAAAATTAGCTAATATCATGTAAAGCTTTGCTCCTTCATTCCTCAGATGCCTTACAGCATATCAAAGAAAAAGCGCTTAGTCTTTTCCAAGAAATGGGTTTAGAGCTATAAAAACCAAGTAATAAATTAAGAGTTTATTTTTGGTTAGGCAGTGAGATTATTTCACAGTGTCATCTCTCTGGAAAGCAGTAGCTAGGAGTAGCTTAGGCTGAAAATTTTCAATACATAAAGTTTTATAAGCCAATATTTAAGCAAAAGATGGCAATTTTGTCAAGAAATGTAAAAAAAGATTGCATTTTTTATATCAATTTGTTTCAGATCGACGAAAAATGTCCATAAGGCAGGCATTTTCTGGTAAAAACACTCAAGCATAGCTAATTGCAATCGAGACTGCCGATCCTTGTGTAGAAGAGAACGCGCATCGTAGGAGTTCAACCATTATGTTTACTCGCGTCAAGTCCACCATTCGCCACATCGCCCCAGATAATATTCGGGGACGCTCGCTACTAAAGGTGGTCTATGTCGTCCTGGAACCGCAATATCAAAGCGCCCTCTCCGCCGCTGTCCGCTCAATTAATGAGAACCATCCCCAACTAGCGATTGAAATTAGCGGATATTTGCTAGAAGAACTCCGGGACCCAGAAAATTACGAAGATTTAAAAACTGAGCTGGCTGAAGCCCATATTTTCATTGCTTCCCTAATCTTTATTGAAGATCTCGCCGAGAAACTGGTGACGGCGGTGGAACCCTACCGCGATCGCCTGGACGTGGCGGTAGTATTTCCCTCGATGCCCCAGGTGATGCGCCTCAACAAAATGGGCAGTTTCTCGTTGGCACAACTGGGACAGTCCAAGAGCGCCATTGGCGACTTTATGCGGAAGCGGAAGGAAAAGTCCGGTGGTTCGTTCCAAGATGGGATGCTGAAGTTGCTGCAAACTCTGCCCAAGGTGCTGAAGTACCTGCCAATTGAGAAGGCGCAGGATGCCCGTAACTTTATGCTGAGTTTCCAATATTGGTTGGGTGGCTCGGCAGAAAACCTGGAAAATTTCCTGTTGATGTTGGCAGATCGGTATGTGTTCAAGGGCTTGATGCTGAATTCGGCGGCGATTCAATACCAAGAGCCGGTGACGTATCCGGATATGGGGATTTGGCATCCGCTCGCGCCGCTGATGTTTGAGGATATCAAGGAATATCTAAACTGGTTCAACAGCCGTGGGGATATTTCCGCAGATTTGAAAGATCCTTTGGCTCCCTGTATTGGCTTGGTTTTGCAACGGACGCACTTGGTGACGGGGGATGATGCTCACTATGTGGCAATGGTGCAGGAATTGGAGTCGATGGGAGCGCGGGTGATTCCGGTGTTTGCGGGGGGTTTGGATTTTTCTAAACCGATTGAGGCGTACTTTTTTGACCATGCAGGCAAAAGCCATATCACGATTGTGGATGCGGTGGTGTCGCTGACAGGTTTTGCGCTGGTGGGGGGTCCGGCGCGGCAGGATCATCCCAAGGCGATTGAGGCGTTGCAGCGGCTGAATCGTCCCTATATGGTGGCGCTGCCGATTGTGTTCCAAACTACGGAGGAGTGGGAAGACAGCGATTTGGGATTGCACCCGATTCAGGTGGCGCTGCAAATTGCGATTCCGGAGTTGGATGGGGCGATTGAACCGATTATTTTATCAGGACGGGATGGGACGACGGGGAAGGCGATCGCGCTGCAAGATCGGATTGAGGCGATCGCGTCTCGTGCGATGAAGTGGGCAAATCTGCGTCGCAAGCCGAAGTTGCAAAAGAAGTTGGCAATTACGGTGTTTAGTTTCCCGCCGGATAAGGGCAATGTGGGAACTGCGGCCTATTTGGATGTGTTTGGTTCGATTTACCAGGTGATGAAGGCGCTGAAATACAATGGCTATGATTTGCCGGAGTTGCCAGAGTCGGCAGAACAACTGATGCAGGAGGTGATTCACGATGCTCAAGCGCAGTACGCCAGTCCGGAGTTGAATATTGCCTATCGGATGTCGGTGCAGGAGTATGAGGAGTTGACTCCCTATTCCGAGCGGTTGGAGGAAAATTGGGGACCGCCACCGGGAAATCTGAACAGCGATGGACAGAATCTGTTGATTTATGGCAAGCACTTCGGGAATGTGTTTATTGGGGTGCAGCCGACATTTGGGTATGAAGGCGATCCGATGCGGTTGCTGTTTTCTCGTTCTGCCAGTCCCCACCACGGGTTTGCGGCCTATTACACCTATTTGGAGCGGGTTTGGGGGGCGGATGCGGTGCTGCACTTTGGGACGCATGGCTCGCTGGAGTTTATGCCGGGGAAACAAATGGGGATGTCGGGGGATTGTTACCCCGATAATTTGATTGGCAGCATTCCGAATTTGTATTACTATGCGGCGAATAATCCCAGCGAGGCGACGATTGCGAAGCGGCGGGGTTATGCAGAGACGATTTCTTATTTGACTCCGCCTGCGGAAAATGCGGGGTTGTATAAGGGGTTGAAGGAGTTAAGCGAGCTAATTGCTTCTTACCAAACTTTGAAGGATACGGGGCGGGGCATCCCGATTGTGGATAGCATTGCGGACAAGTGTCGGTTGGTGAATTTGGACAGGGACATTGCTTTGCCGGAGAAGGATGCCAAGGATATGTCGGCAGAGGAGCGGGATAATTTGATTGGCTTGGTGTATGGGAAGTTGATGGAGATTGAGTCGCGGTTGCTGCCCTGTGGGTTGCACGTAATTGGCAAACCACCGACAGCAGAGGAAGCGATCGCCACGCTGGTTAATATTAGCAATCTGGACCGGGAAGAGGAAAACATTGTCAGTTTGCCCAGAATTATTGCGAATAGTTTGGGGCGGAAGATTGAAGAGATTTATGCGGGGAGCGATCGCGGTCATTTAGCGGATGTGCAGTTGTTGCAGGAAATTACTTTGGCAAGTCGCGCTGCTGTGGCGGCTTTGGTGAAGGAAAAGACTGATGCAGAGGGGCGAGTTTCGCTGGTTTCTAAGCTCAATTTCTTCAATATGGGCAAGAAGGAACCTTGGATTGCGGCGCTGCACGAGGCGGGTTATCCCAAAGTTGATCCGGAGCCAATCAAGCCTTTATTTGAGTATTTGGAGTTCTGTTTAAAACAGGTTTGTGCGGACAATGAATTGGGGGCTTTGATTAAAGGATTGGAAGGGGAATATATTATTCCTGGTCCGGGTGGCGATCCGATTCGGAATCCCGATGTTTTGCCTACAGGTAAAAACATTCATGCCCTCGATCCGCAATCAATTCCGACCACGGCGGCGGTGAAGTCTGCGAAGGTAATTGTAGACCGATTGATTGCTCGCCAAGTGGCGGATAATGGCAAGTATCCGGAAACTATTGCCTGCGTGCTGTGGGGAACGGACAACATCAAAACCTATGGGGAATCGCTAGCGCAAATTATGTGGATGGTGGGGGTTAAACCCGTGCCGGATGCCTTGGGGCGAGTGAATAAATTGCTGTTGATTCCTTTGGAAGAATTGGGTAGACCTCGGATTGATGTGGTGATTAATTGTTCGGGAGTGTTCCGAGATTTGTTTATCAATCAGATGAATTTGCTCGACCAAGCGGTGAAGATGGCGGCGGAGGCGGAGGAACCATTGGAAATGAACTTTATCCGCAAACACGCGCTGGAACAGGCAGCGGAGATGGGGATTAATTTGCGGCAAGCGGCGACGCGGGTGTTCTCCAATGCTTCTGGTTCCTATTCTTCTAATGTCAATTTGGCGGTGGAAAATAGCACTTGGGAAAGCGAATCGGAGTTACAAGATATGTACCTGAGTCGCAAATCTTTTGCCTTCAGTTCCGACAATCCGGGGACGATGGAACAGTCGCGAAAGTTGTTTGAAACGACTTTGAAAACTGCGGAAGTTACGTTCCAAAATCTGGATTCGGCTGAGATTAGTTTGACCGATGTCAGCCATTATTTCGACTCCGATCCGACTAAGGTAGTAGCGAAGTTGCGGGGGGATGGCAAGACTCCGGCTAGTTACATTGCCGACACGACTACGGCGAATGCTCAGGTGCGGACTTTATCGGAAACTGTGCGACTGGATGCGCGGACAAAGTTGCTGAATCCGAAATGGTATGAGGGGATGCTGAGTCATGGATATGAGGGGGTGCGGGAACTCTCCAAGCGGTTGGTGAATACGATGGGGTGGAGTGCGACGGCGGGAGCGGTGGACAATTGGATTTATGAGGATACCAATGCCACCTTTATCCAAGATGAGGCGATGCGGCAGCGGTTGATGAACCTGAATCCGCATTCTTTCCGCAAGGTGGTTTCGACGCTGTTGGAAGTGAATGGACGAGGTTACTGGGAAACCAGCGAGAGCAATTTGCAAATGCTGCGCGATTTATACCAGGAAGTTGAAGACAGAATTGAAGGCGTGGAATAAATGGCAAAATAGTAGAGACGTTCCGCTGGAACGTCTCTGCGGTGGAACGTCTCTGCGGTGGAACGTCTCTGCATTTAGTCAAAATAGAGAGAAAGTACCATGAGTGAAAACTTCAGTTTGATCAATTGCCACCATGACGATGCAATTGAAAACGTTTCTATAGAATTTTCTCCCGATGAAGTAGTAGCAACAGCATCAACAACTATTCCGCAACCCGAACTAATTTTAGCCGAAGTAAGTTGATGAGAAATGGCGAAACTCAGGCTCACCTTAGTTGGGTTTCGCCTGCGATTATAGAGATGCGATCGCTATCATTCATTTAAACACAAAATGAAAAAAACTTTTTGGGGTAATTTATGGGATAGTTTCAACGCAGTTAGTGGTCCGCTGCTGAGTTTTTTAAGCTTTATATTGACAGCAGGATTATCTGTTATACTTTGGATAATTCCCAATACTGCCAAAATAGAGGTTTCAATATTTGCGATAATTATAGTTATTATAATTATCTTTGCCTTATTCTGGCTGTTAATCGGGACTTTATCTCATTCAGCCTGGAAAAATTTTGAGGAAGTCAACAAAACTACAGATGAAAACGAACGTATAAAAAAAGAAAACCTAGAAATTCAAGAAAAATTAAAACATCGCTTAACGCCTAAAATACTCTCTGTAATTCAAAAACCAAAAGGATCAGAATTTATTTTATTACTTGAAAGATCTGATTTACTTGCTATAGGTAGCTTTGTATCTTTTTATTATATTTGGCATGATGAATTCGAGGCTTGTATAGGGATAGGAGAAGTTAATAACATTCAATATAATGGATTAATTCAAGCTAAAATACTTAAAATAGAAGATGAGTATCAAGATATATGGCAAAAAGTAAGAAACCAAAATACTGAAGAAATAGCTAAAATATTGGTAAAGCCAGGAATTACTAAAAATTGGATTCAGTTTGTTCTAGCGAAGGAAACTTAAAATGAATAGTGTAGAAGCCAAAAACAATTTAACCAGCCCAGTATTCCCTGCCAAAGTTGTTAAAATAATTAATAACTGTCAAATTGTGATTAATAGGGGGGAAGAACACGGTATCAGAACAGGCATGAAGATCCTGATTTATACTTTGAGTGATGAAGACATTAAAGATCTAGATACTGGTGAATCTTTGGGCTACTTAGAAATAGTCAAAGGTACAGGTGTAGTTACACACATACAACCTAAAATGTCTACCATTGAATCAGATAAAAAGAGAAATACAAGCAGAAGTATTAAAACGCCACTGCGTGGTGTACCATTCGCAAATAATTGGCCAGAACAAGAGATAGTAGAATCTTCGCCTGAAATGGTTCCTTTTGAAAATCCC
Source organism: uncultured cyanobacterium (assembly GCA_936920195.1). Taxonomy (GTDB): domain Bacteria; phylum Cyanobacteriota; class Cyanobacteriia; order Cyanobacteriales; family FACHB-T130; genus CAKZHE01. The sequence goes on along the minus strand of CAKZHE010000083.1, from coordinate 30,000 downwards.
GAACTTGGAGATATGGTAAAACCAATATAGAACCCCACAACCAAATAAGTAGGTGGTCATAAATAAACGACTATATGCAAAAGTTTGTAGTTGGGCTTTAGCCCTCCGGATTAGGGCTAAAGCCCAACTACAAACGTCCTGTTATTTTCTACTTTAATTCTGACCACCTACTTTATTAACCAAATCGCACCTACTCCAAGAATAACTACGGTTTGGATGATTATAGAATTGTCAAATATGTCTCTGTGGGGCTAATAGGCAAAGGTTTCAAAACTTGATTTTGCAAATCTATTTCTAATCCCAACGCTTCTAAAGGAATTACTCCCAAAAGCGGATCTTTGCCACCAGGTAACTCTAAGCATTCAATTGTGCCATCTATAGAGGCGTTGCGTAAGTCCTGACTAATTGCGCGATCGCCTATCACTTTCTTGCAAAAATTGGTTTAAATCCCAAAATTTTTGTCCCTCTTTCCCCACAATCAAAGGTAAATTCCCATTCCATTTTTCTAGAGCTTGTCTTTGGAGGATTTCTGGGGTCAAATTTTCTCGCAGTAGCCTGTAGGCTTCTGTCTCCCCTTTAGCTAAATTTACCTTTGCCTCAGCTTCCTTAATCGCTTTCAGCGCAATAAAATCAGCCCTTTTTGCTTCTTGTTCGGCAATTTGTTTGGCTTCCACAGCATCGCTAAATCGCCGGGAAAAGTGAACGTGAACCAGGGAGATATCGTCAACAGCAACATGGTAGTTTGCCAATCTACTATTTAATAGTACGTCTACTCCTCCTTTTACTTCCTCCCGTTTGGTAATAATTTCCTCCGCCGTGTACTGAGCCATCACTGCTTTCAAAACCTCCTCCACAGCGGGATTAATAATGCGATCGATTACCGCTGTTTCATCGCCAATTTCTTCAAAAATAGCCTTAACTTCTTCAGGAAGAATATGCCAGTTGAGGGCAACATCAGTAAAAACATTTTGCAAGTCTTTGGAAGAAGCTTCCGCCGAAATTTCTTGCTTTTGCACCCGCACGCTTAATTTTTTAACTATATCAATTATCGGAATAATCGGGTGAATTCCCGCTTTTAAAATTTGGGGCTGCACTTCCCCAAATCGCATCATTACGCCTCTTTCTCCCGCATTGACAATGGCAAAAGGATTAAAAAAGATTGCCAGCAGCAATATAAACAAAACTATTTTACCAGAGATATAAGTAATATCTTTTATTTTCATGGCGAACTAAAAAATGGGGGTGATTTGACAGCACTCATCAACCATTGGGAATGGGGAATGCCGAATAAATTTCAGGCCAAATTCCAAAATAGTATGTTTTCGATCTTGCGATCGCCTATCATTTAAACTACGATAATTTGATCGATAAACAGTAGTATATGCCTAGGGGGTAGCACCAGTGACAATCGTAGTTGAGAATATCTCCAAGCGTTTCGGTAGTTTTCACGCCGTTGACCAAGTGAGCCTAGACATCAAAAGTGGTTCCCTCGTCGCCTTGCTTGGTCCATCCGGTTCTGGTAAGTCCACTTTGTTGCGGTTGATTGCGGGATTAGAGAACCCTGACATTGGCAGAATCTTCATTGAAGGCGAAGATGCCACTGGCAAGAGCGTCAAAGAACGCAATATTGGCTTTGTATTTCAGCACTATGCCCTCTTCAAGCACTTGACAGTCCGTCAAAATATTGCATTTGGCTTAGAAATTCGCAATGCTCTTAAAGCCAGAACTAATGCGCGAGTAGAAGAATTAATCAATTTAGTCCAATTACAAGGATTGGGCGATCGCTACCCCTCCCAACTCTCCGGAGGTCAGCGCCAGCGGGTAGCCTTAGCCAGATCTCTTGCCGTAGAACCAAAAGTGCTGCTGCTTGATGAACCCTTTGGCGCGCTGGATGCCAAAGTCCGCAAAGACTTGCGTGCCTGGTTGCGCCGCTTGCACGATGAAGTCCATGTCACCACTGTTTTTGTCACCCACGACCAAGAGGAAGCAATGGAAGTTTCCGATGAAATTGTGGTGATGAACAAAGGCAGAGTTGAACAAGTAGGCTCGCCAGCCCAAATTTATGACCAACCAGCCACTCCCTTTGTGATGAGTTTCATTGGACCAGTGAACGTTTTACCTGGTTCTTCGCACATCTTCAGGGGCAATGAATTTGAAACGGCTGCTCCAGAAGTTTTTCTCCGTCCCCAGGATGTAATCCTGGACACGAAACCCAACGGAACCTCTGCCACAGCGAAAATTAACCGCATCGTTAATTTGGGTTGGGAAGTCAGAGCAGAATTAGTTTTGGATGATGGTCAAATTATCAATGTTGTCTTGCAAAGAGAAGTTTATGACCAATTGAGTCTGAAACCCCAACAGCAAGTTTACATTCAGCCCAAGGATGCCAAATCTTTTCCGCTGGCTTACTCCATTTGAGTATGTAGGGGTAGCGCCTAGGCTGTTGACTTTGTGCCTTTTAGGGGTTTTCTGTTCATGCAGTTTCTGATCTGTTTACTCGTTCCCAGGCTCTGCCTGGGAATGCCCATTGAGAGGCTCTGCCTCGGATAATCGCCACGCGAGGCAGAGCCTCTTGATATCGGTTCCCAGGCAGAGCCTAGGAACCAGTTAGGGGAAAGTAGACACATTTATTGCATGAATAAAATTGCCCAAAAACTCACAAAGTCAACAGCCTACCCCAACTCCTCATCACCCCAACTCCTCATCACCCCATCACCCCATCACCCCACCTCCCCATCTATAGATTAGGGGTGTCCAGAATTTTCAATTGGACTAATACCACAATGGCAATGGTATAGACAGTTGAAGATAAAACTCCTGTCCATAATTCCTTCTGCCAATTGCGCTCTTGGGTTTGGATTATATCCAAAGCGCCAATTTGCATCAATAAAATTCCGGCAACATTAGAGAGCCAGTACCCAGCAATGGAACTAGGCCACAATAAGCTGGGAGAAATCAAGCTGCATAAATATCCGAAAAAGTAAGCAATTGGCAAATTAAAAAATAAATCGTTCCACCAGCATAGGGGAGAAAGTAGATATCCGAAAAACAGTAGAAATCCGCCTCTAAATTTTTTCAACATGGAGGAAGCTCTGAAGACTTAATTACAGTATCTCGATAGAAATAGCGTACTTTAAATTTCGTCTCAGGTCAAATTTGGTCAACTGCCCAAAAAACCTGCTAAAGAATTAAAATTTGCTCAAAAGCGGCTGAAAGTCTGGTTTGAAAGCGCTGCCTGTGTTTCAGCTTCAAAAAGGGGCGGACAATTTCAAACGCAGGGGGATTTTTAGGCGATCGCTTCCCACTTGCTTTACCATTACTCTCAACGGTACTGACGACTTGTATTGTTCGCAGCGTCGAGAGTTGTAATTCCTTCGTCACCATCAACTCAGAAATTGCTGCTGCTCCCACACCGCTTTCCACCACCGCCTTCACCATATTGCCGCTGCTGAAAACTAGGGTGACATTTAAAGTAGTGGGATCGATACCCCAATTGAATAAAGCTTGCTCAAACCTTTGCTGAGTGCCAGAACCGGGTTCCCGCATCACCCAATCAGCGGTCTGCAATTCTGCTAAAGTGACTACAGGACGGTCAAACCAGGGATGAGACTTACCGACGACAATCACTAAGCGATCGCTCGCCACTACCTCTTGTTCCAAAGAACTCTTCAGCGTCGGCTTCACTTCCCCTTCAATCAAACCCAGATCGAACAATCCCGTCGCCGTACCCACACAAATAGCTTCCGTATTGCCCAAAGTACAGTGAACAGAGATTCCTGGATATTGCTGCTTAAACTGACTGAGCTTGCTGGGCAACCAATAATTACCGATGGTGAGGCTCGATCCTAACTTTAACTCCCCCCGCTGCAAATTATTTAATTCCCGCAACCCCCTTTCAGTCAGCACCACTTGGTCGAGAATTTTCTTCGCCTCTTCCTGTAACATTTGACCAGCAGCGGTAATTTCCACATGACGACCAATCCGATCGAATAGCTTCACGCCATAGTCATTTTCCAGATTTTGGATGGCGGCGCTAATCGCTGGCTGAGTGATGTAGAGTTCCTCGGCGGCGCGGGTAAAGTGCAAGTGCTGTGCCACAGCCAGAAATATCCGTAATTGATCGAGAGTCATCCCCATGTCGTCAAACCTGGCGAATTGTTAATTACTTTTAGTTATCGTTTTAACAAAAAAGAATATTTGATTTTATCATTGAATTTCCTTAAAGTGAAATAGATGAACCAGCCAAGATTTAAGCACTTTTCGCCAACAGGGCAGGGTGAGATGAACGAATTAATCACGGCAATTCCCACAGGCATCACCGCTTTTGCTGCTACCAATATTGACGATATGGCGATTTTGGTACTGTTATTTGCCCAAATAAATACAACCTTTCGCCGTCGCGATATTGTATTCGGTCAATATATAGGTTTTGTGTTGTTGGTGGTGGCGAGCTTGCCGGGATTCTTTGGCAGTTTTATTGTGCCGCGAACTGTAATTGGATTGCTAGGTTTAATTCCAATTGCAGTTGGTTTGAGTAAGTTGCTGAATCGGGAAGATGAGGAGAACAATCAAGAAGAGGTAAATGAATCTCCCAATTGGCCTTTCGCTAGTTTTTTAAGTCCCCAAACTTGCAGCGTGGCGGCAATTACCATTGCTAATGGCAGCGACAATCTTGGCATTTATGTGCCGTTGTTTGCCAACAGTTCTTGGGTAGGCTTGGTAGCGATTGGGGCAGTTTTTCTGTTGTTGGTGGGAGTTTGGTGCTATGCTGCGGATAAATTGACTCAACAACCAGCGATCGCCAACTTAATGAGTCGCTATGGAAATACGGCAGTGCCTTTTATCTTAATTGGTTTAGGCGCATTTATTGTCTTAGACAGTCAAGCTTTAAGCCTGTTGTCCCTAATTGCTAGTTGTTTGTGTTTAGGGGGTTTAGTCAAAAAGCGCGAAACGCCAGTTACCACGGAAGCAGTTCTGCCAAAATCCCACAAGATCGTCTAATTTTATAAGCATCACTAACCCAAATCTAAAATTTAATGAATTGGCTGGCTGGAGCAATTATGGCTGGATTTACCTCCTTTGTGGCAACGAATATTGATGACATTGTGATTTTAATGTTGTTCTTTGCCCAGGTAAATGCTACTTTTAAACCTCGACATATTGTTGTCGGTCAGTATCTAGGATTTACCGCCATTCTGGTAATGAGCTTGCCCGGTTTCTTTGGGGGCTTATTCATTCCAAAAACTTGGATTGGCTTACTGGGTTTAGTACCAATTGCCATAGGGATTCAACATTGGCGATCGCCCAGTCGGGGATTTTCCCAATCATCGGCAGAAGAGCCGGAAATTCAAACTGTTACTCCTGATGTGTCAGCTATACCATTGCTCGCCACTTTGATTAGCCCGGAAACCTATAAAGTTGCTGCCGTCACCTTTGCCAATGGGGGAGATAATATTGGGATTTATGTGCCGTTATTTGCCAACAGCCATTGGGCAAGTTTAGGAGTAATTGTCACTATATTCTTGCTGATGATCGGTATTTGGTGCGCGATCGCTTATTGGTTAACTAAGCATCCGGCGATCGCCAAGATTTTAACTCGCTACGGTCATCAAATTGTGCCATTTGTCTTGATTGGGATCGGAATTTTTATTTTGCTCGAAAGCGAAACTTACCAGCTGCTCCATTAACAGCCCGGTGGAAAACGGTTGATCCCTAAAACTAGCCTTATTTTTTCTGATTTCAGCCAAATTGTATTTTCCATTGCGGCAATTCCTCCCAAGTTTTGGTAATCTATGTTTAGAACTAGGGCGCTATCTATGCTACTATCCAAACCAACCAAGGAAACTCGGCAAAAGGGCAGACTAAATCCTTCGCGAGTCCGCGATCACTTAGCCAACGAACGGACTTACTTAGCTTGGATGCGGACAGCGATCGCTTTGATGGGTTTTGGCGTAGTCATTGTCCGTTTGCGTGCCTTTCATCCGCCTATGCCCACTACTCCCGGCAATGGCTGGAGATTAGGTTTACTGTTCTCTTTGGTGGGGTTGGTGACAGTCTTATTTTGTACTAAGCATTACTTTGGCGTAAGTCACAACATTGATGAAGATACCTATGAACCAGCCGATAATTGGGTACTGCTATTTAGTCTAGCAGTAGCGCTCTTAGGAACTGGAGTAATCTATTTTATGTTTAGTATTCCCCTCAATCCTATGAGTAGCGTGGTAGTGGAATAATTGTCTAATGTCAAAAACCAGCTAAACTTGAAGCATGAATAGGATGCTTGAGCTTTTTAAGCAGGATTGTGGAAGGTAAGTTAAATGGTTGTCGCAATTTCTGAAGCCGGATTTAGTACAGGGGAAGTTTTATTGTCCAATGTGACATGGGAAACCCTAGAAAAGTTGGATGTAGATTTAGCAGGTACTGGGGCGCGGTTAACTTATTTGGATGGGTGCGTGGAAATTATGGCTCCATTATCTGATGCCCATGAAGAACCTAGAAATACTTTAGGACAACTTCTAGAAATTTATATGCGCCAGAAAAACATTCGTTTTTATGGGCGGGGCAGTACCACCATTGGGATGAAGGAATTGGCGGCACGAAAGGAGCCAGACGAATCTTATTGTTTGGGGCAACGCAAATCAGTGCCAGACTTGGCAGTTGAGATTGTGGTGACAAGTGGCGGCATTAACATCTTGGAAATCTATCGCCGCATCGGAGTGCGAGAGGTGTGGTTTTGGGAAGATGGGTTAATTTCAGTTTATTGTTTGCGGTTAAATGGGTATGAGTTGGTGAATAAAAGTGAATTATTACCAGAATTGGACTTGCGATCGCTCGAATTTTATTCCAGAATGGCAGATCAATATGATGCCGTCAACGCCTTTGTTCAAACCCTTTAAAGTCAAACTCCAGAGCGTAAGGTGCATCAGAGGCTAAAAACAATGATTATCTAATCCTTACCTTGATTGATAATGTAATGGCAAATTCTGTACCTTCTCCTAGAGTGGAATTCACTAAAATACTACCTTGATGTTGTTCTTCAATAATTTGATAGCTATTTGCCAACCCCATCCCTGTACCTTTACCAATCGGTTTAGTAGTAAAAAATGGATTAAATATTTGGGCTTGCACCTCTGGACTCATTCCACATCCATTGTCTTGAATTGAGATCAACACCTGATTTTCGGAAGTAATGGCAGTTGTAATAATAATCTTACCAGTATAATCAAAATCCCCCGCTAATTCTAATCTTTCTCGCTGTTGTTCAATGGCATCAATCCCATTCACAAACAAATTCATAAATACCTGATTCAATAAACCACCATAACATTCAACTAGCGGTAAATCACCATAATTTTTAATGACATGAATTTTTGGCTCTCCCGCTCGACCATTCAAGCGATTTTGTAAAATAACCAAAGTGCTATCGATATTTTCGTGAATATCTATGGCTTTGAAATTTGCTTCATCTAGGCGCGAAAAAGTTCGTAGAGATTTAACAATATCCTTGATGCGTGTTGCTCCAGTTTTCATTGATGCCAGCAACTTAGAAAAATCCATAGCTAAATACTGAAAGTCAATATTTTTTGTCAAATCAGCGATCGCCTGGGGTGGACTTGGATAATGTTGTTGGTAAAGGTGAACTAACTCAATTAAGTCACTAGCATAATTAGTGGCAGGTTGAATATTGCTATAAATAAAGCTGACGGGATTATTGATTTCATGGGCAACTCCAGCAACTAATTGCCCCAAACTTGACATTTTTTCAGCTTGAATTAATTGAGTTTGGGTATTTTGCAACTTTTTGAGAATTGCTTCTAACTCTTCCGTTTGTTGGCGCAGTTGGATTTCTGATGCTCGCAATGCTGCTTCCGACTGCATTCGCTCCATTTCAGCCCCCGCACGAGTAGCAAATATTCTCAAGATTGCTGACTGCATTTCTATATTTTGTACCATCGGTTTGTTGTCCAAAACTGCCAGCAATCCCAAGGAATTGCCATCGGTATCAATAATTGGCAAACCAGCATAACTCTGCACTTGGAGAGTAACTAAATCAGCGTCTTGAGGAAAAAGTGACTGCACAGAATCTGGGTATATACACAACTCGCCTTGAGTATAAACATTTTCACAGGGCGCACCAACTAAATTGTAAGTAAAGTTATCCCCAAAGTTGTCTCCTATCCAAAATGCTAGAGTTTTAGCTGCTAATTTTTCCGAGTCAATAAATTCGGCAATAAAAGCATAACGAACTTCTAATACTTGAGCAAGATATTGCACGCAAGTTTTGAAGAATTCTTCGCCTGTTTTGGCGGCTGTACCTTCAACAATTAACCGCAAAGCTTGTTCTTGACGTTGGCGATCGCGCAGCGCAGCTTGCTGTTCGCTAATATCAAAGTTAACCCCAATCATCTTTTGCGGATTTCCCTCCGCATCCCGTCGAACTAGCGCAAATGCTTTGATGAAATGGATGCTGCCATCAGGATGAACAACTCGAAATTCCGTATTATATTCTGCTTCTCCTAAAATAGTTTGGTAGCCTAATGTTTGGGCGGCATCGCGATCGTCAGGATGGATTCCATTTGCCCAAATGTCGTAAGCTAATCTGGAATTAGAGTTCTTATTTACACCATATAGCTCGTACATCCGCTCGTCCCAAAGGAGGGTATTATCTACTAAGTCCCATTCCCAACAGCCAATTCCCCCAGACTTGAGTGCCAAGGACAACCGCTCAGATATTTCTTTGAGTTGGATTTCAGCTTGTTTACTCTCAGTAATATCTTCGGAGATCCCTAGTAAGTATTTGGGATTGCCGAATTCATCAAGAATGGGAATTTTTCTGGTATGTAGGATGCGAGTGCCTTGATGCTTGGTTTGAATGTGTTCTTCTGGAATATCTAGCACATTTCCTTGGGCTAGAACTTCTCGATCTTTCGCAATGAAAAAGTCTGCTTCTGCTGGCGGAAAAAAGTCATAGTCATTTTTTCCTAATAATGCTTCTTTAGGATATCCAAGTAATTCTTCACCAGCTTTGTTAAACCGTAAGAATTGCAAATTTTTAGCATCTTTGACAAAGAGCATATTAGGAATATTTTCAATAATTGAGTTCAGAAAATTCTGCATCTGCCAATTTTCTATTTCTGCTTGTTTGCGCTCGGTAATATCCCTGGCGGCAGCATAAATCAAATCTCCACAGGGAAAGGATCGCCATTCAATATATCGATAATTCCCATCTTTAGCTCGATAGCGATTAGTGAACTGGATAATTGGTTTCTGTTCGCTCAAGTCAGACATCACTGCTAAGGTGGCAGCGATATCGTCAGGATGAACAAAATCGAGAAAGAGTTGACCTTCCAATTCTGAAACGTCATAGCCAAGAATTGTTTCCCAAGCACAATTCAGGCGGCGAAAATAACCATTAAGATCGGCAATACAAAGGAGATCGAGGGCAATATTAAAAAACTGCTCAAGTTCTAATTGGGCGGCTTTACGTTCGCGAAGTGCCACCTGTTGTTTGCTAATATCTAACATGATGCCATACCAAGCAATTTCTCCATTTTCCCGACGTTCAGGGCGACCACTTGCCTGTATCCATTTAAGCTTTCCGGTTGGGGTAATAATCCGCCATTCCTCCTGAAACGGTTGCAAGGTTTCAATACTATGAGCAACTGCTTGACCAAACCTAGCCATATCATCGGGATGAAACAGTTGCAAACAAACATTGATATTGTCCATTACCTGTTCAACACTGACTTCAAAAATTTCGGTAACGGCGGAACTGATATATTCAAAATATTTGGATTTATCGAGATGGTGGACAATAATATAGATGATGCCGGGTGAAGATAGGGCAATTCTTTGAAAGCGCGCCTCACTTTTTCTGAGGGCGGTTTCTACCTGTTGGCGATCGCTAATATCTTTGAGCATACCAATTACGCAATCTTGTCCATCCAGTCGTTGGACTGTCGCTGACATCAAAACGGTTTTAGCTTGTCTTGAAGAAGTCCGAATTACTACTTCAAAATTTTGAATACTTCCTTCTCTAATTAAGGTTTGTCGGAAGTAATATAAATCTTTCAGGTCGTCCCAAAGTCCAATTTCTACACAGGTTTTACCAATAATATCTGGAGCTGTAACCTCTAATAATTGGCACAAACTTTCATTGACATTCAAACAACGTCCGGCTGTTAGCGTGGAAATCCAAGCCGGATCTGGACTGGTATTAAAAATAGTGGTAAATTTAGTTTCGGATTCACGGAAGGCGATTTCACGATTTTTTTGATCGCTAATATCCCGAATATAGCCATGCCATAAGGTACTGCCATCAGGTTCTCGCTGAGGCGTAGCATTACCAAGTAACCAGAGCATTCGTCCATCGGCTAAACAAACTCGATATTTGCAGTGCCAAGGGGTGAGATGAGTGGCAGAATCAAGAAGAGATTGAGTAATAAAATCTAGGTCATCCGGGTGAATAAGGCTAAAAATTTTAGCAGCATCTTCGCAGACTTCTTCGGGAGAAAGACCATAAATTTCTCGCATTCCTTCGCTGGCGTAGGGAAAATGGAAAGTTCCATCAGTACGTTGGCGAAACTGATAAATAATGCCAGGAATGTGGCGAGCAATTTGCTGTAGACGACTTTGGGATTCAATGCGATCGCTGATGTCAGTGGTAATCCCATCAATCCGAATTGGTTTTCCGATTTGGTCATAAACTAAATAAGAGTTAACAGATAGCCAGCGCACTTGTCCGTCGGGGCGAATAATCCGATATTCTTTTCTGGTTTTTCCCTTTTCTTCCAGTTGGATAAAAGCATTAGTAATGATACTGCGATCGTCGGGATGAATGATTTCCAACCAGAGGTTAGGGTTAGCAAAAAACTCTGCCACCGCACAGCCAAATATTGGCTCTACTGCGGGGTTAATGTAAATTGTTTCAAAGGTTTCTGGATGAATTGACCATACCACTCCTTCAATGGAATTCAAAATGCTTTCTAGTCGTTGCTGCGATTGCTGTAATTGAGCTTGGGTTTGGGCTAATTCGTTGACAGGTAAGCGAACTTGTCTATCTAGCTGTTGTGTCAGTTCTCGGACTTGAGCCTCTGCCTGTTTGTAGGCGGTAATATCTCGCATTACTAACAGATGACAGTGGGGTAAAAAGTTGGCTGTCGCGGCATATTCTACTATCCGAATATCGCCATCTGTCCGCACTAAGCGGAACTCACCTCGAACTTTTTCTTGGTGTTGAAATTCTTGCCATACTTGCTGAAAATAAAATTTTGATTCGGCAAACTGACAAATGTAGCAGCCTAAAAGTTGTTCCCTTTCTAAGCCAAATAATTCACAGGCAGCGGAGTTAACATCTAAATAACGTCCTTGGTCATCGGCGATCGCGATCGCATCTAAAGTTGTCTCAAATAGGGTGTGTAATTGCCTGTCTCTCAGAGCTAGCAATAGGCGATCGCCTATTGGATAATCTGGCCGATCTGAAATCTCATTCATAACTCATTTCTTCAACTTTTTTTCTTATACTAGAAAATGTACGCTATATTAGTCCTTAACTTGGTAAAGATATAATAAACTCGGTGCCAAAACCAATTGCTGAGTTCACAGTAATTTGACCTTGATGTTTTTCTTCAATAATTTGCCGCGCGATCGCCAATCCCAACCCCGTGCCTTTCCCTACTCCCTTCGTGGTAAATAGATGCTCAAAAATCTTTTGCTTCACTTCCTCACTCATCCCTCGACCATTATCGGCAATGCTAATTTGTATTCCTGAGTTGTCTAATGATGTGGCAATAGTAATTCGATTAGTATCTGCATTAATCTCTACAAAACTTTTGCCAATATTTGATTCATCTAAAGCATCAATGGCATTTGCCAAAATATTCATAAATACCTGATTTAATTGACCTGGAAAACATTCAATTTTGGGTAAATTTCCATATTCAGTGACTACTTCTATCTCTGGGCGATGTTCGTTGGCTTTGAGACGATGTTTGAGAATTAAAATTGTACTATCGATGCCTTCATGGATATTAAATAATACTTTATAGTCTTTGTCAGCACGGGAAAAAGTACGGAGACTGGTGCTAATATTTTTGAGGCGATCGCACGCCATTTCCATCCCATTAACCATTTTTGGCAAGTCTTCTAAGCTATATTCCAAGTCAATTTCTTCGGCATGAGCGAGAATTTCATGGCTGGGATGGGGAAAACTTTGTTGATACAATCGCAAGTGGGCAATCAAATCTACTAGAGTAGGTTGAGCTTGTTTAAGACTGGCGGAAATAAATCCCAAAGGATTATTCATTTCATGGGCAATCCCCGCGACAAGATTACCTAATGCTGACATTTTTTCACTTTGAATCATTTGCAATTGGGCTTGTTCGGCAGCCAGTTCAGCTTGTTTGAGATCGCTAATATCTCTAGCAATCGTAGAAAAATACTCTAATTCGCCATCACTCGATTTGTGAGCCAGGATAAGTTGAGAAACTGGAATTTCCCGTTCATACCGATCGATTACTGCTGTTTCGCCCACCCAAATACCAGAACGGATAGCTTCTGGTATGCCCTGATTGACGATTATTTCTGTTGCCCAATCTGGGTGATATTTGTCAATTTCATTTCCCTTTTGTCCCGATCCATCTTCTACACCTAAAAGATTGCGCCAAGCCTGATTGAGATAAAGATTTTTACCGCTGGGATCGGCTGTGCCAATAAAGTCTGAGGTACTTTCTAGAATTGCTAGCAGGCGGGTTTGTTCGGCTTCAATCCGTTTGCGATCGCTAATATCAATTACCACTCCATCCCATAGAATTGCCCCATCTGTCTGTCGTTCTGGGCGAGCCGCAGATTGAATCCATTTCACCTTGCCTGAAGGCAGAATAATTCGCCATTCTTGCGCGAAGGGAGTGAGATGTTGGGCAGAATAGGCGATCGCTTTTTCAATGGCTGGGTTATCGTCAGGATGATGCAGAGTGTAAAGACTAAATTTCCCTGCCATTACCAATTCTGGCTCCACTTCATACAAATCTAGGCAACCAGAACTGACGTAGGGAGTGGAAATTGCCCCGTCTACCGCCATTCGGAATTGATACACCATCCCCGGAATATTATTAGCTAAATTTTGGAAGCGAATTTCATTCGCCTGCAATTTGGCGACAGATTGACTTAACTGTTGAGCATAGTTTTGGGAATTTTGATAAAGTTGGGCATTTTGTAAAGAAATTGCGGCTTGAACGCAAACTAAGTTGAGCAACTCGACGCGATCGTTTGTAAACGCCCCCACCGTGAGATTATTTTCTAAATATAAAACTCCAATCAACTGCCCTTGATTTAAAATTGGGCTGCAAAGAACGCTTTTGGGCTGGTGATTTTGGATGTAACTATCAGCCGCAAACTGAGAATTTATCCTCGCATCTGCTAATACCAGAGGTTTCAAAGTTCGCTTAACCGTATTTACCAAACTAAGGGCTAGATCTGAGCTTAATTCTAGGGGAATGAATGGTAATATTTCCGGCAATTTTCCCTCTTCTATCAGAGCCACTACTTTTAACTGTAAATCTTGTTGAAGTAATAAAATACACTTACTTGCCCCCGCATTAGTAATCACTATTTCTAAGAGAGTTGCCAAAAGTCGTTCAAGTTCAATTTCTCCAGAAATTGCTTGAGAAGCTTTGAGCAAGATATCCAAATCTAGCCCTTCCAAAATACTGCTAGAAGTTTGGTTAAGAGCAATCGTTTTCGGCGCGATTGTTTCTTTCAATGAATCTGCCGCGTGCGGGTGTTGCAGGACAAATGATAGGAGTTGGGGATAACGTTTTTCTAAATCCTCTACTTTGGCTTTAGCTCCCCAGCGAACATAGCAGTAGTAGGCTTCAGTCATGTAGACTTGCGCTACTTTTTCTTTGCCCCAGCCGAGATAAAATTTGGCAGCTAGTTCATTGGCGATCGCTTCCTCTTGAATATGTTTAGATTCTTTTGCTCCAGCGATCGCGCGATCGTAATTATCTATCGCCTTTAAAAAATTGCCAGAAACCCGATCTATTTCGGCTTTAACTAAACAGCATAAATGTAGAAAATTAACCGGATTTTTCGCTGCCCAAACCTCCAGTTGTTGCTGACAAATAAAAATCTTTTCCCAACAACTTAACTGTTGCTCCTGGGGCAAGTTAGGATACTGGACGATTAATAAAAGTGCATAAATAAAGCAATGATAAACATAGACTAACAAGCCTTGGGGAGCCACATTAACGATTTCCGATTCCGCTTGGGCGCTGTATGCAAATGCTTCTTCCCACCGTTCATAAACGAACAGCAACTGACTTTTCAAAATGTTATAAATACAAATGACTTGCCAATTTTTATGCTGGCGACATTGGGCTAAATAATCGGATTCGCTGAAGTTAACTGCCATCCCAATATATTCAGCCAAAACGATCTGACCACCTAGGAATAAATCAATCGCCCACTGGTTTTTATATTTCTGACTAAAAACCAAGGATTCTGCGATTTCCTCAAACAAATGTTCGAGGAAAATACTTTGATAAAACCGACAATACATATTATGTCCAAAGGCGTAGGCCGCATATTGTAAATTACTAGAATCTAAGCCTGCTTGATAGGATAGGAGATAATCTTGACTAGCAACTTTTAACGGATGCGACCAATGTCTGAGAGAGCTACCAATCATCAGATAAGCCACGCTCTCGGCTGATTTATTATTAAAGACTGGCATTAGCTGGAGCGTAACATCCAGTAATTTTTCCGTATCCTGGTAATTATTCAGTGCGTATCCGCGTAAGCCACCAAATGCAGGATAAATATATCCAATCTCTGGTGTATTACCATATTGCAGGCATAAATTAACCGCTTTTGCACAAATTACCGACCACAATCTTTGATGGGAGCGATAGGTAGGCGGTCCCATACTAATTAATAGTTTGATGGCGATTTTTTGCTCTGGCTGGGTCATAATTGGCAAATCGCACAAGTCAGAAAATGAACGGTTTTTCAAGGTTTCTTGAATTAGTGCTAGTTCGGTATTGCATACTGTATCAAAGTCTTTTTCAGGCAAATAAATATTAACTAATACTAGGGCTTGCCGACCAGCTTGAATAGCTTCAGGATACTTAGCCTGCATAGTATATTGCACAATCGCCATATTATAAATTTCCGCTTTTTCTAAGGGTAATTTCGCCTTTTCTAAAGCTTGCTGAAGCCAACGTTCTGCCTGTGCAAAGTTACTCGTTAAATATTCTAGTTCGGCTCGTTCTTTAAAAAACGATAGGCTTAGATGGTAATTTTGTTCCCAGCAATCCGGGGATAAAAGTTCCATCCCCGCAGTAATATATGCAAATGCCCCCACGTATGCGGTAGCAGCTTTAGCTTTGATGCCAGCTAATAAATTAAGTTCAGCTAGTTCTTTTTGTTGACTTGCCGCAGTAATTAATTCTTTGCCAATGTTTAAATGATTGACAATTTCAAAAATACGTTCTTCTCGCTCTGAGGAGGACAAGTTTTGTAGAAGTAACTTCCCAATGGAGAAATGAGTTGTTTGCTTTTCAGCAGGGGCAATCAGAGAATAGGCAGCTTGTTGAACGCGATCGTGCAGAAACCGATAAGTTGGATTGGCTGAAGTTTGAAGAACTTCTTCTTTATCTGCTTGGGCAAAGAATTTATAGATTCTAGCGGTGGGAATTACTAAGCCTTCTTGTAATGCTTTCCATAAAGTCATGGCTGTTTTTCCGACAGATTTTTCGCTGATAATTACTAAGGTATGCAAATCAAATTCGGCTCCAATACAAGCCGCTAGTTTCAGAATATTTTGAGTCTCTGGCTGTAATTTTTGTAACTGCAAAGCCATAAACTCTACCACATCATCAGTAATGGCTAAGGCTTTGATCTTGGCAATATCGCACTGCCAATTACCAATCTCCCCATCAAATTTAATCAGCCGATCGTTGTATAATGACTTGAAAAATTGAGTGGCAAAAAAAGGATTTCCTTGGGTTTTTTGATAGATTAACTTGGTTAAGACTTTCGCCAGCAATAGTTCGCAATTCAGGGTATCTGCGACCAACTGATTCAAATCTATTTCCCTTAAGGGAGATAAAGTAATGGTATTGACTGTTATCCCAGCTTTGATAATTTCGTTAACTGTTAAAATCAAGGGATGTACCGGAGAAACTTCATGATCTCGATAGGCTCCTAAGATTAATAAATGTTTGGTATCTGGCATCAGTAATTGCAATAAATTCAGAGAGGCTGAATCTGCCCATTGCAAGTCATCCAAAAATATAACTAAAGGATGTTCAATGCTGGTAAAGACTTGCACAAATTTTTGGAATAACAAATTAAAGCGATTTTTTGCCGCAGTTCCTGACAGTTCGGCGGCTGGGGGCTGTTGGCCGATAATCTCTTCTAATTCGGGAATGACATCAATTAAAACTTGTCCGTTATCTCCCAATGCTGTGAGAATTTTGGTTTTCCAGGTTTGGATTTGCAGATCGGATTCCGAGAGCAATTGCCCCATTAAGTCGCGGAAAGCTTGCACAAAGGCACTGAAGGGAATATTACGTTGAAATTGATCGTATTTGCCTTTAATAAAATAACCGCGTTGGCGAACAATTGGTTTATGAACTTCATTGATAACGGCGGTTTTCCCAATACCAGAAAAACCAGCGACTAGAATCATTTCGGTGTTGCCTGTATTGGCTTTTGTCCCTTGGGGAGAGGCTACCCGCATAAAGACATCTAATAGTTGAGCTACTTCTTTTTCTCTACCGTAGAGCTTTTCGGGGATAATAAAGCGATCGCTAGTATCTTGCTGACCAATTTCAAAAGTTTCTATTTTGCCTGTATCTTGTAACTGAACTAAACAAATCTCTAGATCGTGTTTCAGTCCTAATGCACTCTGATAGCGATCTTCAGCATTTTTCGCCATCAACTTGCTGACAATGGCTGACAAAACTACGGGAATATCTGGGTTAATTTGATCGATAGGTATAGCCTGTTTCGCCAGATGATAATGAACTAATTCCATCCCATCTTCGGAGACAAAGGGCAATTCTCCGGTTAATAATTCATAAAATGTCACTCCCAGGGAATAAAAGTCGCTGCGATAGTCAATGCCGCGATTCATTCTGCCAGTTTGTTCGGGAGAAAGATAGGCTAAGGTTCCTTCTAAAACATTGGGATTTTGAATTTCT
This sequence comes from uncultured cyanobacterium, assembly GCA_936920195.1. GTDB lineage: Bacteria > Cyanobacteriota > Cyanobacteriia > Cyanobacteriales > FACHB-T130 > CAKZHE01. The sequence goes on along the minus strand of CAKZHE010000083.1, from coordinate 12,796 downwards.
TGGGTTTCCCTTGGCAGCAGGGAGGCAATACTAAAGTCAATTAATTTAATTTGTTTAGTCTCTGGATTAATTAAAATGTTGGCGGGTTTAATATCTTTGTGAATAACTCGGTTTTGGTAAAGATAGTGGAGAATATCTGCCAGTTGGCAGGCAATTTGCAGAAATTCTGCTAAAGGTAAAGCTGGAGATAGTTGGGCTTGATTTATGAGCGTTTTGAGATAAGTTGGCAGGGAAATTACCCCAAAATCCTCCATGATTAAGGCATAGGTATGCTGGTATGGTTCGAGGCTCAGGAGTTGAATAAGGCTAGGAAAGTTGAGATTTTTGCCAATAGTATATTGATTGCGAAACTGGAGAATTTCGGTAAAATTGGGATATTCGTTTCGCAAAATTTTAATCACGATGGGGTGGCGATCGCGGATACGGATACCTCGATAAACAATAGTGCGCGTACCCGCGTAAAGTTCCTCGACGATCTGATAGCCTGGTAAGTTTGCTATCGCAGTCATACCCTTAATAGCCCTCTTTGGTTTCCCGTCTTCTCAAGATAATAATAAATATAAATTGTGAATTTAATGTGAATAGGACTTGAGCAACTATCCTAGAAATAGGGGCAACCACGGGGGGATTGCCCCTACAAAACGCTATATATAGAGGTTCTGTGTAAGTCCTGTAAAATATTTATATTATCTATATTGCTTGATGAATAAGGATATAATAAATTCTGTACCAACACCAATTTCTGAATGAACGCTGATGCTACCTTGGTGTTTTTCTTCAATAATTTGCCGTGCGATCGCTAATCCCAATCCCGTCCCTTTACCAACTGCTTTGGTGGTAAATAAGTGGTCAAACATCTTCTTTTTAACTTCCTCGCTCATCCCTATGCCATTATCAGCAATAATAATTTTGACTTGATTTTCTGTCGCTGAAGTTTGAATAGTGATGCGGTTGGGATTGGTCTTGATTTCAGCAAAACTACGCCCAGTATTTGATTCTTCTAAGGCATCAATGCCATTCGCCAGAATATTCATAAATACCTGATTGAGTTGTCCGGGGAAGCATTCAACCAGAGGCAGATCGCCATAGTCCGTAATGACTTCAATATCGGGACGATTTTCGTTCGCTTTGAGACGATGCTTGAGGATGAGAATGGTGCTGTCGATGCCTTCGTGAATATTAAAAGGAACTTGATAATCTTTATCTGCCCGGGAAAAAGTTCGCAAACTGGTACTGATACCTTTGATGCGATCGCACCCTACTTGGATGGAAGAGAGCATCTTAGGTAAATCTTCTAAAATATATTCCAAGTTAATTTTCTCAGCTTTTGCGGCAACTTCCTGACTATGAATAGGGCATTTTTCCTCATAGAGTTGCAGGTATTCTTTCAGATCAACTACAGCAGCGATCGCTTCTTTAATATTGCCAGAAATAAACCCCAACGGGTTATTAATTTCGTGGGCAACCCCAGCCACAAGATTGCCGAGGGCGGACATTTTTTCGCTTTGAATTAGTTTGATTTGGGCTTGTTGAAGTGCCTTGGCTCGTTCTGCTACCTGTTGTTCTAATGAGTCGGTGAGTTGTTTTAATCGCCAGTGGACTTTGACTCTCGCTAATACTTCCTCTTGTTCAAAAGGTTTGGTAATATAATCTACGGCTCCCAGAGATAAGCCCTTAACTTTGGTTTCGGTATCCGTTAGCGCCGTCATAAAAATGATTGGTATATTCTCAGTGGCAGGGTTTGACTGGAGGCGGCGGCAGGTTTCAAAACCATCCATTTTTGGCATTTGAATGTCAAGCAAAATTAGTTCTGGTTTAGCCCGTTCTACTTGTCCTAGAGCATCTTCGCCATCGGTGGCCATTCGCACTTTATAATTTGCGGCTTTCAAAGCTTTAGAAAGAATGGACAAGTTGGTGGCATTGTCATCCACAATCAGGATAAAAGGTTGAGCTGAAGAAGGCATAAAATTTTGTTCCTAAAAATTAACAAGATATTTTTGAATTAAGGCTCGGAGCTTGACAAGTTCGCACTCCTCTGATAAATAAATCAGTTGTTGGGCAAAGTTCGCATGAGTCTCCTGAATTTGTTGGGCGATCGCCACGACACCATCAAGTTCGCCATCTTGAACTAATTCAGCTAGTTGCTGTAAAATTTCTGGACTGGGCGGTTCCATTTGATCAAGGTTAATCGCAGCATTTTGGTTCTGATTAACCTCGTAAATCCAAGTCAGTTGAAGATATTTTTCTAGCAGTTCTAGGAGGGTGTCAGCCTGAACGGGTTTTGGCAAGAAATCATTGCCCCCAGCATCAAGACTTTTCTGACGATCGATATCAAATACACTAGCAGAAGAAACCACTACAATGCGATCTTTGAGTTGAGGATGCGATCGCATTTGCCGCAAAAACTCAAATCCATCCATCACAGGCATAGCTAGGTCGATAATAATTAAATCTGGCGATTCATTCCAGGTTTGTTCTAGACCTTCTTGACCATTGCTTGCCTCGATAATTTCCAACCCAATCGGTTCTAGTAGATTCACTAACACCGATCGATTTTCCCAACGGTCATCAATCACCAAAACTTTACGTTTTTCCCCCTGATATCCAGTGACAACACCTTGCTGCATGGCTCTAGAAGTCGTCGCCCAATCTTTGGCTTCCGGCAGTTCTACTTCAAAAGAAAACGTACTGCCCTCACTCAAGACGCTTTCTACTGTGATTTTGCTCTGCATAATGGAAACAATTTTCTGACTAATTGCTAGTCCTAATCCAGTCCCTTCCGTTTGTTTTTTGAGATCCCCCACTTGTTCAAAGGGGAGAAAGATTTTTTTCACCTGTTCTGGAGTCATCCCTACTCCAGTATCCTGTACCTGGAAACGAATTTTCTCCCCGTTCTGTTCAACCTTAAAAGTGACGCTGCCTTTGTCAGTAAATTTAATGGCATTACCAAGTAGATTAATCAGTATTTGCCGCAAGCGTTTTTCATCGGCGTAAACTCCAGTGGGGAGACGATCGTCGGCATAAAATTTAAAATCAATGCCTTTTTGTTCGGTACGAATGCGATTAATTTCTACCACCCCTTGTAGGAAAGAGGGCAGATGCAAAGCACTAGGATACAGTTCTAGTTTGCGGGCTTCAATTTTGGATAGATCGAGGACATCGTTAATCAGGGTAAGTAAATGAGAACCGCATTGGTAAATAATATTAATTCCCTGCCGTTCTTTCTGGGATAATGTTGGGGAGCGATCGAGGATTTGGGCATAACCCAAAATTCCATTTAAAGGGGTGCGAAGTTCGTGACTCATATTCGCCAAAAAAGAACTCTTGGCTTGGTTAGCACTATCAGCAACTTCTTTCGCTTGTTGCAGTTCTACCGTGCGTTCTGCCACCCGATCTTCGAGTTCCGTAAAGGAACTTTTGAGTTGCGTTGCCATTTGGTTGAATGCGATCGCCAACCCAGCTAACTCCTTAATATCGTTCATTTCCACCCGGCGATCTAGTTCCCCTGTGGCAATGGCTTCGCTAGCTTGCTGCAATTTCAAAATCGGCTGGGCAATCCATCGGGAGGTATAAATCCCCAGAATTGTTGCCAAAACTAATGCCCCCAAACAGAGGAAAATTGTGCTGCGGGTATTGGCATCAATTTCTGCCATAAAATCTGATTCTGGGACAACAATGACACTCAGCCAATCGATGCCTCGTTCGTTGCGAATAGTTGAAACTTGAACAAACTGGTGCTGATTTGCCAGCATAAAATCCAGTTGTTGGCTTTCGGCAATGGCATTAAAAGTCCCGAAGCGATCCAGAATTGCTTGGGCGGTGGCACGAATGACAGAATTTTCAGATTTGACAGCGGGAATTTGTTGTAAATCATTTTTTTGGGGTTCAATGTTATAAGGCTTGTCGAGCCTTGAACTTGCAATCAATTGACCAGAACGATCGATGATAAAAGTTTGTCCTGTCTGGCCTACTTTGACAGAACTAAGAAAACGATGAATTTTTTCAATGCGAAAGATACTATTTTGAGCGCCCAATAACGCGCCATTTTTGTCATATATAGGTTGAGTTAAGGCAATTGAAATAGCTCGATCGGCACTGCCCAAAAAAGGCTTTGTCCAAATAGGCTTTCCAGCTTTTTGAACATTTTTGTACCAAGGCCGATTTCGAGGATCAAAATTTGGTTGAATTTTGATCAACGCTATCCGTTGACCTCTATCACCAAGTTGGTAAATTTTGCGTTGAGGTAGATATGCTTTGTTCCCAACAAAAGCTATAATACCTCGGCTAGGAGTATTTTCTACTCCTATATCTGTGCCATCAGCCAGAGCCATTTCAATGAAGTTGACGGTTTCTTTGCTGACTAATTGCCAAAAAGTTTGTTCTAGTTTGGTGACATCTGTTAAATCAAGCCGCCCCTCTTGAGCCGCCGCAACTAGAACTTGTCCAACAATATAAGGTCTTTCCAAATAGTTGAGGACTTCCAGGTTAATGCGATCGCTCATCTCTTGCCGCAACTGACTGGAAACATCATTGACTGCTTTCTGTCCATTTCGCAATGATAGATAACCAGTCAGTCCAACGGCAGCAAAGATTTGCAACACGAACGGAACTACTAGAACAAGTTGTAAAGGTAGAGTTTTAGCGGAATTAGCTTGAGACTTCATTATCGTTCCCTAAGAGATGTCAAGAAAAAAGCGATCGCCAACTTAAATTTATTGCCAGCAATTCAGGTTATTAACTTTTAAATCCGCTCTTTAATTGGGAGCAAGATAATAAACTCTGTACCGTTATTTAGGCTAGAATTAACTTCGATTTTACCTCGATGTTTTTCTTCAATGATTTGCCGCGCGATCGTCAATCCCAATCCCGTCCCTTTCCCTACATTTTTTGTAGTAAATAAATGCTCAAAAATTTGATTCCGAACCTCCGCATTCATGCCAATTCCATTGTCTTTAATCCGAATTATTGCCTGATTTTTATCTTCTGACAACTCAGTTTTAATAGTAATTTTATTGGCAATGCCTGCATACTTACGCCCTTGATTTGATTCTTCTAACGCATCAATGGCATTGCTCAACAAATTCATAAATACCTGATTTAGCTGTCCGGCATAACATTCGATTTGGGGTAAATTTCCATACTCTTTAATTACTTTAATTTCGGGACGAATTTCGTTAGCTTTAAGGCGATGTTTGAGGATGATAATGGTACTATCAATTCCATCATGGATATTGCAGGCAACCGGGTAGTTAGTATCCGCACGGGAGAAGGTTCGCAAACTGGTGCTGATATCGGCAATTCGCTTTACCCCTTCCCGCATCGAGCTAACTAACTTTGGTAAATCTTCTCGGATGTAATCTAGCTCAATATTTTCTATTTTTGCTTGAATATCTGGGTGCAATTGAGGATATTTTTCTTGAACTAGATCGAACAATTGGAAAATATCGCTGATGTAATCTAAAGCAGGTTGAATATTACCATTGAGGAAACCAACGGGGTTATTAATTTCGTGCGCCACTCCTGCGACTAAATTCCCCAAGGCTGACATTTTTTCACTTTGGACAATAGTCAATTGAGCTTGTTTGAGATCGTTTAAGGCTTGTTGTGCCGCTTGATACAGACGGGCATTTTCTAAGGAAATAGCAGCTTGAGCGCAAATTAGATTCAGGACTTCAATGCGATCGCTGGTAAACGCTCCCACCGTCAGGTTATTTTCTAGATATAAAATGCCCTTCAATTTCCCTTGATGTAAAATCGGGCTACAAAAAATACTCTTGGGTTGCTGACGTACAATATATGAATCATTAGTTAGGGTGGGATCTGCTGTTGCATCCAGTAGAACAATCGTCTGATGGCTATGCTTGACTTTGTAAATTAGTTTTAGGGGAATATCTTGACTCTCTTCAACAGGAACACGCTGCAATACAACTGGCTCCGTACCTTCAGTAATTGACCCTTTAACTAGTAAGCGATCGTCTCGCATCAGCATGAATACGCATTTATCAGCCCCAGCATTTTCGATGACGATAGAAAGTAACGCAGAAACCAGTTTTTCCAGTTCAATTTCACCTGACATAGTTTGAGAAGCTTTGAGAATAGCGGTTAAATCTAGGCTATCTGAGACACTACTGCTGGAAGTTGCTCCACTGGTGGAGGTGACAGTCCCCAAGGCAAAGATGGTTTCGCGAGTGGAGAAGGGAGAACGGGTTTGCTGTAATATGGGGGCAAGTAATTGGGGATAGCGATTTTCTAAATCAGCGACTTTGGCTTTTGCACCCCAGCGAGCATAGCCGTAGTAGGCTTCGGTCATGTACTCCTGAGCTATCCGTTGTTTGCCCCAGTCGAGGTAGAATTTTGCCGCAAGTTCGTTGGCTAGCGCTTCTTCTTGAATGTATTCGTTGGCTTTGGCTCCAGAAATTGCCTTGTCATAAAACTCAATTGCTTCGGCTGTTTTTCCTAACACTCGATATTTTTCAGCTTCTACCAAATCAACCTTATGCTGGTGATTCATTGGTGCATGGTGCGCCCATAGCTGTAATTGAGTTTGATTTTGTGCCACTCGCTCTAATACAGTTGATATGTCGCTGGACGGTTGGCTCAATTGTGATATGGCAATTAATGAATCATAGAAATAAAATACAGGTTCACCAATGGTTCCCGCACACCCCATGAAATAATTTTTGCACTCAAGTACATGGTTGTTAGCTTGCTCAACTTCACCAAATAAAAAGCAAAGGGTCAACTTATATGAATGGAAAACAAATAATCCATATAAATCATTTGCAGACCGCAGAAAGGGGAGAAATTCTGTCTCTTGGAGAGCCGAGCCAGACAAAATGGTGGGATGCTCTGCAAAACCCATTAAATTTAAAATTACTTGCCAATAAATCAGACAGTAATTAGCTGTTCCCAATTGCTTTAATTGCACTAAAGTATTATAGTAGGTGTGCGTTTCTCGTTCCAAGTTAGCAAGGGGTTGACCGCACCAAAAAGAATATCGACAAAAAGTGTTAGCATTATATCCAGCGTATTCCAGATTTCCCACTTCTAGCGCCAGTATGTAACCTTCACTCAACAGGGGTAGCGTTTCTTTGAGGTGAGATTTGCGGTGGAGAATAAAAAAACCTAGCAGCAAAAATACTTCAGGTTTACTTGCTTTATCATCGAATTTTGATACCACATTCAATGCCAACTGCCCAAATTGTGCCGCTAAATCGATATTTTGCTGCATATTACAAAGAACTACACTATAGCAAGCATAGTTGGTAGAAGAAACAGATATATTGCCATGTTGTAGGAATAATTTGACTAATAAGGCAGCTAGTAATGAATACAAAGGAGAGCCACTGGTGTAAATTGCTGACATGATGCTACTGGCAATCTGGGTAATAGCAATTTTGTTCGCATCTGTCATCACAGGGAGGTAAACAAAATCTGTTATTTTGCGATCGCCAATCAGTTCTGTAATTGCTTGAACTGACTGTTGAATATCTTCTGGTGTGGGTGATTCATTGATTGTTAAGCCCAGCTTTTGTAGAAGATCGATGCCGATCTCCAACACTTCACTGAGTTGACGCTGGGAAGTCTTGGCTTGAATCCTAATGCGGTAAATATTGACCTGTTCCAGTAAAGAATATGTCTGTTGGATGACAAGATCAATAAACTGTTCCATCGCCTCAAAGTCACCGCATAACATTGCCACCTCCGCCGCTAATTCATAGAAGCCGAGACTCATTTCATATTGCTGTTGCCAAGTATTTTCTCCCAACAAAGATAATCCCACTGCGGCATATTCACGCGCTGCTTTATAGGCGGTAGCGACTCTCGCTTTGCGACAGGCGATGAGATTGAGTTTAGCGAGTTCGTCGCGTTCGGTTTGTTCGGTAATTAAAGCTGTCCCATAGTTTAATTGATTGACGAGTTCAAAGATGCGGTATTCTCTAGTTTCTGGGGATATTTTTTGCAGCAGCAGTTGACCGATGTGGTAATGAGCGATCGCGCGTTCAGACTCTGGAATCAAAGAATAGGCAGCTTGTTGAACGCGATCGTGCAAAAACCGATAAGTTGGATTGGCTGAACTATTAAAGGCTTCTTCACTCTCCAATTGGGTAAAGAATTTATAAATTCTGGTGGTGGGAATTACCAAGCCTTCTTGCAATGCTTTCCATAAAGCCGTAGCCGTCGCTCCTGCCGATTGCTCGCTAACAATAACTAAGGTATTCAAATCAAACTCGGCTCCAATACAAGCCGCTGACTTGAGCATATCCTGAGTTTGTGTCGGCAATTTTTGCAATTGCAAAGCCATAAACTCTACCACATCATCAGCGATCGCTAAAGCTTTAACTTGGGCAATATCGCATTGCCAATGTTGGATATCCCAATCAAAGCTAATCAGCTTATCATCATGTAATGCTTTGAGAAAATGGGTAGCAAAGAAAGGATTTCCTTGGGTTTTTTGATAAACTAATTTTGTTAATGGTTGAGCCAGAGACAACTCACAATTTAACGTATCTGCTATCAACAGATTCATATCTGGTTCGCTTAAAGGTGGTAAGGTAATTTTATTTACAGTTACCCCAGTTTTAACGATCTCATTCACTGTTAAGATAAATGGATGCACTGGCGAGACTTCATTATCCCGATAAGCACCTAATACCAATAAATATCCCGTCTCTTGCAGGAGTAATTTCAATAAATTTAGGGATGCGGAATCTGACCATTGTAAGTCATCTAAAAACATCACTAAGGGATGTTCTTTGCTGGTGAAGATTTTGACGAATTTTTGGAAGAGTAAATTAAAGCGATTTTGGGCGGCACTGCCAGGTAATTCTGTGACTGGTGACTGTTTGCCAATAATATTTTCTAATTCAGGAATTACTTCAGTTAAGACTTGTCCGTTGTCTCCTACGGCTGCTAAAATCTGGTTTTTCCAGGCTTGTAGTTGCTCGTCAGATTCTGATAATAATTGCCCCATTAAGTCCCGGAAGGCTTGGACAAAGGCGCTAAAAGGAATGTTCCGATTAAATTGGTCATATTTGCCTTTGATGAAATAACCCCGTTGCCGGACAATGGGTTTATGGACTTCGTTGACTGCGGCAGTTTTACCAATACCTGAAAATCCCGCCACCAGCATCATTTCGGTGTGACCTGTGCTGACTCTTTCAAAGGCGGCTAAGAGTTGATTTACTTCCTTTTCTCTGCCATAGAGTTTTTCGGGAATAGTGAAGCGATCGCTAATATCTCGCTCTCCTAATTTAAAGCTTTCTATATTACCTATTCTTTGTAATTGTTCTAAGCAAATCTCTAGATCTTGCTTGATTCCCAAGGCAGTTTGATAGCGATTTTCAGCATTCTTTGCCATCAATTTGCTGACTATTTCTGACAAAGCTAAGGGAATTTGAGGATTAATTTGATGAATGGGGATTGGGTGTTTAGCTAAATGACAATGGACTAATTCCATGGCATCTGCTGACACAAAGGGCAGTTCCCCGGTTAACAATTCATAGAATGTTACCCCCAAGGAATAAAAATCGCTGCGATAATCAATGCCGCGATTCATTCTCCCGGTTTGTTCGGGAGAGAGATAGGCTAAGGTTCCTTCTAAAATATTAGGATTTTGGATTTCTTGGGTTTCTCGCGGCAGCAGGGAAGAAATACTAAAGTCAATTAATTTGATTTGCTTGGTATCTGGGTTAATTAAAATATTGGCGGGTTTAATATCTTTGTGAATAACGCGGTTTTGGTAGAGATAGTGGAGAATATCTGTCAGTTGGATGGCGATATTCAGAAATTCTGCTAAAGGTAAAGATTTGGGGTTTTGGCTTTCATCTGTGGCTATCTTCAGATAGTCAGATAGAGAGACTCCGCCAAAGTCTTCCATAACTAAGGCATAGCTATTGTGGTATGTTTCTAAAGTTAATGGTTGAATAACACTAGGAAAGTTGAAATTTTTGGTAATGGTATATTGGTTGCGAAACTGAACGATTTCATTGAAGGTGGGGTATTCGTTTCGCAGGAGTTTAATGACAACGGGTTGTTGGTCGTCGGTACGGATAGCTCGATAGACGAGGGTGCGCGTACCTGCGTATAATTGCTGAGTGATTTGATAACCTAGTAAATTGGAAATTACTTTCATAACTCGTTTCTCCTGTGTGAGAGCGTACATGACTATTTTATCCTTAACTATTTGATAGGTAGGGAGAGCATAAACTCTGTAACAAGACCAACCTCCGAATTAACCCTGATGCCACCTTGGTGTTTTTCAACTATAATTTGCTGCGCGATCGCAGTCACACCCTCAATAGACTTATTTAGATTTCTAGCCTTTTAATTGTCACCATAAACATAAATTGTGAATTTAATGTGAACAGAACTTGGGCAAGCCGAAGGGAAGATGTCCTGTTATTGGCAACTGTTCCCGATCGCGCCATTGAAAAACTGCTTTTATTTCTCTTGATTTAGATTTAAAAAAGTAGAATTATATTTTCTATTCCCTTAAAAAAAGCACGTGCCAGTTGATAAATAGGAACATATACCGCCATCAAGAGTCAATAAGAGTAGCAGAATGAAATTAAGAACGATTTTAAGGAAGGCATAAGGTCATAGAGATGAAAAACCAACCTATCTGGGCAATCGTACCTACAGCCTTAGCACTAATTTTGAGCGCTCCCGGCGTAGCTCGCAGCAATGACCCCACCATTGAAGTGGGTGCGACTTTAAAAACTGACCCGATTGCCCTTCAAGGACAATCGGGGGGTTCAGTTAGCACTAAGGATTGTGGTTATATTAGTTCTAAGGCTAATCATTTAGTCAAGATAACCCAGCGCAATGATTATCTACGTTTTAGTATCACTGGGGGCGGACAGCCAACGCTGTTAATTGAAGGACCAAAAGACCGCTTCTGCGCGATCGCCGATCCTACTTCCGGCGAAAATCCAGAAATTTCTGGGGTTTGGCTGCCTGGTACTTATCGGATTTATGTAGGCGATCGCGCTGGCGGTCAACATAACTACACTTTCTCGATTTCTAGTCGCAAATCTTCCTAAAAAGAACTTAGTCTTCGATGGTTTGAGCAGTGACTTCCACGGCTTCTACATCAATGGTGCCGGGGGGAGTCAAGCGCTGAAAGCGTCCATTGTTGATTTTTAAAGGTTCCTTGCAACTAGGACACTCGGCTTCAGTATTGTTGAGGGCTTGGAATTCGTAGTCGCACATCGGACACTTATCCTCAATAATATTCCGTTTCAGCCACCAGCGAAACCCAAAAACCCCTAGAATGGGGATTAAAATCATTAAACCGAACAGAATTAATACGCCATTCACTAACCAGCCCAAGCCCACTGCCCCTAGTAACCAGACAATTCCGGCGATCGCCAGCCAAAAGCTCAGATTGGAAAGGTTGATTTGAAAGGTTTTGGGGCTGTTTTCGTTCACTGGTATCTCCTCGCGTGCAAAAAAAGGATCTGTATAGATCCTAAATGCTCTGCTAGCACTTTGCCCATTAATAGCCGACAGTTGATATTTAAAATTTTCTAGACCGGATCGAAAATAGCCAAGATATTTTAAAATTGTGTAAATTTGTATCAAAGTTTTGCCAAAAACTAGCAATTAATTCTGAAATCTATGCCAACACTTGCTGCCCCGACTTGGGAGCCTTCCCGCCAGAAGCATCCTCATCCCCTGAAATTAGTTGCCCTTGGAGATAGTATTGTCTATGGATATGGCGATCCAGAAGGTGGTGGTTGGGTAGAGCGACTGCGACGGCGCTGGATTTGTCCAGATACTCCCGGACACGCGCTCTATAATTTGGGAGTGCGGGGAGATGGGGTGAAGCAAGTAGCAGTACGCTTGGAAAATGAGTTTCGCCATCGCGGGGAATTGCGGAACCGCGTTCCCGATGCGATTATTTTATCCTTGGGCGTGAATGACTCAGCGCGACTGGGGAGAATTGATGGCAAGAATTTTACTGAGTTTGAGGTTTTTCAACGGGAATTAGATCATTTATTGGAGCGATCGCAGCATCTTTGTCCGGTACTATTTGTGGGTATGGTTCCAGTGGAAGAAAGCAAGATGCCGTTTATGGAATGCCTCTACTACAACCATCGCGATCAATATCGCTACAAAGAAGCTACCCGGTTAGCCTGCCAAAAGCGCCAAATTCCCTATTTGGATATTTTTGATCTGTGGCAGCAGCGGGGGAGTTACTGGTGCAGTCAGCAAATGTGCCGCGATGGTTTGCATCCCAATGTCAAAGGCTATCAGGCGCTGCTCCAGGATGTTCTGCACTGGGAAGCGATTGCCCCATTCACCAGTGTCTTAGCGACAGCCTAGACTTTCCCTAGTGGAAGTGCCTGTGACGGGGTTAACTCCAGCGGCATCTTGACCAAAATTAATGGGATATAAGCCCCGTCCTTCTAGGACGGCTTTTCTTGTGTTATATATAGTTTTGATGTAGAAGTTGCCCACGTCAAATGTTTGTCCTAGAATTTAAAGCCAAAGGAAAAACAACTCAATACCAGGCGATAGACGAAGCGATTAGAACTGCTCAATTCGTTCGTAATAAGTGCATTCGCTTTTGGATGGACAACCGAGGGGTAGGGCAAAAAGAGCTATATCGCTACAATACCACATTGAGAGCCGAATTTCCCTTTGTTAAAGCTTTAAATTCCCATGCTTGTCAGGCAGCAGTAGAAAGAGCCTATTCTTCAATTGCTCGGTTTTACGACAACTGCCGGAAATCTATTTCAGGAAAGAAAGGATACCCGCAGTTCAAGAAAAACTGCCGTTCAGTCGAATA
>CAKZHE010000082.1 GCA_936920195.1 uncultured cyanobacterium | reverse complement strand
GCAAAAGTTCGTAGTTGGGCTTCAGCCCTCTCCGGATTAGGGCTGAAGCCCAACTACGAACTTAGTTAACTGAACTGTAAGCGTAACGCACCCTACTTTACACTTCTAATCAAGCTATTAATTTTGCATTCTTTAACCCCTAAAACAGATGGAAACGAGGGAGCAAGACTAAAGATTAAGTTTTTCGATATTTTAGGCAGTAGGCGCGATCGCTTTTGCTAAAATGACTCTGCCTTAGAAAAACTGAGCAAACCAAAACTGCTCAACAGTAGATTTAAATTACCAAGGAAAACATGGCTCTAAATATTGAATTGCTAGAACAAAGTTTTGCCAAGCTCAAACCTAGACAAACAGACTTTGTGAATAGCTTTTACGAAAATATGTTTTCTGATTACCCCCAAGTCCAACCACTGTTTGCCCATACCAACATGGCAGAACAGAAAAAACACCTGTTTGCAGCATTGGCTTTGGTAATTGACAATCTTCGTAAACCAGACAAGCTCACAGGTGCTTTGCACGAATTAGGCAAACGTCATTTAAAATATGGTACGCTGCCAGCACATTACCCAGTGGTAGGCGAGGAGTTGCTGAAAACTATGGCTGCCTATTTAGGTGATGATTGGACTCCCGAACTAAAACAAGCTTGGGTAGATGCCTACACAGCTATTGAAGCGATTATGCTAGAAGGCGCAGCAGAAAATTAAAATTGAACTGCTAAATCATAGGGTAAAACATGAAAATAGCGATTACTGGAGCAACTGGATTTGTAGGCAGTCGGTTAGTAGAACGGTTACATGGTGAAGGACATCAATTATTAGTTTTAACTCGCGATCGCGCCAAAGGTCAACGCTTTTTTCCGGCGGCAGCTTTTCCGAATCTAGAAATTATTGCTTACTCTCCCCAGGAATCCGGTAGTTGGCAACAAACAATTTCTGGTTGCGATGCCGTGATTAATTTAGCTGGAGAACCAATAGCTGAACGGTGGACTCCCGAAAGAAAAGAGGAATTGCTGGCTAGTCGGCAAATTGGTACAACTAAAATTGTCGAAGCTATAGCCCAATCCCATCCTAAACCAAAAGTATTAATTAATCCTTCTGCTATTGGTTATTACGGCACTAGCGAAACCGCCACATTTACAGAAAATAGTCCCGCTGGCAACGACTTTTTAGCGGAAGTTTGTCAAACGTGGGAAAATGCTGCCCTCAAAGTCAAAGATAGTGGGGTTCGTTTAGTCATTCCTCGGTTTGGAATTATCTTGGGCGTGGAAGGTGGAGCGCTCGCTAAAATGATTCCGCCCTTTAAACTCTTTGCTGGCGGACCAATTGGTACAGGCAATCAGTGGTTTTCTTGGATTCACCGGGAAGATTTAATTAACTTGCTAATTTTTAGTTTAAATAGATCTGATGTTGCCGGGGTAATCAATGCTACTGCCCCAAATCCAGTCCGGATGGTAGAATTTTGTCAAGCTTTGGGAGAAGTTCTCAAACGTCCTTCTTGGTTGCCAGTACCAAGTTTTGCTTTAGAAGTGCTTTTAGGCGATGGCGCGAAAGCGGTTTTAGAAGGTCAACAAGTTTTGCCACAACGGACTTTATCTTTGGGTTTTGAATATCAATATCCCACAATTAAACAGGCACTGGCAAATATTCTTTGAAAAATCAAATCGGGGTAGGCACGAAGGCGCTACCCCTACAGATCTAAAAAATACTGCCAAAAAATTCAACGGCTTCTTTCAGGGAGGCGATAAAAAGGTCGATTTCTTCACGGGTGTTGTAGAAGTAAAGACTGGTTCTGGCAGTGGATTGCGCGCCTAGGTAACGATGCAGAGGTTGGGTGCAATGATGTCCGGCGCGGATGGCAATGCCTGCTTGGTCTAAAATGGTGGATAAGTCGTGGGGATGAACTTCGCCAGCGGTGAAGGCAGCAAGAGCGGCTCTACCTTGACTGGGAGTAGGTCCATAAATCCGAATTGTGGGAACTTGTTGTAGTTGGGCAAACAGATAGGCAGTTAATTCTTCTTCGTAGGCGTGGATTTTTTCCATCCCTATATTGCTAAGATAGTCTACAGCTACTCCTAATGCTATGGCTTCGGCGATCGCAGGTGTCCCCGCTTCAAATTTGTGGGGTAAGTCAGCGTAGGTAGATTTGTCTAAAAAGACATCGGCAATCATTTCGCCACCGCCCATAAATGGTGGCATCGAGCGCAATAAACTGAGTTTACCGTAGAGGAAACCTATCCCTGTGGGCGCACACATTTTATGTCCGGAAGCCACTAACCAATCGCAATCAATATTTTGGACATCTAGGGGTAAATGGGGGGCAGCTTGACAGGCATCGATTAAAACTTTGGCTCCGTAACTACGAGCGATCGCGCTGATTTCTTTAACTGGATTAATGCAGCCCAAGGTATTAGAAACGTAGACTAAAGCAACTAATTTAGTTTGATCGGAAATTAATTCTTTAAATTGTTCTAAATTGAATTCTTCTGACTCGGTTAATTCCACAAATTTTAGCACCGCACCCGTAGTTTTGGCAATTAATTGCCAGGGAACCAAGTTGCTGTGGTGTTCCATCACCGAAAGGATAATTTCATCTCCAGTTTGGAGGTTGTTTAAACCCCAGGCGTAGGCAACCAAGTTAATTGCTTCGGAAGCATTGCGGGTGTAGACAATTTCTTGATGGGAAGCTGCATTAATAAACTTGGCAATTTTTTCCCGCGCTCCTTCATAGGCATCTGTAGCTTTGGTACTGAGGGTATGTGCGCCGCGATGAACATTGGAATTATAGTGTTCGTAGTAATCGCGCAAAGCATTTAATACTGCCACAGGTTTTTGAGAAGTGGCAGCATTATCGAGATATACCAAAGGCTTCCCGTTGACTTTTTCTTGCAAAATTGGAAAGTCAGCGCGGACTAAATCGGCGAGGGTTTTTTCGGTAGTAATATTCATGGTTCAAAGGGAACAGGGAACAGGGAACAGGGAACAGGGGGGAGAGGGAATAGGGGAGAGGGAATGGGGAATTACTCGTTTACTCGTTCCCAGGCAGAGCCTGGGAATGCCCATTGAGAGGCTCTGCCTCGGATGATAACCAAGCGAGGCAGAGCCTCTCGATATCGGTTCCCAGGC
>CAKZHE010000081.1 GCA_936920195.1 uncultured cyanobacterium | reverse complement strand
GGGGAGAGAGGGAAGAGAGGGGAGAGAGGGAAGAGAGGGAAGAGAGGGAAGAGAGGAAATAGGGAATAGGGAATAGGGAATAGGGAACAGGGAATAGGGAACAGGGAACAGAGGGAACGGGGGAATTGGGAATGTTAACGACAAGTCTTTTTTTGGTCCTCGATTTTTTCCTGCAAGGATGGGGGTATGCCTAATTGGGCATTTTGATAAAGTCGCGCAAACTCTCTTTCAAAGTGCGCGGCAACTCTGGAGTTTTGAATAATTAACAGGGTTTCATCATTATTCTTATTGGCAGCAGTTGACCAATTGTGAGATCCCGTAATTACTGTTTGTCCGTCAATCACCGCAAATTTATGATGTAATAAATCTCCTTTGGGTAATTGGGGAACGCCGACGGTATTAATCGGACTTTGCCAAGGGTTATTTTGGGGTTCATATTTACAATTAGTGCTGAGAGCTACCCCCATCATGTCCAAAGCTTCGCTGTAAGGACGATAGGCAAAGTCAGGATCGATTAAAGCTTTGATTTGTACGCCTTTTTGATGGTTAGTTTCCAGAATATTACCTAGCTGTTGTTCAGAAAATACAAATAAAGCCAGATTGACTGATTGGGAGGCGTTATTTAGAGCTTTACCAATTAAACCGTTAGAACTTGCCTCCCAAGGTTGTTTGGCAGAGGTAGGAGAAAATTGAATTGTCACATTGCTATCTAATAAGTTGATGGATTGTGCCGGACGAAATGGTTTTTTGAGTCCAAATTTACTATTTTTTAAACCTCCTGGTCTGTCGCCCCACATCAGATTAAATTCTGCGGCGAAAATATTGGCTAGTTCAAAGCTATCAATTTTTAATAAGTTATTGGCGTTGCCTCGACTGTTGCTATTGCGAAAATCTCCATGAATGTCGGAAGTAGTAAAGTTCGCTGAGGTGACAATTAACTTGCTGCCATCAACAATCACAAATTTATGGTGCATTAAACCGCTGCCTGCCGAACCGTCAGCCGTGTCATCCAAGATAGGAATGCCTGCATTTTGTAAAATTACTAAGGCATCTCCTTGATTAATTTCTGCGGGACTTAACTTGCCATCGCGATCGCGATCGATTAGTTTTCGTAATTCTTCATACCGCGATCGCTCTCTTTCTGGCATTTGGGCGATCGCTGCTTCGGAAATTCCTCCTAAAGATAGATGATAAGTATTTTCTAATATTACTCGCACTTTTACCCCTGCCTGTTGCCGTTCCGCTAGGGCTTGGGCAATTTTGGGCAAACGCAATTCTTGGACAGCAACATCGATTGTTGACTTAGCCGTAGCAATTGTATCAACAATTTTCTGCTCTAGATCGTCGCCAGAACGCTTTTGCTGCCTATAGGGTTCTAGATACTCTGCCGCTTCAGAATGATTAAAATAAACCTCAATAAATGGGTCTTGAGGTAAAGGTGCGGGACGGGAGCTAAAAAACTTGACCTGCTGACAGGCACTCAGACTCAATAACAGTAGGAAACTCAAACCCAGACTCAAGCTAGTAGGGGTAAGTTGGCGCACGCTGATGTTGAATGGATAAAAGACAATATTTGTCAGTTTAGCAATTCTTCTGGTAAAAAAAAAGCCCCCGATGGCAAAACTTGCGCGGATTGAATTAATATTAAGGTCAAGGGGATTGAGTTAGCGACTGAACGAATATCTCTGGACTGTGCAGTATCTGGCAATCGGTTCGCGGCTTGCGATCGCCAATACCCTATTTCTATTCTATTTTCTCTCTCACTTTGGAAGATCAAGACTGGCTCTTTTAACCAAGAGCGAAGGATCGAGTAAAAATTCATTCTACCTTCTGTCTTCTTCCATAGGATTATCCTCTTGGAGTTCCCCCATGGTCAGAAGAAGAAAAACGTTCCCTTGTGGACATAAGGGCTTTGGTCAGGAGTGCCATAGATGCGCTGAAGAACGCGCCCTGCAAGAACAGAAACGACAGCAAAAACAGCAGTGGGAAGCCACATTTGCGGAAGATCCAATTGACTTGACAAATCTGCCACCCCATGTGGTTCTGAAAGCCCGCTCGATTATTGCTGGGTTGCAAAGCCAACAAAACTATACTGTCTTTGGCGGCAAGCGGCTGCGCCATAATCGCCTCATTGTCAGCATTCCCATCAACCGGGATTATCGGATGATTTGTCGCGATTGGGGGAGTAATGTGGTTCCCCAAACGGTTCTTTCCCACGAAGAATATAATGTTAAGAAGCCGGGGGGGTAGTGGAAATAGGGAACAGGGAACAGGGAACAGGGAACAGGGAACAGGTAACAGGGAACAGGGAACAGGGAATAGGTAAGAGGGAATAGGTAAAAGGGTCAGGGGAGGG
>CAKZHE010000080.1 GCA_936920195.1 uncultured cyanobacterium | reverse complement strand
GTCTTTGTGCCTTGGTGGTGTCAGAATATTTTCATAACACAAGAGCCTCGCCCTTGACATTCAAGACAGTCGCTACAGATTTTTATGGTGCTACTTTGAGGGTAGCAGAGGCTGAACGTCCAAACTCTTCTGGAGCATATTGTAAATGGACTTCTGCCCCAGGCCAAAAGAAGGTTCCGGGAGTGACGGAACGGACTAAATAATGCAAACTATAGACTCCCGGTTCTAAGCGATCGCTATATGCTACTACTTTATCTTTATAAATGGTTTGGTAGCTAATTTGCCAACTATCTGCCTGGGCTTGCAAGGCGGGAGTTGAGGTTTGGAAACTGGTATCAACGGCTTCAAATCCAGCGGGTAAAGGATCATTAATTATCGCTCTTTCGACGGGTTGATCGGTGATAATTTCTAAACCAATATCAAATACTTGTCCGGCTCCAACGGTAAAGGGTTCTTCACTAGCGTACATTCCCCATCGTTTCAGCAGAGTTGATTGATTGGCAGGGCGAATTTCTCGCGTGACGCGCAAGCCGTTAAATCTACCTGGTTGATTTCCCGGCAACCGATATTTATAGGCGACTAAATAGTGTAAAGTTCCTTCTCCAGATTTTTGCAAAGTTAGTTCGTTGTTGCCTTTGGGTAATTCTGTCATAGGAATTTTGATTTCGGCACTGGCAGGGCGATAACCCAGAAAGCGATTTTCAGCGAGTTTTTTCCCGGCTAATTGCACGATGGCGGTAAAGTTGGGGGGTTCTGATTGGAGTTGACTGTATTCGACTAAAGCAGTTAAGGCGACGGCATTGTTGTAGGAGTTTTGCCAAGTGCCATTGCGCCTTAAAGCTAACAAACTAGATAATAAGCGATTCCGCATTTCCAGGCTCGCAGGTTGAGCAATTGCCATTCGCAAGGCTTCGGCTTGGGCAGCGGCGGGAGAATTCAACCAACCCCATCCTGTGGGAATATTTAAAGTCGCTGCTCGCCCGCTTTCGGAAATGTTTTGTTGTAACTGGTTAAAAAGGGCTTGAGATTTAGTTTTCCAATCGGGGATTTGGGAGAGATAGCGAACTAATTTAATTTGAGTTAACAGGTCAAATTTGTCCCGTTGGGCATAGATATCTGCCAAGAAATCGCTGCGTTTATCGCCTAATTCAGCTAAGGCAATTAAGGATTCTAACCGAAGTTGATTTTTACACAGTTGTTCTTTGCAGAAATCTGCTTGTCCGGGATTAGCAAGAAGTTTTTGCAAGTAGGTTTTCAGGCGCGATGACATTTCCGAAGGGACTAATTTGGGAAAAGTGCGCTCAGTCTTTGCTAATGATATCGCAGAATATGGAGTTAAAAAAGGATCGGATTTTTCTTGTCCCGGCCAAGATGCAAAACCACCATCGGGTTTTTGCAGTTTTTGCAACTGTTCCAGGGCTTGCAAAGCTTGTTTGGATGGATTAAAATCTGGAAAAACTTGCCCAAATTTCTGACCCAGGATTTGTAAATTAGTCGCGATCGCCAGTTGGCTAGCCGCAGGTTCTAAAAAGGGTAATTCTGTCTCTGCCAAAACCTCTTTCGCTGGGGCAGTAATTTCGGTAATTAAGGTACTGGCAAGATTAATTTCTAAACCGCCCTGTTTAGAATCGACTTGATTATCTATTTTTAAGGGAATTTTGGCAGTATTGGCAGTTGTGCCTGTGGTCACTACCTGTTCGCTTACATCCAAATCTTTCACTGCCAACGGCACGGCAAAGGCATCGGCAACGCCATTTAATTGGGCATAAAACTGTACTTTACCTTCCCCTGGATTGCCTGCCAAGACTGGGAAACGATAGGCATGAGTACCAGGCTCAATTTGAGTTTGCAGCCTTTCGGGATTATTACTTGTAAATTGCAATCCGTCGCTGACTAAACCGTTAATGGTTAAGTTACCTTTCTGTCCAGTATTATTGGTAACGGCTAACCCCGCCTCAAAGCGATCGCCGGGACGGACAAACTGGGGTAAAATCGGATTTGAGAGCAAAGGTTTGGAAGCAATAAAAGTGGCATCCCCACTACCAAACGACCAATTTTCAGAAGCTGAATTTTCGCCCTTTTTTAAACTGACTGGAGAACTACTTGATGTGGCAGTTGCTACCACCATAATTCGCCAAGTTGTCAAATCGTCAGGCAGTTTAAAATTAACCGTGGCTTTCCCATTCGCATCGGTAATTACCGCCCCATTGTAATAGGCTAGGGGTTGAAAATTAGTCCGCAGACGGGTGCTTGCCACTCCTTTGGAATTGCCGCCACCATAACCCCAACCTTTTTGCAAGGGCGAAGATTGTTGTTGTAAAATTACGTCGGGACGATTATCGGCAAAGCGGGTAGAAATTAGTTGTTCGGCATAAATGGTTTTAACCAAATCTGGAGGACGATAACCACTTAATTGTAAAACTGCTTCATTCACCACCATCACCGTTAATTGCCCTTTCACAGGTTGATTTTGGGCGGTTTTAAGTTCTAGCTGCACAGTTTGATTTGCCCCTGGTTCCAACTGTCCTTGAACTGGGGTAATCTGTACCTTTAAATACTTGTCATCCAAATTGGTTTGGAAAGGCGCAAAACCGATGCGAACCAAATTATCTAGAGTTCCCGGTCCCACCTGTTCTAGGGGTTTTCCCTGCCGCACTAATACCGCTTCTACTGCCGCATTGGGGAGCATTTCAGGAGTGACAGTAAATTTAATTTGGGGCGCACCACCTTTGACTTTGGTGAGGGTTTGATACAGGGTATTGTGACGGACTACGGCAAAGTATAATTCGGCTTCGGGATAGGGAGATTGAATTAAAGCCGTGGCGATTTCCCCTGGCTTATAACTAGGTTTATCTAGTTTCACTTCTAAGCGATTATTTTTCCAGCGATGCCCCCAATTAATCTGGGTTTCTCCAGTTGCCCAAATTTGTAAATCTGTGGCAGTGAGATCGTTTTTGGCATTGGTAAAATTAGCTTGAATTCGATAGGAGCCAGATTCTGGAGGGGTGAGATTAACGGTTTGAAAATTGCCGTTGGAAGTGGTTTCTACCTGAGCAACGGTTTGATATTCAATTTGATTTTGAGGATTGCGACTACCTTCGACTACGCGAGTAACGCTGCTATATTTCATCTTTTGCAATTCTAGTCGGACTGGTTGACCTTCTAGGGCTTTTCCGGTAGGATCTGTAACAATTACTTGCACGGCTAAAGGTTTGCCTGCATCGACTACAAAGTTACTTTGCAAACCAATTAAGCGATCGCTTACCAAGGCGAAAACTTGTTTAGAATTAGCTACGGATAGATTGGAAACGTCGGTAACTTGGGCATCGGTACGGTAAATCATGGGATAGGGCAAGTCTTTGGCAATCTCAATGATTTCGCTGCTTTTCCCTTCCCGATCTAATTCTCGACTTAATTCTAGAACATCGGTGGTGACATTGGGACTTTCTTCAGGCCAAAACCATTGTCTGCCAAAGGAGAATTGTTCTCGTCCTTTGGGAATAAAAGTAGTTGGTTTACGGGTAACATAATATTTGATTTTCCCCCCTTCCACAGGTGCGCCAAACAAGTAGTTACTGGCAACTTTAGCCGTAATGCGATCGCCTGCTTGGACATATTCCCGATCTAGTTCCAAAGCAACTTTGAAATTAGGGGGTTTAAATTCTGCTACCCGGAACTCTCCGGCAATTTCTACCCCATTTTTCCCCTTGGCACGAAGGGCATAATAACCTAATTTTTGATTCTTCTGAATGGGCAATTCTAAACTAAAAGTCCCAAACTCATTGGTAGGGCGATCGCCTAAATTAGTTTTCTGTCCATCAGGTGCTTCCAAAGTCACTTGGTAACTAGCATTTTTATCCTGCACTAACTTGCCATTTTGTAAATAGTAGGCAAACCCAGTTAACCAAGCTTTTTCCCCTGGTTGATACAACTGGCGATCGCTAAAAATTACCCCTCTAGATTCGGGTTTCGCCCCATTCCAACCGCCATCAAAACCATAGCCATAAGCGCCACTATAATCGAGCGATCGCGCAAATGCCCAATCTTTATCTTCGCGAGCAATTGTTAATAATTTCGGTCCTTCGGCAAACTTCCCCGTGGGGCTATTAATACACTTCTGTAAATCTTGGCGATTGAATAATAATGTTCCAGTTCCATCAGTTTTGCCACTAGCACAGGCGACTGGAGTTGCGGTTGATTTATCTTCCAATTTGGATTCGTAAACTTCCACCGCCGCATTCGCCACCGGAGAACCATCAGCCAGATGATTGACTCGCACAATTCCCGATTCTGGAAACCATTGACTAAACACGCCCAAATTAGTTAGTTGCACCAAGCCATATAAAGTAGGTTCTTGCCAAACTTGCTGTCCTTTTTCCTGATAAGTAAAAGTTTTGGCTCGCACTCCATAGGCGAGCATTCCCGTGACTCCCCCTAACTTTTCTCGAATTGGCACGGCAATATCTGTAACTTGATTTTTTTCACTTTTAACTGCCAAACCTTGCCAAGTTTCTGGTTTTGGTAGCAAGTCCTTCCCTTCCCCTTGGGGATCGGCAGCAGCGCGATATACTAAGTCCGTAGGTTGGATAATGCGATAGCCAGCTAGATATTTATTTTCTGGTAAATTAACTGTGGAAATATTCAGTTGTAAATTCTTCCCTGTCGGAAAAATATTCAAACCTTCTGGAATCCAAATATCCGGTTTGAGATCTCCAGTATGATATTTAATCCTGACAGGCTGAGGTAAAATTTGTCCAAACTGATCTTTCAGATTAGTGCCAATATTAATAGTATAATCAGTGTTGGGTTTTAAAGCATAGGCATTCAAACTAACTGTTTGATCGCCATCGCTAGCTCTAACTAATTTGACATTGGCTGGGGGAGGGGGATCGATAGTAATACTTTCAATGGCTGTGGCTGCCACAATTCCATTATTAAACTTCAATTCGGGATCGCCATTAATAAATCTGGCATAACCGCCACCTTCTCCCGGCTGCCCATAGGATTGAATTTCTTTAAATGCCAAAGGTGAGTAGGTTTCAATTTCGGAAATGATTGGTAATTCGCTGGCTAAATTGCCTTGAGCCGCTCGCAACCCTGGAGAAAATTCCAGTCGATAGCGTTTAGCTTTCTCTAAGGTTTGTTGGGGAGTAATTTTATAAATCCATTGTCGTGCCGAAGGATCAAACTTTTCTTGGGGATTCTCGCTAGCCGGGGCTTCCTGGTTTTTTTCTAGCTCAACTTTAAAGGCGATCGCTTTCGTTTTATCTTCTGAATAAAATTTTAAATGTTCCTGCACCGAAGCCAAATCTAATTCTACATTCGAGGTAAAATTAAGTGTAGGTTGTAAATCTACCGTATCTTCTGAATGATTCTGATTTTGAATATTTGCCGTAATCGGTTTTCCCGGCAGGTTACTCAAGACAATCCTTTGAGTATTAAAAGTCCAAGCAAAATCCCGATCGAGACGATTGCCTTTTAAGTCGCTTAAACCAGCTTTCAAAGTTACTTGCATTCTTGTTGCTTTTGGCAAAGCGCGATCGCCTTGAAAACCCACCATCCGAGGAGTCAAAAATCGAAACCTCCCTGGTAATGGCGGCAAAATCACAAATTTATCTAGCAATTTTTGCTGTTCTGGACTATCCAGAATTTCCACCGGAATTAAATCTGCTTTAAACCGAATCCGAATTTGATTTAAAGGTTGGGCTTCCCCCACGGGACTAATTTGCTCAATCCAATTGGGCAACTGGGTAGTAGGGAGGGGAGAAATCACCATCAGGGGTTCTTTCCGAGGAGCCATATTGACAGTATTGCAGGCCACTACTGTTAAGGCTGCTATGAAACTGAGTAAAAAATAAACTAGAATTTTACCAGGCCAGCGTCGATAGAACATAGTATTTAAAAACTCAAAACCTTAGATGTTTGTAGGGGCAATCCCCCTGTGGTTGCCCCAATTAGACGGGGTAGGCACGGGGGCGCTACCTAGGCTGTTGACTTTGTGCCTTTTTAGGGGCTTTTTGTTCATGCAGTTTCTGTGTCTCCATCTAGCTCCAGAAAT
>CAKZHE010000079.1 GCA_936920195.1 uncultured cyanobacterium | reverse complement strand
ATTATAGAAGTTGAAAGCTACCCATTATCAATTGAATCGTTTGGGGAGGATGGAGAGCCTTTGGTTGATAAAGATGGGAACCCCGTGGAAATTAGCATTCCTGGATTAACTAGCTTGGTAAAACGACTTTTACTCAATCCCAAATCAATTACGGCTACACTAGAATCGCTTCAGAAACTTATCGGTACTCCAGTAGAAATTGAATTATACGATGATGATTTGGGGCAAGTTGAAGCGCAGGCAAAAGCTGTAACGCCGCAGACTTTGTTTGAAAGCATCGCCTTCAGCACTACACGGGGGGAAATGGCTTTAAAGGGTATTGGCGTGGAGCAATATCCCATTAAATATAAGGCTGGAGAGGAAGAAAAGGAAATTAATAATTTATCGGGTTTAACATGGGCGATCGCCAAGGCAATTCCTCTGGATATATTCCCGCGCATACTCAAATGGAAGGCCATTGATGAAAAAGGCAAGGAACAAGAGTATCAACATACTTTTGATAATTTAAGCGATATCATTTTCAAACTTATCGGCACTCCGAAAGGGGTAATGTTGTTTGATGAGAATGCAGAAAAAGAAGGCAGAGAGCCTAAGTTGATTATGCCGATGAATTTATTCGAGATTATTGCTCTAAATTCCAGTAGGACGGAAATACTCGCCGAAATAATCGGAATTGATATGTTCCCGATCAAGTTAAAGCCTCAAATCACCAAAGAAAGCTTGATTAATTTCAATATTACAGGGGAAGAAAGAAATATACTCACTCAGGTTTTAGATGTGGTTGGTACGATTGACCCTGTAAGCTGGATTTTTGATTTTGAGAATACCCTGCAAGGAACAATTGATTTAGCTGGTGATGCTTGGGATATGCTCAATAACGTCATCGAAAGATTTCGGGAGGAGAAAAAATTAAATAATTTAGTCGAATTAATAAACTTTTCCCGCGATCTGATTACTGAGGCTATTGATGAGGATGGCGAATTCCCAATAGTTATTGAAAAGGAGCAAATTAGCGGGGAAGCAGATTTAGTTTTTGAAAGTCACGGAGACGCAATTGAGGAGATACTGACATTGCTTTTCAATTTGGCTAAGACCAATGGCTACCAAACAGATATTGGGTTAAAATGTTTGGCAGAATCGGTTCATGCTAAAGCAATAGCCGCAATGACCCAAGGCGAAGTAAGAAGCCTAGTTGATTTCATGGATTACCCAACTAATGCAGTCGTGCGAGATTTGATTATTCACATGAATTGCCCTGCCAAAGAATTAGCTGATGGAATTGTTGACTTAGATGCTGCTGAAGATTTGGATAAATTCTTGGCGAAAAGTAAAATCGAGATTACTTTTGATGAGTGGACAGGCAAGAAAAGCTTTATGGATATGATGAGAGACTTGCTGAATCAGGCGGCAAGTGCGAGGGGTGAGTCAACGAGAAAGATATAGTAAGGAAGGGGGTAAAACAGTGCCTAATGAAGATACAGAGATTGAGAAAATAAAAGAAAAAATCAGGAAACAAATTGAGGACAGAGCAGAATTAGCGGATAAGTTTATGTCTGCTAATGACGGAAAAGCTCAAACAGCCGATCTCTTGAAAAGCTTAGAAGATTATTATGGCATCAAGCTGACGGCGAATGAAGAAGATCCCAACGATCCTGCTAGACCTGTTGATTTTGAATAAGGGAGGACTTTGTGGCAATAGGTAGCATATTAGCCTTCATAGCTCGCGGCGGCAAAGCGGCGATGAAGCAAGCTGGCAGGGCAGCAGCCAGAACAGGCAGAAACGTTAAGGCAGCTTCTTTGAAACAAGCTCGCCGTGGTCGCGCCTTGGCAAATTCCCCTAAGAAAATTATCCCCAAGGGTAGGTTTAAGCTGCTGAAATATCTTGGAGGAATTGCAGGCACGTCCCTATTGCTTGGCCTCGGTGAGCTAACAATCACCTCCCTATGGCAAGGAGTCGTTACGGGAGGACAGACCATTGTGAATTTTGATTTCAATATGACCGATGCAGCGATTGATGACATGGCTAAACGCGGTCGCGACGCACTATATGGAGTAGTCGGGGGTGCTTTAGGCACTTCCCTTGGTTGGTTGGCTTGTGGTGCTGTACCCGGCGCGATGATAGCGGCAATTAACCCCGGCGTGGGCGCTGCAATTTGGGGGAAAAAAGATAAAGATACTGGAAAGTGGGAAGATAGCGAATTCACCGAGGAAATGAAGGAAGAGATTCTGCAAGCAATGGCGATGATGGCGTATGGGGCTTGGCGACTGACCATGCGAACAGTTGTGGGCGATGCTTTTAAAAGTTTGAGAAGGTGGATTAAGGAAGGAGATAACCTAATTTCTGGCTCAATTAAACAATACTTGGTCAGCCAAATGGGGCAAGAAGCCTTTGATGATTGGGGTATCAAGCAACGAGAACCCTGGACTCTTTCTCAACAAATACAAAAACAAATTGAAGCAATTCCCGATGAAAAAATGAGGGAATTTGTTGAGGAGTTTGTGGAGGAATTTGGCGAGAGTTGTTTAGAGGCGAGCTTTCAGATTACGAATAGCATTGATAGCCATTATGCAGCGGAAAAACTAAAGAATCGGTCACAGATGAGACAAGTGGAGCTAGTGATAGAGGAGGCTTAATTATTATGGCAGAAAAAAAAGTTACTAAAGTCTCCTTATTTGCGCTTGGGCAGCAGATGAACGAGAATATAGCCCAAATAGTAGCAATTAGCCAGTTGTTGAAAGGTAAAGATATTGGAAGCGTTTATGGCACACCTGTCAGCAGCTATCAAGAGACTGTGGTTTTCGCCCCTCAAGTTCAGCTTTTATTCCTGGAAAAGAAAGATGACCAATTGGACAAAGATAAGCCATTAATTGACGGCTCCATTACTTTCAGGCTGATGAATAAAACCAATGAGACGATTACAGCTACTGACGTAGACTTATTGGCGCAAAAAGTTGAAAGTAAATTCGCTAAACCCCCGTTTGTTTGGAATAAAGGTAAAAAGTGCTATACATACTTCGACAAGAAGAAAGGTTATCAACTGAAGATTAATGTCCCTAATGAAGTTGAAGCTAAACGGGTAATCGAACAGGTTTTAGACTTGCAGGGGCATAGTCCTGAGTGGGAATTCTTGAACTTAAATCAGGCGGTTCAGGAGTTGCAAAAGTATGATGAAACTCCTAGGAGTAAGATAATTTTAGGCAAGCCACGCAAGCAAATCAGACGGCGACCAATCGGCAAGGTTACTTTCTATCGCGCTGAATTGCATATACATGGGTTAGATCAACCTGTTGTATTGCACCCTCTCTACATTCCCGGCGTTTTACCTTGAGATCGTACAGGCGCATTATGTATGCTAACTTTCTACCTATAGTGTAATCTTATGGGTACTTTGACGATATATCAGATAATTATATTTTAAAGTTGTCGAATTCATCGGAGTTGACTTGGATATAAGTCTGATATACAAGTCAACTAAAGGGGCTGAAACCCTTGATATTGCGTGCTTGACGGCTTTTAGGCACTGGGTTAAGTTGAGGATATATTTGAGCAACCAAAGCAAACACGGATATGACTGACGCACAAGAATTTTTTAACTCATTGCTGAGAGCCTCTGAAGGCACACGGAAAGAAGGCTTTACCGCCACAAATGCCAATTGCACTTACACGACAAACAACACTAGCGATACCGCCACATTTACGGTAATTGTCCCAATTACAACGGTAGTTAGTGCTACTGGAGAAAGCAAAATAGCCGCAAGAGATTGGCTAACTTTTCAACCATTGGAAGCATAATTCTCCCCTTTTTTGGTTTAAGTTCTAATAATAATAATGTAGCGGCTAAAGTCTTAGCCTTTAACCGCTACATTAGCCGTGCAGTAAATAGGAGAAAACAGAATGGCAATGAAAAACCCCTTTAAAAGGGCTAAAAGTCAGGAGCCGGATAAAGCCCTTGATACCCCGAAAGTTGATCGCGTTGCCATCAACTTTCACTTTGTTAAGGACGCGACGGAATATACCAAAGAACCAGCGAGCAAAAAATTGACAAAAGGAACTTCCAAATTAGTAACAGGTAATTTCTTGGCATTTGTGGCAGAAAGTTTTCAAAGCTATTTTGATATTCCTACTTTCACTGGAACATTGGATTCTATCATGCCAAAAGCGGAATTGATAGAAATTCCGGAGGTAAGTTATGAAATGAAGTTAGATGCGTTAGGAACTAAGAAAGTTACCGTTGTTCGTAAAAAGCACCAAAGGGTTAAGAATAGCGTTACCAAGCAACGACGCTCAAAACCTGTTTTAATTCCCTTGCCTGACCAGATAACTTCAAAGGGAAATCAGAGAATGGTACAATTTGGTTTCCCGCAATTCTTCACCGTTCCGATGATTATGCAAGCAATTGCCACCATGCTTGAATCTGCCAAGCCAGACAAAAAACCATTGTTCTTTAAAATGGCAGATAGTGGGAGTACCTACACCATCCCTTACGGAATTGGCGTTACTGTTCCGGCTGGGTGGGAGCAGGGTGCATGGCATTCTACTACTTGGGGACCCGAAAGCAACATTGGGAACCTTGATGAAATTACACCTTCGCAAGCGGTCGCGGCGTACTCTGGCGGTTAATACTAATGCTTTGTGCAGAAGAATCGCGATGGTCTTTTTTGAATCCAGACGTGGCTCTCAAAGAAAAGTACATTTACTTTCTCAATGAAATCACGTCACCAGTTATCAGGATTGGCTTGTTTTTAGAGCCAATTGCTGATAACTGGCGATTTGGCGGTAACTTGTTCCTGCTGGAGTAAATTCAATGCCCGAAAATGAATCATGTGAAGAGCGCGATCGCGTCTTTGGCGCTCGCATTAGTTTTTTGGAAGAACAAGTAAAAGAACTGAAAACTGAGCTAAAGCACTTTAAAGATCGGGAAAACAATAGTAATTCCAGAATAGAAACTCGTCTCGCTTTGGCTGAACGGGATATTAAATGGTGGGGAATTTTGGCTGGTCTTTTTGGTGGGTTTGGATTTGAATTGGTCAGTAAGCTTTTCAGGTAGCGATCGCCTGGGTATTGGCTTAAACGAATGTCATATACCTAAGAATTAGTTCTCGATTAAGTTCTAACGATTAATTTAAAATTGTATGCCTACAAAAAGTATTGTTTCTTCAGTTCTGGCGACTGATAGCCTTTCCATTTTGGTGGGACGTAATACCGCTAGAAGTGGCGTTTTGGTGTTCAATCAAAGTAATTCATCATTATATTTAGCGTTGACAGATGAAGAAGTTTCTTTGTCTAAATTCACCATTAATTTACTACCTGATGATTACTACGAGGTTCCTTTTGGCTACATCGGATCGATAAAAGGTGTATGGTTAGGTTCGGCTATCAGTGGTAAAGCATTAATAACTGAGCTTGTTCATCAGCATAATTTCACCAATGAAAGCAATTGGGTAAGCTTAAGTTCCAATATTTACACCAATGATGAAGGGGATGTTTATTTTTTAGACCCTATAGAAGTGCCGATATTTCGATTGGGGGTATTTGTAAATCCTGTCCCTATGAACTGGAAAACAGGTGGGTGGATACATTTAATTGTGGGAAACAATATTGGCAATGATACAATAGTCCAATCATCCCGATTAAAATTAAATGCGTTTAATTTAATTAAGGCTGACAGAGATTTTATTCCGTATTTCTTAAAGCTAGAAATACCCTATTGGATTAAAAGTTTAGACTTGAGAATTCAAAAATATATTGAACAATAAATTTATAAGATAATTAAATCCAAGCAAAGGATATTTTATGCCTCGTTACCGCCTCATTCCGCTGAATATTGATGGATTGCCCGAAAATAATGGGGAAATAAAGTGGGACGCGATCGCCGGGAAACCTGCCACTTTCCCTCCTGATTCCCACAGCCATGAATGGAGCGCGATCGCCGGGAAACCTGCCACTTTCCCACCGGATACCCACAGCCATGAATGGAATGCGATCGCCGGGAAACCTGCCACTTTTCCACCATCTGCTCACGACCACGGCATTATAACTAGCTCATCTGTTCCG
>CAKZHE010000078.1 GCA_936920195.1 uncultured cyanobacterium | reverse complement strand
CCGGTTTTGCCCACTGGGAGAGGCATTGAAAAGCCAAAGATCGGAAATTGAACCTTAGCGTGAAACAGCCCTGCCTTGTGGGTGGGGCAGTTGACATCATCTCATCGTTAACTAGCAAAAGAAACCCTAAACCCCCCATCCCCTTAAGAATTTAGCAGTGGCAGCAGGCTATACTAGCGTTCTGGGAGAAATTGCCGCCGTTTCTCCAACAGCACTCTAGGCGGTGGAAGTGACATTTTCTGGACAATTATGACCGCTAGTACCTTTTCTCCTCTACCCCCCAGTCTGGAACGACTCTATCGCGGTGTCAGCGATATCTTTCCCCACCAACCTGATTCGGAAGACCCCCAGGAGAATTTGGCGAAACGGTTATTATCGGCGGACAAACCTTTGCGGGTGAAGTTGGGCATTGACCCCACGGGGGCAGATATTCATCTGGGGCATAGTATTTGCGTCCGCAAGCTGCGAGCCTTTCAGGATGCTGGTCATACGGCAGTGTTGATTATTGGGGATTTTACTGCCCGAATTGGTGACCCCACGGGGAAATCGGAGGTGCGGCGGCAGTTAACGGCGGAGGATGTACAACGCAATGCCCAAACCTATTTGGAACAGGTTCGTCCTATTTTAGATTTTGACACTCCGGGACGGTTGGAGATTGTTTATAACTCGGAATGGCTGTCAAAGTTGGATTTGGCAGAAATTTTGGAGTTGCTGGCAACAATGACGGTGGGGCAAATGCTGGCGAAGGAGGGTTTCGCAGAACGTTATGGACAGGGCAACCCCATTTTTCTACATGAGTTTCTCTATCCGCTGATGCAGGGTTATGATTCGGTGGCGGTGGCGGCAGATATTGAGTTGGGGGGAACTGACCAAAAGTTTAATATTGCCGTGGGACGAGATTTGCAACGGCATTTTGGGAAAAAACCCCAGTTTGGAATGTTGATGCCGATTTTGTTGGGGACGGATGGCAAGGAAAAGATGTCGAAGTCCCTGGGGAATTATATTGGGCTGTCGGAAGACCCGCTAACAATGTATTCTAAGTTGGAAAAAATCCCTGATGGGTTGGTAGAACAGTATTTTGAGTTGCTGACGGATAAGCCTTTGGGAAGTTTGCCCACCAATCCCAGAGAAAGGCAAAAACTCTTGGGTTTAGATATTGTCACCCAATATCGGGGCGAAGAGGTAGCGATCGCCGCCCAAGCAGCGGCAATTAATTTAGTCCAGGGGAAGAATCAATCACCGACGGACAGCGTACCAGAGTTTTCCCTGGCTCAAATCCAGTTTCCCACCAAGTTATTCTATATTTTGAGCGCCAGCGGCTTGTGCAAAGGCACTTCCGATGCTCGACGACAAATTGAAGGGGGAGCGGTAAAATTAGATGGCGATCGCATCACTGATGTTAATTCTACTTTCCATGCTGCCACCGAACTCCAAGGCAAAGTTTTACAAGTCGGAAAAAAGAAGTTTATCCGTCTGATAGCTTAATGACAAATAGAGTATCCAACTACAAGAGCGGAGGATATCCCGATGCCAAAAGAACAAAATATCTTACCAGAACCAGAAATTACCCATGAACTAAGGGAAGCAGCAGAAGCCGAAATTCGCGAAAAGCAAAAAACAGTCGATTATGACACTAAAGAATATCCCGTAGAAGTGATTGTCAAAAAATACAGAGATGGTCTGGATGAAGATACCAGTGAATTGTATATACCAGACTATCAGCGAGAGATGATTTGGGAAGAACCCCGACAATCAAAGTTTATTGAATCTATTTTTTTAGGACTACCCATACCGTACATTTTTGTGGCAGATTTGCGTCCAAAACAAGAAGATGATCGAGATGATTTAGCTCGATTAGAAATTGTTGATGGAACTCAACGTATTCGTACTTTAGATAGATTTATCAACGACGAGCTAACTCTATGTGGATTAGAAAAACTAGAGAAGCTTAACAACTTTAAATTTAGCGATTTACCATTAGCAAGACAGAGACGCTTCAACCGAGCAACTATTCGGATGATTGTGCTGACTGAGAAAGCTGATGAAGAAACTCGACGGGATATGTTTGAACGCATTAATACAGGCAGCGTTCAATTAAATGATATGGAGAAGCGTAGAGGTATATCTCCGGGTCCATTTCTCGATCTTCTTGAAGAACTTGCCAAAACTCCCAAATTTCTTCAACTATGCCCCATATCAGAGGCACTTGTCCGCAAACGAGAACCGGAAGAATTTGTGTTACGTTTTTTTGCCTATCTAAATAATTATCAAAATTTTGAAAGGCAGGTCAATAAATTTCTTGATGACTATGTAAAAAAAGAAAACAATGATGAAATTGAAAAAGAAACTATGCGCTCTGAATTTCACAAAATGTTAGACTTTGTTGAACAATACTTTCCGAATGGATTTAGTAAATCAAAAGGTAATGTCAAAACACCTCGAATTCGATTTGAGGCAATTTCTGTAGGCGTGGCACTTGCTTTGAGGAAAAAGAGCGATCTTGTCCCGAAGTCACTAAAATGGCTTGACTCACCAGAATTCAAGGAATACACTACCTCAGATGCAAGTAACTCCAGACCCAAAGTAATTAAGCGGATTGAATATGTTCGCGATCAACTTTTAAATTAACTATGCAAACAGTTATTTTAGACTTCCATAGCCGCGTCCAAGAAGTAAATCAATATTTTGTATTTTTGGAAGGGCTAATTCAAGAAACAACGAAATTGGCAGTGATGGAAGATAATGGCGAACAAAAAATTACAGCTATCGATTCCGATTTGGGAAGAACGCTGAAAGCGAATGCCTTTTTACTTCTTTATAATCTGATTGAATCAACTATGCGTGGTGCAATAGAGGCTATATTTGATGAGATCAGTAGTAAAAAAGTTTCTTTTGATTCTGTAAGAATCGAGATCAAAAAAATAGTCATTCATAACTTTAAAAATCGTTCTCCTGATAATATTCACTCTAAGATCAAAGATATTTCTCTTGATATTATTACTGCTGGTTTCAATAGTAGAGAATTATTTTCCGGTAATGTTGATCGAGAGGAAATTACAAACACAGCGAGAAAGTATGGATTTTCTTTTCATACTGACTATTCTAAAACAAAACATGGCGAGAATTTATATATCGTGATGAAGAATCGCAACGATCTCGCACATGGTAATAAGTCTTTTCCAGAAGTTGGTGGTGAGACGAGTATTAACGACATTCTCAAAATCAAAGAAGAGGTAATAGAATACCTTCAGCAAATATTGCAAAATATTCAAGACTATTTAGACAAACAAGAATATCTAGATAATTCTATAGAACATCCTTAATTTGCCTGCTGGATGTGGGCTAAAATGCTTTGGGCTATTGCCATTCCTAACTTAACAGGTACAGCATTACCAATTAATCGTCCGACTAGATCAATTGCTATTGATTGATTAGGCTCTACAAATTCATAATCGCCTGGAAAAGTTTGTAATAAAGCAGCTTCTCGGAGAGAAATAGCCCGATCTTGTTCGGGATGACCAAACCGACCATTACCAAAACCAAAACACTGTGTAGTAATTGTTGGGCTAGGTTGATCCCAGTCCATTCTACCATAAACTGCTGGATAGGTTTTACCGCTCTTTTTTAGATGGCATTTGGCAATTAAATCTTCAGGCCAATCTCGCCAAGTTCCTCCCGGTTTGGAAGCCCGAATCCGGCGAAGATTGAGTTTAGAAAGTTTACTACATCTATGTAGCCAATCTCTTTTAGAAGCTTGTCCCGCTGCAAGGGGTTCAAGGTGTTCGATAGTTTCTCGGACTGTTTTGTATTGTGCTGGACAATATGTTGCCGGAATCAAGTTAATTTTACCAAATTTTGAAGCCAGTAAGACTAATCGTTTTCGAGATTGAGGAATGCCATAATCTAGGCAATTAACTTCATAGGACTCAAAACAATAGTTAAACTTTTTTAACTGGGCGATAAACTCGTCAAAAACTGCATGATGTTTTAACTGAAGAACATTTTCCATGGAAATAATATCTGGTTGGCATTCTGCAATCAAACGAGCAAAGTCTTGCAAGAGCTTCCACTTTGACTGTCGATCGTTATAACGTCTGGAATAACTTGAAAATGGCTGACAAGGGGCGCATCCTACTAAAATTTTAATGGTACTTGTGTAAAAATGCTCTGCCAAATCAGAATTGCTAATATTTTCGATATCTTGTAATATAAACTTTGCTTTATTGTTGCGTTCGTATGGAAACTTACACGCAGGATCGATATCATATCCAACTGTAACAGGAAGACCTGCTTGCTCAAACCCATAAGTCAGTCCTCCAGCACCACAAAATAGATCTACTGTAGAGATGCTTCTAGCCATTCACTTCCTCTTGTTATACTTTTCTAAAGACTATACTCAAATTGTGCAGAAGCCTCAGACAGTTTCCCGCAATTTAGGGAATAACCCCCCAGATTTGGCAGCAAAGCCTTTCTACTGGATGATAAGCTGTAGGACATTTAATTGACCCATTCCCCATGCCGCCCATAACCTTGGAATTTTTGATCATTTTTTTGCTGATCTTCGGCAATGGTATTTTGGTGATGTCAGAAATGGCAATTGTCTCATCCCGCAAAGCCCGACTGCAACAATTAGCCAATCAGGGCGATCGCAAGGCGCGAGCGGCGCTAGAATTAGCTTCGGCTCCCCATCTGTTTTTAGCCACGGTGCAAATCGGGATTACCCTGTTGGCAATTCTCTCCGGCGCTTTTGGAGAATCGGTAATTGCCAGAAGATTAGGCCCAATTCTCAAAAGTCTACCCTGGGTAGAACCATACAGCGAAGCGATCGCTTCTGCGATCGCAATTTTAATTATTACTTATTTAACTTTGATTATTGGGGAATTGGTTCCCAAGCAATTAGCCCTCAATTACCCAGAAAGCATTGCGGCGGGGGTGGCGCTGCCGATGCAAATGTTCGCCAAAATTGTTAGCCCAATTGTACCGTTACTCACCTACTCTACTAATATGGTCGTCCGGCTGTTGGGCATCAAGCCATCGACGGAACCCCAAGTTACCGAGGAAGAGATTAAGGTACTGATTGAGCAAGGTACGGAAGCGGGGACTTTTGAAGAAGCCGAACAGGATATGGTGGAAAGGGTGTTTCGGTTGGGCGATCGCCGCGTCAGCGCTCTGATGACTCCCAGACCTGATATTGTGTGGTTAGACTTAGAGGACTCCCCAGAACTGAATCGGCAAAAGATGTTAGACAGCGCCCATTCCCGATTCCCCATTTGCCAAGGAGGTTTAGATAATGTTTTGGGAGTAGTTCACGTTACCGATATGTTATCTCGCAGTTTAGCAGGTCAACCCCTGGATTTTAATGCTTCCCTGCGCCGTCCCCTGTTTGTGCCAGAAAGTACGCGGGGATTGAAGGTTTTAGAATTGTTCAAGCAAACGGGTACGCATATTGCTTGCGTGGTGGATGAATATGGCGTGTTGCAGGGTTTAGTCACCCTGAACGATATTTTAGTGGAATTGGTGGGGGATATTCCCTCCATTGACCAACAAGAAGAACCCCAAGTAGTGCAGCGAGAAGATGGTTCTTGGTTATTGGATGGAATGTTACCTGTAGAAGACTTTTTTGAAATGTTTGATATCGAGGAGTTGCCCAAGGAACAACGGGGAACTTTTCATACTATGGGCGGTTTTGTAATTACCAATTTGGGGCGAATTCCCACGTCAGCAGAGTATTTTGAATGGAATGGTTGGCGGATAGAAGTAGTGGATATGGATGGCAATCGAGTTGATAAGGTGTTGGTGATGCCTTTGCCACCGCTACCCGAAAGTCCCCAAGATCGACTTTCCAAGTGATCGTGTAAAATAGAAATCAGGTTTAAACTGGTTCCTAGGCTCTGCCTCGCTTGGTTATCATTCGAGGCAGAGCCTGGGAACGAGTAAACCAGGTTTAAACAGGCAAAGAAAATGTAAACTACCCACCACCAATTGCTAAGAGCAATATGGTGGGGGCTTTTAAAGTCCAGAGTTTACCCGACTAAGTGTTAAATCACTACGATTTCTAGGTC
>CAKZHE010000077.1 GCA_936920195.1 uncultured cyanobacterium | reverse complement strand
GGCTTCAGCGAGGTGGGACTCATCTGGCCTGCGCGTGGAGGCTTAGGGGATACCCAGCCTGTGAAGCGCGAAGACTTTCTGGGATTTGATGGTTTTCAACTGTCTCTATTCTAGATTAGAAGCTCCCGTTATACCGCCCGGTTAACGGGAGAGAACGTCACTTAATTTAAAGCACCCATGACCTGCTAGCGATCGCCAAAATGCGGTAAATAGCCTTCTAACAAACAGTCCGAGCCAACAGTCCGCCAGCTAACTCTTTCCAGAGCGATCGCTTCATTCATTTGCCCTAGCCCCAAATCCCCCACTGGGGAAGGCGCATTCGCCCCGCCGACAATTTTGGGCGCAATGAAGGCTAAGACTTTTTGGACGGTACCTTCAGCGATCGCTCGCGCAGCTAAAGTCCCCCCACATTCCCACAATACTGACAAGAAACCCCGGCTGTATAAATATTCCATGACTTTGGCAGGAGTCAGCGGATCGATTGCCACCACTTCCACCCCCTTTTTCACTAGCATCAGATGAAAATCCGGATTAACACCAGTTTCAGTTAAAACTAGCGTCGGTGCAACACTGGTTTCCCATAAACGCGCCTCCGAGGGCAAATTTAACGTCCGACTCATCACCACCCGCAGAGGATTGCGCCCTTCGGCCTGATGGCTAGTTAAATGGGGGTTATCATGGCGCACTGTATTCCCACCCACAATCACCGCATCGCTCGCCGCACGCCATTGATGCACCTCATTCCGGGCTTCAACGCTGGTAATCCAAGCACTGTGACCAGTCGTAGTCGCAATTTTGCCATCTAAAGTCATGGCATACTTGAGAATACCAAAGGGTTGATGGGAGAGAATGCGATGGCTAAAAGCTTCATTTAACCGCTGACAGTCGGCTTCTGCCACCCCCACGATCGTTTCAATACCGTGCTGCCGCAGTTTAGCAATTCCCCCACCTGCTACTAAGGGATTGGGATCTACCATCCCCACCACCACTTTAGCCACTCCAGCGGCAATCAAGGCTTCCGAGCAGGGGGGAGTTCGTCCATAGTGGTTGCAGGGTTCTAAATTCACATAGATAGTTGCTCCTCGCGCCTTTGCTCCTGCTGCCTGGAGTGCAAAGACTTCCGCATGGGGAGAACCCGCCCCAGGATGAAATCCTTCCCCCACAATCTCGCCATCCTGTACTACCACCGCTCCCACCAAAGGGTTAGGAGCGGTTTTTCCCAAGGCACGACGAGCGAGTTCTAAGCATCGCTGCATCATCGCTCGATCGAAGGGAGTAATGGCAGATGAATCGGATGGTAATCTGGCATCCGTAGGCTCGTCGGCAGCAAAATTTTCCATGAGTCTGTTGAAATTCAGCAATTACTGCCACATTATGTTACAGATTTTTACCAAAAAGCTAATCATATTCACAGTAATTTTCTTATTAACTCTGCAAGTATTGCTCCGATTCGTTAACCTTGAGCAAAAACCTTTCTGGGGAGATGAGGCTGATAGTTTAAGCTGGATTTCTGGCATTGCAGACTTTAAATCGATTGCTTTGCAGGGCAGAGAAATGAGCGTGGGGGAAGTTTTGAGCTATCAAAAGCCCCATCCCAGTACCAATTTGATCGATACTTATAATATAGTTCACCCTCAACATCCCCCCCTTTATTATCTGCTCGCTCGGCTCTGGATGCAAGCTGATTTTTTCCATTTCACAACTGCCAGAAGTTTAGCGGCTCTAATTAGTTTATTAGTCTTTCCTAGTATTTATTGGCTGTGCTTAGAACTATTCCAGTCATCATTAGTAGGATGGATGGCGATCGCCATTGTTGCCGTCTCTCCTTTTCACTTACTCTACGCTCAGGAAGCCAGACAATATACCCTATGGATTGTCTTAATTTTACTAACAAATTTAACCCTACTCAGGTCAATGCGGTTGCAAACCAGTCTGAGTTGGCTATCTTATATAGTTACGCTCACACTTATGCTTTATACGCATTTACTTTCTCTGACAGTAGTTTTTATATATAGCATTTATGCGGTCATTCAAGAAGGTTTTCGTTTGACCAAAACCCTAAGAGCTTATTTACTCTCTTCCTTCATCTCCTTTTTGTTTTTTATTCCTTGGCTAATAGTCATTGCCAACAATTCAGGCTTTGATACCGATCAATCTCCCGGCTGGAGTAAAAAACCAACTTTTTTAATAGTTCTGATTAAAACTTGGGTAGTAAATTTAAATCGAGTTTTCTGGGATTTTAATCAAAATTTTGAATATCAGAATTCTCTGTTTTGCTTGCTAACCCTAGGCTTGATTATTTATGCCATTTATTTTTTGTGGCATCATGCCGAAAAACGCGCTAGTTTATTGCTAGTTCTATCCATTGTTATTCCTTTTCTGTTGTTAGCTACTCCAGATATTCTTTTGGGTGGCAGGCGTTCTACACCAATCCGCTATTTTATCCCTTCCTATTTGGCAATTGAAATTGCTGTTGCTTACCTTCTTTATCATCAATTGTTTGCAATCATTAGAATCACCAATTGGCAGCGAAAATGCTGGCAATTAATTACAAGTATCGTCATTCTTATCGGCATATTCTCCTCTGGATTGATTGTGTCAACAGATACTTGGTGGAACAAGCACAGCGAGTATTATCATTCGGCAATGGCGAAGATTGTCAATCAATCCAAACGTCCCCTAGTAATTGCTCCTTGGTTTGATATGCGAACTCTAGCTCATTCATTCTCCAACCATGTAACTTTGCAGGAAATTCGGTTACTCCCAGATATCAGTTCCGTGGGAGAAGATTTTAGCGATGTCTTTCTATACCAGGATCGCATAACTTTAGAACGATTGCTAGAAAGTCAACCAAGGATTAAAATTAAAGAAGTTTATCATTGGCAGAGGCAAACAACCCCAGTGAATACGACTAAAAAGACGCTCTGGCAGTTGGGTAGAGATTAAAATCTATCGAAGTTAAGCAAATTCTCTTTAGATGTAGGGGTAGCGCCTAGGCTGTTGACTTTGTGAGTTTTTGAGTGATATTATTCATACAATAACTACATCAGTATAGTGGGTCTAAATCATCATCGTAAGCATTAATTAACCAGGACTTACGCAGCGCCTCTATTAGTAGGGTGCGTTAGCGCCAGCGTAACGCACCAATACACTATATGCGGAGTGAATAATGCGTAAGTCCTGTTAACTTTAACGATGCGCCGGGGCGGGTTTATTCAGGTTATTGGTGAGTATTACAATTCATCCCCAAACCCGCCCCTACAGATTTAGACGTGCTATATCAAAAATTCTGTTATCTTACTTGGGAATTTGATTATGCTGCAAAGACTATATGTCCACAATTTCAGATGTCTCGAAAATTTTGAACTGAACATGAAAGGGATGTCATCGGCGCTCTTGATTGGCAAAAACGGTTCAGGGAAATCAACTATTGCTGCTGTCTTAGAGATTCTTCAGCAGATTAGCCGGGGCAACAATAGAATGGTCATGCTTGAAAAATTGATTAGTTACAAGGATTTTGCTCGCGGCAGATCTGATGTTCCGATTCGGTTTGAAATAGAAGTATTGCTTGCAAATCAATTGTACAAATATGTTCTAGCACTAGATTTACCAGAAAAATCTACCGAACTTCAAGTGATTGAGGAACAATTGCTAGTGGCAGGAGAGATAATTTACTCTCGACAAGAAGCCAAACTTGCTCTTCACAATGCCCCTCAAAATCGTGATTTTTTGAATTTGGATGCGCGTTTTGTTGCCCTGCCATTAATTAAGCATCAATCACAATTAGACCCGATCTATATTTTTAATAATTGGCTTCTTACTCAAATGATTATTCTATCACCAATTCCAAGCTTGATGACTGGAGAGTCAAAAGGTAATAATTTCTGGCCAGAGCGAGATGGGACAAATTTAGGAGAGTGGTTGTCTGCGTTACTTAGTATTTACCCTGCTGCCTATACACAGATTGATAAATATCTCCGAGAAGTTATGCCAGACATTCAGGATTTTCTGAATCCACCAAGCGGTCCAAACTTTAAAAGCATGATTGTTAGGTTTGCAGAAAATAAGGCTAATCTAAGTGTTGATTTTAAAGACTTGTCTGATGGGGAGAAATGCTTTTTTCTTTGCGCCATAGTCTTAGCTGCTAATAAATTCTATGGACCGCTTTTTTGTTTTTGGGATGAACCGGACAACTATCTCTCTTTGTCAGAAGTGGGACATTTTATTACATCGCTGCGACGCTCTTTTAATAATGGCGGTCAAATTTTAGTGGCATCTCATAATCCCGAAGCAATCCGCAAATTTTCCAATGAAAATACTTTTGTCCTCGATCGCAAAAGCCACTTGGAACCAACTTTGATTAGATTACTCAGCGATCTAGAGGTGAAAGGGGATCTGATCAATTCTTTGATTTCTGGCGATATCGAACTATGAGGATAAATAAGTATAGGCCACACATTTTTGTTTTGCCAGAAGACGATGCTAATCGCCAGATTGCCGTCGGGTTTTGCCTGAATCTAAATCTTAATGACCGTGTTATTAGAATTTTACCGCCAGCAGGCGGTTGGGAATACGTGGTGGACAAATTCATGCAAGATTATGCGTCTGAAATGCAAAACTTGAGAGAAAGAAGGATGGTTCTATTAATTGATTTTGATCGTCAATCAGAAAGGCGATTGAGTTATGTTCAGGAACAGATTCCACCAGATCTAATTGAGAGAGTATTTGTACTAGGAGTGCTATCTGAGCCAGAAGATTTAAAGAGAAATATCAAAAGCAAAATATCCTTGGAGAAGATCGGGGAAAATCTTGCCCAAGGCTGTCCTGAAAATACAAATGAATTATGGAACCACGATCTTCTTATTCACAATAGAAACGAACTAGAGCGGATGTCTATATCTGTGAGATCATTTCTGTTTCCCAGTAATTGATTTTATGCAGATGGGACTACTCACTTCTGACTTGATGAGTTACCGTAGAAGTAAATAACCCTGGTGCAGATCTGAGGCTCCAAATAAGAATGCAGAGTTTTTCGACGATTACATCTGCTTGGCAGCGACTCCGCAACCGCGAAGTTACTTGCGAAGAAGCGCTTCGGCTGTTGGTAGATTCCCAAGGACACGTGGTTTTAGAACGTTTAGATCCGGAAGTTAGTTACAGATTTTTTCGACATTTTGGCGATCGCGGTACTTTACAACCCCTCGTCCCTCTGCTACTCTGGCAAGGCTGCTACTATTTGGGCAGTCCCGTGGCAATTTCTAGCGATGTGATTCAGGAATTGAGCGATCGCACTCTGACTAATATTAAAATTATTCCTATTGCCGATAAAAGTTATCGAGTTTGGTTTCACCGGGAAAAGCTTGACCCCAATCGGATTAGTTCTGCTCCCCTCGTCGATCCTTTAACCGGGGAACTGGAAAAAGAGAACATCAGTGAAACTACTGAACTCTATCTTTCCAAAGCAGTTGACCAAATTGGACGACTGAGAACTTTGATTTCTGGCGCTTTACGCAATCGTGCCAGCGACATCCATTTAGAGCCAACTTCCGAAGGGTTGCGAGTGCGCTATCGAATTGATGGCGTATTGCGAACTATTACTACTTTACCCATTGAAGTCAGTCGCAAAACAATTGTGGCTCTGAAAGTGATGTCCGATATGGACATCGGCGAAAGTCGGCAACCCCAAGATGGCAGAATTGGGGAAAAGTATGCCAGTAGCGGCACAGATCAAGAATTAGGCATGGATAT
This sequence comes from uncultured cyanobacterium, assembly GCA_936920195.1. GTDB lineage: Bacteria > Cyanobacteriota > Cyanobacteriia > Cyanobacteriales > FACHB-T130 > CAKZHE01. The sequence continues at coordinate 7,479 of CAKZHE010000077.1, read as the reverse complement.
GCGGGTGAGTACCCTCCCCTGCGTCGGTGGTGAAAAAGCTGTCATTCGGTTGCTGCCTCGGCAAAATCCCTTTTCTAATATTGAGGATTTAGGGTTTTCGCCAGAGTCGCTAGAAATTTATAAAAGTTGGTTGGTGCAACCCCAGGGAATGATCATTCTGACTGGTCCAACGGGTTCGGGAAAAACCAGCACCCTCTACACCAGTTTACAATTGGTGGCGCAGGAACACGTCAATGTGGTGACGGTGGAAGATCCCGTGGAGTATGTGCTATCTAGCATTACTCAAACCCAGGTACATGAAGCTGCTGGGATGACTTTTGCCTCCGGATTGCGAGCCATTCTCCGTCAAGATCCAGATATTATTATGGTGGGGGAAATTCGGGACGGAGAAACGGCGGAAACAGCAGTAAGAGCAGCTTTGACGGGACACTTAGTATTTACCACTTTACACACCAATGATGCTCCAGGGGCAATTCCGCGCATTAAAGATATTGGTCCAGATCCAGGTTTAATTAGCGATGCGTTGTTGGGAATTGTTGCTCAACGGTTGGTACGGATGGTTTGTCCCCATTGTGCCACACCTTATCAACCGACGGAAAAAGACTTGCGATCGCTCAACATTACCCCTACTACCACCAATACTACCAATTGGCGACGGGGACGCGGTTGCAATAAATGTTTTAATTCCGGTTATTTGGGGCGAGAAGCGATTGTTGAATTGCTGGACATTGATGACCAAGTGCGAGAAATTATCTATGAAGGAACGATGACACAACTGCATCGTTATCTCAGAGAAATCAAGTTTGCTTCCTTTGGGATTGCCGCCGCTGACAAAGTAACTAAAGGGATCACCACCCTAGATGAAATTTTGCGAGTTTTGCCTCGTAGTGCTTTTATCCGCCATCAATCCCATACTTGATATCTCATCAAAAAGTTTATACTTCGTTCGATACAAAGGCAAACGAATCAATTTGTAATTTTTGGAGGATCGGCTATGTCTGTTGTCAAACACCAGCAAATCTTTGAAATTATCAATACTTTACCAGACGATTTAGTTGTTGAACTAACAAAATTCATTGACTATTTACAATATAAATTGGTCAACGAAGGGCGAGAGGGTAAAAAACAGAGTCTTGAAGAATTCAATCAATTGGCAGATCGGTTAGCGGCTGAATATGAAGAATTAGCGGGTAATAGAGTTCCACAACTCTCTGATTATGCAATTAGTCGTGATGGAATTTATGAGGATCACCCCTAATTATGCTCTATCTCATTGACACAAACATTCTGTTAAGACTTGCGATCCGACAGTAGGGTGTGTTAGCGCAGCGTAACGCACCATAAACGCTATATGCAGAGCAACTGCGTAAGTCCTGTGAGAGTTAAAAGTTAAGGAATTATCTCACTTTCTGGCTTTACCCCACTGGCTAAAATTCCCATGATTTTATTCACTTCATTGAGAAAATACTCTGATAAATCAATCTCAACTACCTGTCCAGCTAATTTTAAAAACTTCCAAATTTCCCCCGTAGTAACAACTCCATAAATCGGTGAAATTTGATTCCCTTCTTGTTGATTAAATAGTTGGGCTGCATACATTTCCGCCACACATTGTCCCAAGCCCAAATTAATGTTTTCTCTCTTCGCTTCCACAATCAAAATCACTGGGGCGCTAATCATCAGCAATTCGGTGGAACGGCTAATCAGAAAATCACAATTACCATTTAAACCTCGTTCGCTATCCACCGTAAAATCCACGCCGGAAAATAAACTAATTCTACTAGGATATTGTTTAGTTAATTCCAGTAAAATTGGAGTAATAATCCTGACGGGGTGACAACCCCGTCGAAAGCCTGAAGGAAAGCAGATTGTCACGATTTATGGTAAAAAAAGATGGGGCAAATTTTGTCAAATCGCCCCATGATGTAAAATGTTACCTAAATTCTACCAAATCTGTTTCCAAAAACAACTAGAAAAGACTGCGTACTTGACATTAAATATTTTAATCTTTCTGCTGCAAATACATAAGAAAGTCACCATTGAGTCCTTAGCGACATTGATGCCATACCCAATCCTATTTGAGAGCCGAAGAAGGAATATTCAAAGATTTTTGAAATTGCCAATGCTCAACATAAGAAGCCTGTGGTTTCCCCTGGTAAAATATATAATAAGAAGGCACTTCAAAAAAGTCAAAGAGCTAAGATTAGCCATTGATAGAACTCAGTGGCGAGAGTGGAACTTATTCGTAATCAGTCTAATTTGGTCAAAAAGAGCGATACCTTTATACTGGGAAATATTGCCAAAAAGAGGCAGTAGTAACCTGAGAGAACAGCAAAAATTAATTAGTCCAGTTTTAGGACTATTAAAAAGACATCAAATTGTGATTTTAGGGGATAGAGAATTTGGCAGTGTCAAACTGGCAAACTGGCTGTGTACAAAGAAAGTAAAGTTTGTATTAAGGGTCAAAGAGGGGCGATATATTCGAGGGGAAGGAGAGGAATTTAAGCGGTTAAGTGAAGCAGGATTAATGCCCGGAACTAGCTTTTATTTACAGGGAGTTGAAGTCACGAAACAAAAAGGGTTTGGTAAATTTGATATAGCGGGATATTGGCAGCGAAAATATCGGCGGCATCAGTTGAAAGAGGGCTGGTATTTACTGACAAATATGGGGAGTGTTAAGGCAGCAATCAAGGCGTTTAAATGTCGGAGTGGGATAGAAGCAATGTTTAAAGACTGTAAAACGGGAGGGTATAATTTGGAAAAAAGTCACGCGAATAAAGAGAGATTAAACAGGTTGATATTGTTAATAGCAATAGCCTATAGTAGTGCGATCATAATCGGACAAAAACTGAAGTTGAAAGGAATGCAAAAGTATGTAGGTCGGATGACTGAGTGGGGGAGGAAAGTGAGAAGACATAGTAGCTTTTGGATAGGATTATATGGGTATTGTTGGGTAGTGGGAATGGAGTTTTGTGAAGAAATTGTAGAGGAGTTAATGAGAATAAGAAGCAATAAATTGCCATTCTTTCAGAAGGGTATGAGGGCGAGAAATATGATTTTATATACACTTTGACGGGGTTGTCACCCCGTGAGGTCGGAAACAGCACCGTTTTTCGATCGGGAACTAGAGCTAGATCCGATTGAATTGGAAGGCGATCGCCCTGTTGAATCGGAAGTAGAAAAGCTAACTTTTCCCTCTGTCTTGCCTGCTGTCAAACCGTCGAGCAATCCTTATTTATTTTGGCTGACTGGACTAATTTCTGTGGGGTTGCATGGCGCTTTAATGCTACTGCCTGCGGGAGAATCAGCCCAACCTAAACCATCTCCCAAACCAGAAGTTCAAAAGCAAGTTCGCATTACTCAATTGCCTCCAAAATCGCAGAAATTACCAGCAGTTAAACCTGCTGCACCTATTCCTATTCCCAAGCCATCAATTCAAGCGCCTCCTAATCGTGCAGTTCAGCGCGATCGCCCCGCACCAATTATTACTAAATCTAGTCCCAAACCTACTCCAAAACCTAGCCCTAAACCTACTCCCAAATCTAGTCCCACGCCATCGCCAACGTCTAGTCCTACACCATCACCAACTTCTAGTTCTACGCCATTACCAACTTCTACTCCTACGCCATTACCAACTTCTACTCCTACACCGGGATCGGATATTCCGGGGACAAGTGCTTGGGAAGACTTTCCCGTTTATCCTAATGCTCAAACTGGATGTTTTGAGTTGTCATCTTGCTTCCAGGCCAATGCTACTCTAACAGAAGTTTCAGCTTACTTTGCCAAAGAATTGCCGCTGAAGAAGTATCAAAGCACTGTCAATACTAAAGAAGCGACTAGAGAAGTATATCAATTATCTCGCAATGGTAAGGTGCAGTTTTTGAGTTTATTTGCCACCGAAAAAGGGACAGTTTATGTATTATCAGATGCACCTCGGCAGTTGGAAGATTTGAAAAAAGCCGTGTCAGTACCCCAGGTAGTTTATGACATTATGAGTGGATTAGACCCCAAACCTGGCGATCCCTCTTTCTTTGGTCAATCAAACTTGTTTTATACTGCGACAACTCCCCCAGCTCAACGTCCAGAAATTGCCAATATTAGTTTGGTGGAGAACGTGCTGGCGGATGAAATTATGGAAACTTATTTGCGCCGCAATTTGCAAAATAATGAATTTGATGTGACCGATTATCCCAAACAGTATGCGGGAGGAGTAATTTATGAAATCCAGAAGGGCAAAACAATTTTATATCTCAATATTATCCCAACTCAAGATGGTAAGAGTACCTTGGTGGTAATTTGGAAAAATCCTCCCGGTTGAGGCGATCGCTCTGGAATTTTGGCTGATATTTTCATCTTTGAAATAACTTAGGAAAATCACGATGCGCGTTTACGATCTCTTTCTCAAAGGCGGCCCAACTATGTGGCCTATGCTAGGTTTATCTGTCGCAACTATTGCTTGTGCTTTGGAGCGGAGTTGGTTCTGGTTTCAACTGTTGACAAAAGAAGACCGGATTGTGCGGGAAGTGCTAGACGCAGCGCGGTATAATTTGGCAAAGGCGGCGGAGATTGCTGCCTATTCTCAAACTTTAGCTATTGGACGGTTTTTACTGGCTCCTTTGCAATTAAAACAACCGACCCCAGAAACTTTTCGATTAGCCATGGAATCGGCAGGGGATAAAGAATTTATGCAGATGCGAAAAGGGGATAAATTATTAGAAACGGTGGTAGCGATCGCGCCCCTTTTGGGTTTATTAGGTACAGTCACAGGATTAATTGTGACTTTCAATAATCTCAATATTGGCGGCGGCGGCGGCAGTGTCGAGGCTGGTAAAGCCGCAGCAGGGATTGGAGAAGCACTAATTACTACTGCTGCGGGGATGATTGTAGCAATTATCGCTTTATCAATTTACCGAGTTTTAGTGGTTTTCCAGGCTAGACAAGTAGATTATTTTTACGCCGCAGGCAGCGAATTAGAACTAATTTATCGCCAAGTTTGGTACGAACCTCTGACTAATTCGGGAGAGCGATCGCCTTATTCTACCCCTACCACACCTCCCTCAGACTCGCCTGTTCGAGCCGCTGGAGTTAGTGGCAGGTGGTCGGTACAATGGATGGTAGATGGTGCTGATGCCGAAGGACAAAATATTAACAGTGGCTCAAGCTCTTTACCTTCAGACTATCAAAATGGGGGCGAAGAATCAACTCGTCCAGTGACTAAATCCAATGCAACCTTTGAAAGTTAAAAGCTATGAAATTTAAAGCTCACAGCAAACATTCGCAAATGCTAGAGATCAATCTAGTTCCGATGATGGATGTACTAATGACCATCTTGACCTTTTTTATCATTCTCTCAATGACTTATACCAGTCAGCTATCAGTGAAAGTCACTTTACCAACGGCTGATAAAGGAGTAAGTCAAGAAAAAACTCCCGATCCCTTAGTTGTGGGACTCAACCAAGGGGGGGAAATTCTGCTAGAAGATAAACCTGTGAATGAGGAACAACTAATTGCCAAAATGCAAGTTTATTTAGCTAAATCTTCCCAAGGGGCAATTGTTCTTAAGGCCGACCGGAAATTAGCTTATGAAAAAGTGGTACAACTGTTAGGTAGGATGCGAGATATTGGGGGCGATCGCGTTTCTTTAGCTATTGACAAATAGGCCACAAAATTGCCAATTGGTTAATCGCCTCTTTCTTCTTCGGTTGCAGTTTCTTTTGGTACTTCTTCATTGACAGATTCTGATTTAGGACTTGCCTCTGGTTCTACCGATTCTGCCGCTGGAGAGGGATTGGTTGTGGCTGGATTAGATTCTGTTTGTGGTGTTACCTCTGGATTTAAACTTTCAGAAGATGGCGTTGCCAACTCAGAAGCAGAATCAGTAGTTGCGCTTGTTTGAGGAGACTCTTGGGGGGAATTTAACTCAGTTTTTGGGCTAGCTTCAGGAGTGGCAGCAGGTTTTTGCTCGGCAGGTAATGGCAGCATTAAAATAGAACCGTGCAAGCCAAGAGAGATGGCTATTGATAAGATCTGCCCGGTGCTACCAGTGCTATTGTGGCGGGGGTAATATTGGCTATTCATCTTTAGAAGTGCGATCGCGTTATAATGACTTCAATAAATAATATAAACCCAAATATTGAAAATTAATATTGCCTGTGTTACAAGTTACTAGCAATTTTTTCAAAATTTAACTGGCATCATCAAAGAATTGGCGTAACCAGAAGATGGGTAAAATTTACTTTGCCAACCTTAGTCCAGCAGTAGCTTCAGAAGCTGAAACCCCCAGAAGTGCCTAGGGCTATAGTAAAGAGCGATTTTCTGAGCGGTTAAATTTGGCGATAGCCTTGTACCAGTTGCGTCAGTTATGATTATTTTGGCTTAAAGCTGGGGCTTTAAAAAATCAGTAATTGTTGATAAAAGCCTGAAAATGACTACAAATTTCTAGATTTAAATGCCACAATACAATCTAGCCGTTATCAATATTGATCGACCGATGGCAATTCTATTGCTGATATTAGTAAGTTCTGGGGCTTGGTTTGTCAGTACCCTGGCAGGTGGCGGTAGTCCCTTCATCCTGATGCCACTGATTGATTACTGGTTGGGCGCACCTGCGGTTCCACCAGTGATTACCACGGGAATGCTGTTAGGGAATTCTCATCGAGTCTGGTTTTTGTGGAAGGATATTAATTGGGAAACAACTTGGTGGTATTTGCCAGGGGCGATCTCCGGATCATTTTTAGGAGGTTTTGTTTTTACCCATACCCAGATGCACTGGCTCCAAATTTTGCTGGGATTATTTCTAATTAGTTCCATCTTTACCTATGGATTTGGTAAAAAGGAACGGTCTTTTACTGTCAAAAAATGGTATTTTTTGCCTGCGGGTTTTATGTATGCTTTCCTGTCGGGATTAGTCGGTAGTATTGGTCCAGTTCTCAATCCATTTTATCTGAATTATGGGTTAGTCAAGGAAGAAATGATTGCTACCAAATCTACGCACATGGTAGTGGTGCATATTGCCAAAATGATTTCCTATGCAGTTTTTGGCGCTTTAACCTGGGAATATCTCGGTTACGGATTGGCGATTGGGATTGCCGCCGTACCGGGAAATTGGTTGGGGCAGAAGGTATTGACAAACATGAGCGAAGAGAGATTTCGGCAGTTGGTACTGGTTTTTGTCACCCTAAGCGGGATAATAATTCTTTGGGATCAGCGAGAATTCCTCACTTTTTGGTAAGTCCGTGGTAGATAGCCAAATAGAACCCAGTAGGGGCAATCCCCCCGTGGTTGCCCCGTCAGATTGGGGGTAGGCACGGGGGCGCTACCCCTACAGATTACACTGGTTCCTAGGCAGAGCCTAGGAACCGAGATCAAGAGGCTCTGCCTCGCTTGGTTTTCCTAGAGGCAGAGCCTAGGCTGTTGACTTTGTGCCTTTTTGAGTGATATTATTCATACAATAAATACGTCGCTTTTTCGGTGATGAGG
>CAKZHE010000076.1 GCA_936920195.1 uncultured cyanobacterium | reverse complement strand
TTGCCCCGATGTGTAGGGGCAATCCCCCCGTGGTTGCCCCGATGTGTAGGGGTAGGCACGGGGGCGCTACCCCTACAGATTTACTTGGTAAAAACTACTTCAATGGCTAAATCGGGACGCGATCGCCCTGGAAAAACAATTAATCATCATTTTATGGGAAGTTGGATAACAAACTCTGTTCCTACTCCCAAAGTAGAATTAACGGCGATCGCTCCATGATGTTTTTCGACGACAATTTGACGCGCGATCGCCAATCCCAATCCCGTGCCTTTTCCTACTCCTTTAGTAGTAAATAGGTGGTCAAAAATTTGGGCTTTCACCTCATCATTCATCCCCACGCCGTTATCTTGAATGCGAACAATCGCCAATTTTCTAGTCGGATCGAGTTCGGTAGTAATAGTAATCTGATTTGGGGCAGCTTGAATTTCTAGATAGCTGCGATCGCCATTCGATTCTTCTAGGGCATCAATCCCATTGGCTAAGATATTCATAAATACCTGATTCAGTTGTCCCGCATAGCATTCCACCATCGGTAACTGCTGGTAATTTTTGACTATCTGAATTTCCGGACGGTGTTCATTTGGTTTCAGACGATGTTTTAAAATCAGAATGGTGCTGTCGAGTCCATCGTGAATATTGAAAGCCACCGGGCGATCGCTATCAGCACGGGAAAAGGTTCTCAAACTGGTACTAATTTCCCGGATGCGATCGACTCCCTTTTGCATGGAATTTATCAGTTTGGGTAAGTCTTCCTGCAAAAACTCCAGGTCAATAGTATTAATTTCATCTGCAATCGCCGGATCGGGATGAGGATATTTTTCTTGATATAGGTTAAGTAAGCCAAATAAATCGCTAATATAGCTCAGAGCAGGTTGAATATTACTGCCAAGAAAGCCGACGGGATTATTAATTTCATGGGCAATTCCTGATACTAAGTTGCCCAAAGCAGACATTTTTTCGCTTTGGATAATTTGTAATTGGGCTTGTTTTAGGTCAGTTAATGCTTCTTGCGACTGTTGATAGAGGCGGGCATTTTCTAGGGAAATTGCCGCTTGGGTGCAAAGGAGTTTTAATAACTCCACCCGCTCTGGGGTAAAGGCATTGGCAATCAGATCGTTTTCCAAGTACAAAATCCCAATCAGTTTGCTTTGCTTGAGAATTGGCACGCACAACAAGCTTTGGGGTGAATGAAATTGAAAATAGGGATCGGCAGCAAAAGTGGTGGGAATTGTTTGGCTAGCAATGGTATTTTTTAGAGTCCGTTCGACGTAGTGAATAATCGATTTTGGCAAATCTTGATAACTATCTAAAGCTGGGGAATCAATCGGCTGGACTCGATCTTGGAAGTAGGCGATCGCTACTTCTAAGTTTCCATTGTTGTTGAGCAGCAATGCCCCTCTATTGGCTCCGGCATTTTTGACTACTACTTCAATAATTTGCGCCACCAATTGATCTAAGTGAATTTCACTGTAAAAATATTGCGAGATGGTGATAATACTGTTAATATCCAGTAGGCTAGAGATGCTATTTGTAGAGCTATGGGAGTTAGTTTGTTGAATGGTGTGCAGAGTTTCTAGGGAATTGAGCGTCGGATTGAGCGCAACTTGCAAAATGGGAGATAGCAATTGAGGATAGCGTTCCACGAGGTCTTCTACTTTAGCTTTGGCTCCCCAATGGGAATAGCAGTAGTAGGCTTCCTGCATATAACCTGCGGCAACTTTCTCTTTGCCCCAATTGAGGTAAAATTTAGCTGCCAATTCATTTGCCAAGGCTTCTTCTTGGATATATTCGTTTTCGTTGGCTCCCTGAATAGCTTGGTCGTATAATTGAATTGCTTCGGCGTTCTGTCCCAAAACCCGACATTTTTCCGCTTCTACTAATTGCCATTTGTGCAAATAGTTCATTGGGGCGTGTGCTGCCCAAAGCTGCATTTCTTTTTGATTGGTGGCTAATTTTTCTAAATATTCGTGTTGTTGGTTTTCTGGGACATGGAAATATTCCGCTAGGAGACTAAGAGAGTAGTAAAAATTGTGTTGGCTAAATGTGATTAGAGTAGCAACATTGTGGATATGTGTTTCTGCTTCCATCGCAGATGAGATCGCCAGATGTGATTGCTCAAAAATATAAAATAAAATAGTTTTAGCGACATCAATATATGCTAAAGCACTACCAGTTTTTTGTTGAATTAAATTTGGCCTCATTTCTAATTCATTAAATGCCGTTCCTATTAACGCGGTTTTCTCTTTGGCGCAACCTAGTAAGTTCAAAGCTAGTTGTCTGTTGATCTGAATATAAATCACAGTTAATTCAATAGATCTTTTTTTGAACTCATTGATATAATGCTCTTGTTTATTCGCTAGAATTTCTAAATTTTCTCCGGCAAAAAGGCTATTGTTAAAATATGAAACGGCAGAATAACCACTAAATATTAACTCACCCATTTCAATGCCGAGTGTATAAGCAAATAGCAAAGAATTTAGGGTTGCTTTTAAATGCTCTTTCCAATGTCTAATGGCACTATTAAAGCTAGATATAACTATTGCTTTAACTTCTCTAGCGTTGAGTTTTTCGACCAACCTCAAAGCCATCTGACCGTAGCGATATCCTGTATCAATATCTCCAATTGCACACAGGAACATACCATAAAAGGTATATGCGGTTGCAGCATCTGGTGAATTTCCATATTTAATGCAGAGATTTACTCGCGTAAATGCAATTGCTACTGACAATTCAGGATTCGTCATAAAAGCAGCAACATAAACGGGAGTTAAGAGCCGTTGAAGAACAATTTTGTAGGGGTCAGTTATGTCTGGCAGGTCGATTAATTCATCAACGTTCGCTATTTGTGGAGGTGTTTTTTCGAGATTGATTCCCAACATTTCTAGCGCTTCCAACCCAGTGTCTAAGACTGATTGCAACTTATTTTGTAATGTATAAACTTGAATCTTTGCTTCATATATTCTAACTTTTTCTAAGAGTGTTTTGGCCTTTGACAAAAGTAAATCAGTCAGTTCTTGACTCCGCTCAAAGTTAGAATTTAAATATTCAGCTTCTGCTGCGGTCAGATAAAATTTAAAGGTAAAATCATACTGATTTTCCCAGCTATCCGTACTTAGAAGCCCCATTCCTATAGTTAAATATCTCACCGCCGCAGCATAGGCAGTAGCAGCCTTAGCCTTTCTGCCAGCCACTAAATTTAACTGGGCTAATTGATCTCGTCCAGTTTGTTGGTCAATTAATTCTATGCCCACATTTAACTGATTGACAATTTCAAAAATCCTCTCTTCCCATTCTGGTTCGGCAGTCTTCTCTAAAAGTAGTTTGCCAATTTTCAAGTGAGTTGTCTTTTTCTGCTCTTCGGCAATCAATAAATAGGCGGCTTGCTGCACTCGGTCATGGAGGAATTTATAATAAATACTAACTTGGGAATTTTGAGCTAAATCTTGGTTATCTTGTCCCAGATAAAACTTGTAAACTTCACTTTGCGGTACAATCAATCCTTCTTGCAGGGCTTTCCAGAGTTGCGCCGCAGTTTCATGTTCTGATTGTTCCGAGACAATTGTTAGGGTTTGCAAATCAAATTGCGCTCCAATACAGGCTGCTAGCTTCAACACTTGTTGAGTTTCTGCTGGCAATTTCTGCAACTGTAATGCCATAAACTCCACCACATCATCTGTCAGGCTCTGAGCTTTGATTTGGCTGATATCGCACTGCCAATAGCCCGCAGTGGAGTTAAAGTGGATAAATCCATCCTGATGCAATGCCTTGAGAAATTGAATGGCAAAGAAGGGATTGCCCTGAGTCTTTTGATAAACTAATTCGGTTAACGGTTGGGCAAAAGGGCGATCGCAATTCAAGGTATCTGCCACCAATTGATTGATATCTTCTAGCGCTAAGGGCGGTAGCGTGATGCCTTTGGTAGCTTTCCCCAGTTTCTTTAGTTCATTTAGTGCCAGCATTAAGGGATGAACTGGGGATACTTCGTTATCTCGATAGGCTCCCAAAATCAACAAGTGTCCAATATCACTCATTAACACTTGCAATAATTGCAGGGAGGCAGAATCAGCCCATTGGAGATCGTCCAAGAAAATTACTAAGGGATGCTCTTTGCTGGTAAATACTTGGACAAACTTTTGAAATACTAAGTTGAAGCGATTTTGGGCGGCACTCCCTGATAATTCGACGACAGCAGGTTGTTTGCCAATTAGCTGCTCTAACTCTGGAAGTACATCAATAATAACTTGTCCATTTTCCCCCACCGCTGCTAAAATCTTAGCCTGCCATTGGATTACCTGGGCATGGGATTCTGAAAGCAGTTGCGCCATTAAATCCCGAAAAGCTTGCACAAATGCACTAAAGGGAATATTACGATTAAACTGATCGTATTTACCCTTGATAAAATAGCCCTTCTGCCGCACAATTGGCTTGTGAACTTCATTGATGACGGCGGTTTTGCCAATCCCAGAAAATCCTGCCACTAGCATGGGTTCGGTTTCGCCTTGGGCAACTCGCTCAAAGGCAGTCAATAATGTCTGAACTGCGGCTTCCCGTCCATAGAGTTTTTCCGGAATAATGAAGCGATCGCTAGTATCCCGTTGACCAATCTTAAAGGGGGTAATCTCGCCTGTTTCCTGGAGTTTTTTGAGGCAAATTTCCAGATCGTATTTCAATCCCAAAGAACTTTGATAGCGCTCCTCGGCATTTTTCGCCATTAATTTGGCGACGATTTGTGACAGGGCTAGGGGAACATCTGGGGCAATTTCATGGACTGCCAAGGGAATCTTCGCTAAATGAGAATGCAATAAATCTAGGGGTTCTTCGGCTTGGAATGGGAGCTTTCCAGTCAGCAGTTGATAGAATGTCACTCCCAATGAATAAAAATCACTGCGATAATCTATTCCCCGATTCATCCGTCCAGTTTGTTCTGGCGATATATAGGCTAATGTCCCTTCTAGGACATTAGGATTTTTAATTTCTTGGCTTTCTTTGGGTAATAATGAGGCAATGCTAAAGTCAATTAATTTAACTTGTTTTGTCTCTGGATGGATTAAAATATTGGCTGGTTTGATGTCTTTGTGGATGATATGCTGATGGTAGAGGTAATTGAGGATATCTGCTAGTTGTAAGGCAATGTCTAAAAATTCGATTAAGGGAAGCGATCGCTCTTGCACATAGTCCCGCAGTGATATTCCGCCAAAATCTTCCATCACCAGGACATAGCTATTTTGCCAGGGTTCTAGGTTGTAGGAGCGCACAATCCCTGGATGATCCAAATTTTTGGCGATGGTGTACTGATTGCGAAATTGCAGAAGTTCATTAAAGTCTGGATATTCTCGTTGCAGTAGTTTAATGGCTACTAATTGCTGTTCTTTTAGGCCATCTAACCGACGGATTCCCCGGTAGACAATTGTTTTAGAGCCGTTGTAAAGCTTTTCGGTGAGGTGATAGCCATGCAGAGTAGTGGGATCAATGGGAGAATTCATCAGGACTGACCTCATCTCAATAGTACAATTGCCAGCAGTCAAGGTATAGATAAACCTAATATAGCTAGTCTAAATGATTTCTGGGTAGTCCTCAACAGATAACTATAAGTTATAGCCATGAGTCAACTACTCATAGCATATTGGCAAGTAGGCCAATTAAAAAGATAAAATAAAAGACTTAAACTGCAATTGCTTTAAAATCAAGTATTTAGGTATTGTTTAATCCTAAAACTCTTGCAAGGCAGGAGTTTTAGGATTTTCAAATCAAATGTGACTAATGGATAGTTCCTTTCTAAGAGAAGGTTTGGAGCTAAAATCTGATGGTTATATTTTTAGCTTTAACCCTTCTTTGCCGCCGCTTCTTTCAGCAGTGCCACCTTATCAGTCTTCTCCCAAGGTAAGTCAATATCAGTTCTACCTACATGACCATAGGCCGCCACCTGTTGATAGAAACGACCATTGCGTTCTCCAGGCAATTGACGCAAATTGAAGGCTTCAATAATTCCTGCCGGACGCAATTCAAAATGGTTTTTGACCAACTCCAACAAAGTTTCATCATCCACTTTGCCCGTACCAAAAGTATCCACAAAAATGCTCACTGGGCGAGCTACCCCAATAGCATAACTTAACTGCACTTCGCATTTATCTGCCAGTCCAGCCGCCACAATATTTTTAGCCGCGTAACGACTAGCATAGGCCGCACTCCGGTCTACTTTGGTGGGGTCTTTGCCAGAAAAAGCGCCGCCGCCGTGCCGAGAATAGCCGCCATAGGTATCAACGATAATTTTCCGACCTGTTAAACCAGAATCCCCCTGGGGTCCACCAACTACAAACTTGCCTGTGGGATTGACTAAAAAACGAGTTTGGCTGTCTGGCTTGACATCGATATCAGAAAATATTGGCAAAACCACATTTGCCCACAGGTCTTCTTTGATTTTGGCTTGAACTGCTGCCCCATCAGTAATCTCGCCAATGGTGGCGGCGTGCTGGGTAGAAACTAGGATAGTATCAATTCCGACAGGTTTGCCATCTTCGTAAGTTACTGTTACCTGGGTTTTACCATCGGGACGGAGATAGGGTAACAGCCCGCTTTTGCGGACTTCTGCCAGCTTGCGAGCAATCCGATGGGCAAGGCTGATGGGCAAAGGCATTAATTCTGGGGTTTCATTGCAGGCAAAGCCAAACATTAAACCTTGGTCGCCTGCTCCAATTGAGTCTAAGACATCTTCGCTGCTCTTTTCGCGGTTTTCCTGAGCAGCGTTAACGCCTTGGGCAATATCAGGAGATTGCTCGTCTAACGCTACTAAAACCGTACAACTATTGGCAGAGAAGCCGTTATCGGCATCGGTATAACCAATTTCAGCAATTTTTTTCCGAGCCAGTTCAACGTAATTAACTTGGGCTTTCGAGGTGATTTCGCCTGTAATTAATACTAAGCCCGTGTTGACTACCACTTCAGCGGCAACCCGGCTATAGGGGTCATGGGTCAATAGGGCATCCAGAATTGTATCGGAAATTTGATCGCAAATCTTGTCTGGGTGGCCTTCGGTGACAGACTCAGAGGTAAATAGGTAGCGACGAGACAAAGGCAATTCCTCCTGGGGATTTCAGCTGGATGGATTAAGTTATCCAGGCTAAGAGCAGCTTCTACAACCTCCCATCATAACAACATTGCAGGTAAACAGGGAACAGATTCAAGCGAGGTGTTGGGAGCGCGTGGCTTGGAGTTCTTTGGCTTTGTTGAAACTAGCGATCGCTTCTTCTTCTCGACCAAGAGTTTCTAGGGCAACGGCCTGATTATACCAGGCTTCATATAAATTAGGATTGATTTCTAGGGCGCGAGCATAACTTTTAATAGCTTCTTCGTAACGTTCTAAGTGGCTGAGGACAACGCCTTGATTATAGCAGGTTTGGGCTAAATTGGGATTGATTTCTAGGGCGCGATTGTAACTAGCGATCGCTTCTTCGGCTCTGCCTAAATCGTCTAAGACATCGCCGCGATTGTGCCAAACATCATCTAAATCTGGCTGAATTTCTAGGGCGCGGTCATAATTTTTGATGGCGGCTTCGCCATCGCCTAAGTTATGGCAAGCTAATCCTAGATTATACCAGGCTTGATAATAATCGGGCTGAATTTCTACGGTTTTTGACCAACTGGCGATCGCTCCGGGAAAGTCTCCGGCGATCGCTTGCTGATAACCTTGTTGAAACCAGGTTTCGGCAAGTTGGTTATTGTGGGGTAATTCCGGATCTAGTGGGGGAACTTCAACGTTGTTACTGGGTAATTCAGGTTCTATTTGGGGGGGTTCAACTTCGTTGTTAGGTAATCCCGCTTCTTCCCTAAGTCGAGCGCGTTCTAGTAATTGAAAACCAATATTTTGAGCAATATTTCCTAATTCGCCGCTGCTAACTTCCCCAAATTTAACCATTCGGACTGCCAATTCTAAATGAGTCGCGCCAGAAGCCAGCAAGCGATCGCCAAAACTTTGCAACCACGTCAACCATTGCGAGTGATGAGCGCGGGGTTCTAGCGCCATGAAAAATTGGGTAATATCTGCCTGCTGCCAACCCTGCTTGACTTCCTCTAAAAGTTGGATGAACAGCCTTTCGTGTTCGGCATCAGTCAAAGACGGCAGCGGCTCCCCAGGGGCAACTGGCAACGCAGAATTCTCCTTGCTGACAAAAGTCTGTAATTGTTGGAAACCCTGAACGAGCAACTGCCCTATTTGCCTGAACATCTGTCACCTGTTATTTTCTCAAATTAAAATCAGCTACTGCTGATATTAAACGATCAATTTCCCCTGGTGCAGTAAAATAATGCACGCAGGCACGGACGCATTCGGGGTCGCGAATCAGCCGCACTAAGATCTGTTGACCTTCTAAAAACTGTACTAGCTGTTGGTGACGGGGATCGGGTGCAATTTGGAAAGAAACTAAACCTGCTTCTGGGGGAGAGGTTTTGAGGCAGCGAATGCCAGGAATTTTTGACAATCCTGACCAAAGGTATTGACTAAGTTGTTTAATTTGCTGGTAGCGTTCTTCGGCAGTTCCCCGTTGGTGGTGGATGGCGATCGCTGCTCGCAATCCGGCTTGCAAAGGGGTGGCGGAAGTGGAGATTTCAAACTTTTCGGCACTTACTTTCCAATTTAAACTATTTCCAGCCAAACCGCGCCAACCGATAAATGTCGGGTGCAGGCTTTCTAGGGCTTGAGGACTCACATAAAGGCTGCCAATCCCTTCTGGACCGCACCACCATTTATGGCCTGTAAAGGCGTAAAAATCCGCGCCAATGGCGGTTAAATTTAGGGGCAGCACCCCGACGGATTGCGCCGCATCAACCAGGATTTTGACCTGGGGGCAGGCAGTTTTGCCAGCTTGGACAATTTCGGTGAGGGGTAAAACTTGTCCAGTATTCCAGAGAATGTGACTGATGACGACTAATTTCGTTTGGGGTTGGAGGTGTTGCACCACCGCCGCCACGGGATCTCCAGAATTTAAAGTTTCTAGTAAATGGCAAGTAACGATTTCAATCCCGAAGCGGCGTTGAATTTCGTTAATGGTGGCGATAACACCGGGATGCTCGCAGTCGGAAACCACTAAGCGATCGCCTGGTTGCCAGTCAATCCCCCACAGGGCAATGTTACAACCCACCAGCACATTTTCAGTTAAGGCAATGGTACTATCTGCCACGCCCAATTCCGCCGCGATCGCCTTCCTGGTTTGGCTGAATTCCTGGGCAATCCAACCATTGATGGCATTGGAAAAAGGTCCAGCGGATTGAACATATTTGTAGGAGCGAGCGATCGCCTCTAGCGCGGCTTGAGGGATGGGGCCTTGTCCGCCATAGTTAAAATAAGCTTTATTGGCTAAAGCGGGAAATTGTTGGCGATGGAATTCTAGGGAGTTGTTAGTCATCAGGCGATCAGAAGCAGATTAGAGGTAGGCTGTTCACTTTGTGCGTAGTCGTAGGCCGATGCACTGCCCTCCCAGGTTAACATGATGTTCTCAGACGATTAACTTTTTGTTCATACAGTTTCTAGGTATTCAGTTATTCACCATGATTGATGTAGGGGCGGGTTTGGGCAGGAATTTTCATCCTTGCCAATCACCTGAATAAACCCGCCCCGACGCAGTTACATCGGGGCTAGAGATTGATTCCCTGTTGGCGCAATTGTGACAGTAAAGCTTGATATCGTTGCTTTTCTTGTTCTAATTGAGTAATTGCTTCTTCAGCCCGTTGGCGTTCTTGTTCTGCCCGTTGGCGTTCTTCTTCCGCTTGCTGGAGTGCTTGTTTTACCTCAGCTTGGGCAATTTCTTTAGCTTTTCGTTCTTTCTGCCGCAATCGATCTAACTCCACCGGAGTCAGAAACCGCCCTCCATCTGGACGATAAATTTCCAAATCGGTTTCTGTTAGTTGAAAGCGAATTCCTAGGCGAGGACTAACCCAACCATTCATTTCCGGAATGGGTTCTAACCAATCTCCCAACCGTCTTAAACCAACCAACTCGATATCGTCAGGATCGTAAATATAGTATTCCTCAACTCCATAACGTTGATAATTCATGAGTTTTGTCGTCATTTTTCCGGCACGGTTGCCGGGAGATAAAATTTCAAAGACAACTTGGGGGGGAATATTATCTTCTTTCCATTGTTCATAAGAACCGCGATCGCCTTTGGGACGACCGAAGACTATCATAGTATCAGGGGCTTGGCGAATTTTGTTATTACCTTCGACGGGATACCATAACAAATCGCCAGCCACAAAGACATCAGGGCGATCGGCAAATAAAATTTCTAGATTTTCTTTAATAACCACAATCCAGCGGAATTGTTTCGTATTATCTGCCATCGGTTGCCCGTCACTATCTGGATAAATGATTTCTGGAGTAGTTTCAGGAGACAGTTGTTGTACCATAGTGGTTGCTGGTAAACGCTCTTAAATTATAGAACCAAAATTACCCATAACCTATATTAAGGTTTGTAGTTGGGCTTCAGCCCTAATCCGGAGGGCTGAAGCCCAACTACAAACGTCCTTTTATTTTTTACTTTAATCAAGATTTGCGATACCCCCTAGGGGTAATCATCCAATCGGCATGAATGCGGGTACTATTGTTACCAATTAAAACAGTTGCGAGCATATCCACTGGGGTTTCTAGTAACTCTCCTAGGGAAGTAAGAGTAATTTGTTCGTCTTCGCGGTAGGCAGAACGAACAATGGCAACCGGAGTGTGAGGTTGACGATATTGTAAGAAAATACTTTGGGCGATCGCTAGTTGTTGGACGCGAGTTTGCGATCGCGGGTTATACAGCGCCGTGGTAAAATCAGCTTGAGCCGCCGCAATTAACCGTTTTTCAATTACTTCCCAAGGGGTTAATAAGTCGCTGAGACTAATGGCACAAAAATCGTGCATTAAGGGCGTACCCACTCTAGATGCCGCCGCTTGCAGAGCGCTAATTCCTGGAAATATTTCCACTGCCGGAGTTTTGGCATCCCAATTTTGGGCTTGCAAATCTTCTAGCACTAACCCCGCCATGCCATAAATTCCGGCATCGCCGGAGGAAACCACCGCAACAGTTAAACCCCATTTTGCCAGCGCGATCGCCCTTTGGGATCTTTGTCGTTCTTGGGTAATCGGAAAAGCTTCGACAATTTGTCCTGGACGTAATAAAGGGGCAATTAAATCCAAGTACAAAGCATAACCAATGATTGCATCTGCTTGGGAAATAGCACTTTGGGCAGCGGGAGTCATTTGGGCTAATTTTCCTGGTCCCGTACCCACTAAAAATAGTTGTCCCTTTCTGCCAGTATATTCGACTTCCGATTGAGCGATCGCCACTGTCACCGCCCCAGAGGAATTATCAATTTGTTCTGCCCGAAAAATCTGTTTTTCCACCAACAATTGCTGAGAATTAGCTGCTTTCAACGCTGCTGCCTCGGCTACGCTGGGCGTACCAACTTCCGCCGCTACCACCTGAGAAGGATTCGGGACTACTATACTTTGTAATTCCTCAGCCGAGAAAGTTTTTAAAGGCCATTTATTGCCACAAACCGCCAGCAAACCAACTTCATCCGCTTTTAAATCAATCGTAGCGATACCTGCGATCGCTTCCATTGCCAAATTAGCTGATTGACAACTTTGTTGAATGGCATAAGCAATCAACTCTGTCGATGTTCCCCGCTCGCAACCAATTCCCAACCACAATACTCTGGGATGCCAATTAACGCAATTTTCACCCAAATTGGTTTCATTTCCAATGAAAATTTGGGCAGTTGCAGGCAAATTAGGGTTTTCAAAAACCAAATTATGTCCCCCAGACAAATGCTGCTGCCACAACTTTGAACCTGTCTGCTGAATTACCTGAACTGTTTCCCCCCGCGCCACCGCCGCACTCACCGCTGTCCAATTTCCAGCCCCGCGCTGCCAACCAAAGGGAAGACCAAAAATATCAATTCCCGGCAAACCTAAACCATCGGCAGCACCCGTTAAAACTGCCGTAGCTCCCAATTGCAGCGCCACCAATTTCGCTAAACGATCTGCACCTCCCTGATGTCCGCTGCACAAACTAATGGCAAACCGTCCGCCCTCATCCACCACTACCACCGCCGGATCGCTAGCTTTATTCGCCAGCAAGGGGGCAATCAGGCGGGTAACGGCTCCGGCGGCAAGACAAAAAACGAAGCTGTGGTGGCGCTGCCAAAGCCCTGCCAGATGATCTTTCAGACTGCCGGGATAAACTTCTGCACCGGAGATATGACTCAGGGATGGGGGAACCCAAAGAGTTGCGCCGCTACTTTGGCAGAGGGGTTGCAGCTTTCTGGCTCCGTTGGGGGTAGTGGCGATCGCGGCTAAAGGTTGAAAATCTTGAAACATTTAGAATTTGAGAGGATGATTGTTAATCGCTAGTCGTAGCCCTTGGTCAAAATTGATTGCTGTACCTCATAAGCATGAGAAATGCTATCTGAGTTGAACAATAATCAACCATCTAGATCATCAGGGTTAATTCCTAGCACTCTAAGCCTTTCGGCAAGTCGTTGGGCTTTTTGTTCGGCTGCCTGTTTAGCCAACCGCTCTTGAGTGGCGATCGCTTCTGCCTCTTGCTTTGCCAACCGCTCTTGATTGGCAATGAGACGTTCTTGAGTGGCGATCGCTTCAGCTTCTTGTTTAGCTAAACGTTCTTGAGTGGCGATCGCTTCTGCCTCTTGTTTAGCTAAACGTTCTTGCTGGGCAATGAAACGTTCTTGAGCCGCGATCGCTTCGGCTTCTTGTTTAGCTAAACGCTCTTGCTGGGCAATGAGACGTTCTTGAATGGCGATCGCTTCAGCATTCATCGCTCTTTCATTCGCCGTCAGATACCGATTTCCTGACTCATCATACCAATAGAGCCATTCCCGCTCCCAGCCAATATGCTCTCCATTTTCATACCCCAGCGCTAACTCAATCTCTGGCAACCAAACTCGATTATTCTCACTGGGCAGAAGTTCATACTTTCCATCTATTAACCGATACACTTCCAATCTTTGTCTATTTTTAAATCGCCCTTTTCTGCCCGTCAAGGGATTGTAAATTGCATAATAGAGAATTCCTAATTTTTGATAATCTTCTAACTTCTGCTCATATTCACTGTTATATCTTTCCGATACTACTTCCAAGGACAAAATCGGCATAATATTATTTTCTGCCCATAGCAAATAGCTTAATCGGCCTTTTTCCCCAGTATCATGTTTGACTCCAATTGCCAAAAAGCCATCGGGAACAATTGCGGCTTCATCCGGGTTGTAATAAACCCCCATATCCACCCCAAAGTACCAATCATCCCGATTTGCCCAAATTAAGGCTAATAAGCTCAGGAGAAGATTGGGAATGTCGTTTTGTAA
>CAKZHE010000075.1 GCA_936920195.1 uncultured cyanobacterium | reverse complement strand
TGTCCCATCATCCCACCACCCCACCACCCCATCTCCCCATCTCCCCATCTCCCCACAATCCGTTTCCTTAATTGCCCACCGATAGCCCCCTATCGGTGCTTTTTGCTGTCAAAGAGTATTTCTACTGCTTTTCATAAACATTTTTTGGGAATGTATGTGCCACAATTGTTAACGGTCTTGCCAACTTAGTAAAGAAATCTAAAGTAGGCGCAAATAATGGAACCGTTGTATACATATGCCTGGTTCATCCCCGTATTGCCGCTACTTGGGGCAATGCTGGTGGGCTTGGGACTAATTTCGTTTAATCGGGCAACCAACCGCTTGCGGCAATGGACTGCCATCTTCATCGTCTCCCTGCTGGGAGCGGCAATGGTGCTATCCTTCGCCTTGCTGGGGAGCCAAATTCAAGGACACGAAGCCTATACCTACACCTTTGAGTGGGCGGCAGCGGGTAACTTTCACTTAAAGATGGGCTACACCGTTGACCATCTGACGGCGCTGATGCTGGTGATTGTCACTACCGTCGCCTTCTTGGTGATGGTGTACACCGATGGCTATATGGCGCACGATCCTGGATACGTCCGCTTCTACGCCTATCTGAGCTTGTTTAGCTCCTCCATGCTGGGTTTAGTCATCAGCCCCAACCTAGTTCAGGTCTATATCTTCTGGGAACTGGTGGGGATGTGTTCCTACCTGCTGATTGGCTTCTGGTACGATCGAAAGTCGGCGGCAGATGCGGCTCAAAAAGCCTTTGTGACCAACCGCGTCGGGGACTTTGGCCTACTATTAGGCATCCTCGGATTGTACTGGGTCACGAACAGTTTTGAATTTGATGTCATTGGCGATCGCTTGCAGATTTTCGCCGCCTCCGATTCCTTCAGCGCCGCTATTGCTGGGCTATTAGCCGTGCTAGTCTTTCTTGGTCCGGTGGCTAAATCAGCCCAATTTCCCCTCCACGTCTGGCTACCCGACGCAATGGAAGGTCCCACCCCCATTTCCGCCCTCATCCACGCGGCGACGATGGTGGCAGCGGGGGTATTTCTGATTGCCCGGATGTACCCAGTCTTTGAAGAAATCCCCGTGGCGATGACTACCATCGCCTGGACGGGAGCCTTAACTGCCTTTTTGGGTGCAACCATCGCTCTCACCCAAAACGACATCAAAAAGGGTTTGGCCTATTCCACCATGTCCCAATTGGGTTACATGGTATTGGCAATGGGCATTGGTGGTTACAGCGCCGGGTTATTCCACCTGATGACCCACGCTTACTTCAAAGCCATGCTATTCCTTGGCTCTGGTTCCGTGATTCATGGGATGGAAGGCGTAGTTGGTCACGATGCCGTCTTAGCTCAGGATATGCGGTTGATGGGGGGTTTGCGAAAATATATGCCCGCCACCGCTCTGACATTTTTAATCGGCACTTTGGCAATTTGCGGGATTCCCCCCTTTGCAGGTTTTTGGTCAAAGGATGAAATTCTCAGTTTGGCTTTTGAGGCTAATCCCTTGTTATGGGTGGTGGGTTGGCTCACCGCTGGCATGACCGCTTTTTATATGTTTCGGATGTATTTCCGAACTTTTGAAGGGGAATTTCGAGGCAACAATCCGGAGATTCGCCAACAACTTTTAGCTGCCGCTGGAGTAACGGTAGACATCCCCAATTTTGGACCGGGGGCAATGGATACCAGAGAATTAGCTGCTAAAGCACATAACCATGACGATCATCACGATCATCATCACCATAGCGAATCGCCCCACGAATCGCCCCTAACCATGACCTTGCCGCTGATAATTTTGGCAATACCTTCAGCGCTCTTGGGATTGGTGGGAACGCCCTTCAATAATTACTTTGAGGCATTTATTCATCCGCCCTCAGAAACAGTTGAACAAGTGTTGGAACACGCCAGCGAATTCAATTTAACTGAGTTCTTGGTGATGGGTGGTAATTCCGTGGGCATTGCTTTAATTGGGATTACTTTGGCTTCCTTGATGTATCTGCGGGGTAAAATTAATCCCGATGCGATCGCTGCCAAAATTCCCTTCTTCTATCAGCTATCGCTCAACAAGTGGTACTTTGACAATGTTTATAATTTCCTCTTTGTCAAAGGCAGTCGCCGCTTGGCACGACAAGTCATGGAAGTGGACTACCGAGTAGTTGATGGAGCCGTTAACCTCACCGGATTATTCACCCTCATCAGCGGTGAAGGTTTGAAATACTTTGAAACTGGGCGCGTCCAATTCTACGCCCTGATTGTATTTGCTGCCGTGCTTGGGTTAGTTATCGTCTTTGGCGTAACTTGACAATTATGCCTTTCCAATTCAGAATTCAGAATATTGTATTCTGAATTCTGAATTTTACCAAAACTAATTTATATCAATACTATTGAACAATAAACGTTATCTTAAAGAGCGAACAAGTAGAGTTAATCCAATGAAAAATAAACAGCGGTAAATACCAAAACATCGATACAAATTCCAGATTATGAAAATTTCTCCTAGTAGGCGATCGCAAATAAAAGAACGCAAAAGTTTGTAGTTGGGCTTTAGCCCTCTCCGGATTAGGGCTAAAGCCCAACTACGAACTTAGTTAACTGAACTGTATTGGTTCCGATTCTTGATAATCACTAAATGTTAGAACTGCGTTAAAAACTCTTGCAGGGGTTTGCTAATCCAGTTTAACCCCACATTGATCTGCACATCTAGACTAGGCATTCGATACAAATAGGCTAAACGGCGCAAAAGATAGGCGGCTGTACCATCCAATTGAATGCCCAAGCCTGAGATGGTAGCATTATCTTGGCCTAATGCCATCATTTCTACTAATTGTTGATAGCGGAAAGGCAATAAAGGACGGTTGGTTAAGGATGCCCAAATATTCCAAGCTGTATAATCGGATTGTTGAAAAGCTACTTGCGCCGTGCCGGGAACTTTTTTGCCTTCGGCATCAAAACATTCGGCTAAATCTCCCAAGGCAAAAATTTCGGGATATTGGGCTGTTTGCAAAGTTGATTCAACGGCGATTTGTCCCCGGTGATTTTGCTTTAGGGGCAGTTTTTTAACTAGGGCAGATACTTGCATTCCTACTGTCCAGAGGACTAAATCAACGGGAATTGTATCTACTTGTCCTTTATATAATAGGGAAATTTGCTCTAATTCAATTGATTGGACAGTGGTTTCTAAATCTAGCCAAACCCGACGCTTTTCCAAAGCTTTTAAGGCGGCATTACGATTAAATTCGGCTGAATTAGCGAGGATATTGCTGCCTTGTTCAATAATTCGTAACTTCGCGCGATCGCCCAATCTATCGGCTAACTTACAAGCCAACTCTACCCCACTATAACCGCCACCAGCGATCGCAATCCGAATTTGATCTAAATCCGAGCCAGTTAAAGTTCGCAGCCGTTCTTCCAGTCGATAGACATCGGAGAGGTGACGAAAGGGAATCGCATACTCAGCTGCACCGGGGACAATCTGGAGCGGCGTTTCTGCTCCCAAAGCTAATACTAAGCGATCGTAGGGCAGAACTGTCCCATCCTGCAAATGTACCCGCTGTTCCGTCGGCTCGATATCTGTCACCGTGGCTGGCAAAAACCGAATATTGGTATTTGCCAAAATTTCCGCAAACGGGGGGGCAATTTCCCAAGCTTGTAATTCCCCCGTCACCAGTTCGTAAAGTAGGGGGGTGAAGAGAAAGCGATCGCTGCGATCGATTAGAATAATTTCGGGTTTTGCCGTCTCTTCCCAAGGCAGTTGGCTCAAGCGTAAAGCTGTATAAAGTCCGCCAAAGCCTCCGCCCAAGATACAGATGCGAGCAGGTTGCTGAATCATATAAATTTTTTGGTGGCAGCGCCGTAGCCAAGGGACTTTATCCACAGTAGCACACAGCCGTCGGGAAGCTCAGAGTCTATAAGCTTTTTCGGGAATCTTTTACTCGTTCCCAAGCTCTGCCTAGGCTGTTGACTTTGTGCCTTTTTAGGGGCTTTTTGTTCATGCAGTTTCTGATCTGTTTACTCGTTCCCAGGCTCTGCCTGGGAATGCCTATTGAGAGGCTCTGCCTCGGATGAAAAAGCGAGGCAGAGCCTCTCGATTCGGTTCCCAGGCAGAGCCTAGGAACCAGATCTATCCCCTGTTCCCTGTTCCCTATTAAGATGAAAGCTTCGCACGGGTTTGGGGACCGACAATGCCATCAGCTAATAATCCGTGGTCTTTTTGAAATCTGATTACAGCCGCTTTGGTATATGAACCATAGTAGGCCGTGATCCGACCATTGAAATAACCCAAGTTTAGCAGGCTCTCCTGAATTTGGGCAACTTCCACGCCGCTATGACCTTTGTCTATAAATAAGTTGCTGGTAGCAACTCTACCACAGCGATTGCAGCTAGGCAAGACCATGTTTGCTTGGTAAGTATTGACAGCTTTTTCGGTGATAGAGCCGTAGTAACCAGTGGTTCTGACATTTGCTGGGAAATATCCCAATCTTTTGAGTTTTTGTTGCAGTTGAGCTACTGCAATCCCGCAATCGCCTCTTTGTAAGGCTACTGCATTTGGAGCCGTTCCCAAAATTGTTAACCCCGTCGTCATTGCCAAAACAGGTATCCAGGCAGAGTTAGGCAAACTTAATTCCATTCCGGGGGAATGACTTTCTTCGGCGGATTCGTAGACTAACGCTAGTTGAAGATATGCTAGTGCGTCCATAGACTGTTTAGTTTTTGTAATTTTAACTACCAGATTTAGGCGAATAACTCTGGACATGGTATATATTAGCAGTTGTTTATATTAAAATAACTTTGTGGTTAACAAAATAAAATAAAATTATACTTGCGCCTAAAAGCCAGATCAAAAAACAAGTGCGGGTGAGTTGGAGCGATCGCCTAATATCTGATAAGGCGATCTTATGCCGCGAGTCCCCCAATAGAGGCTTGGTTTTGGGTATTCCCCGATACCAATTAGTTCCTCCCAGTTGCACCCCTAGAATTGCTGCATAAGCTCCCTCGCTCCAACCAGAATTGGGACTAGGATCTTTAATCCCATCCCGTTGACAAATCCGCCATACCTGTCTAGGTTTGCCAGAGATCAGTGCTAAAGTAATCACCGTCAGCCGACAGGGTAGCCAAGTTAAATAATCTTCTAGGCGAGCGCTACACCAACCCAAATCAGTATATGGTGGTTCTCGGTAGCCGACCATTGAATCTAAGGTGCTGGCAGCTTTGTAGGCGAGGGGTAAAACGCAGAGGGGAAAATTGAAAGGGATGGCGATCGCTGTTCCCAAAATGGCATAAAATAGGGGAGCCATCACTCCATCGGTGGCATTTTCGGCAACTGTTTCTAAAACTGCCCGGAGAATTTCCTCAGCAGATAAGTTTGTCGTATCCCGCCCTACATATCGACTTAAAACCTGTCTTGCCTCGGCAATTTCTCCGGCAAGTAAGGGTTGTAAAACTGCTTCGGCAGCATTTCTCAAGCTTCGCCCCGCAAAACAGCTAGCCACTAAAATTGTGTCGGCAATCATTCCCAATCCAGGATGAACCCAAGCAGTCGCAGAGACAGTTAACCAACCTGCTATTCCGCTACCCAAAATTAACCCGATAGTTAATCCTATGCCTGCCAATTTGAGCGCTAAGGGGTTAACCAAGTTTTTAAAAACCAATTGGCAATACCAACTAATGGCGTTTCCCATGAATTGTACGGGATGAGGCCAATTAATGGGATCGCCGATCGAGTAATCTAAGATGGCGGCAATTAGTAATATGGACGGAATGGGAAATTGCATCATCACGATTGAAAGCGATCTCTACTGCTTAATATCAAAGCCTCAAACCTGGTTGATTGACAGAAGTAAATGTCATGGCCAACAAACTAATCCTACCTAGTTTTTGTATAACGATAGAATAATACCTCATCAGAGCCTTTAATTTATTTTGGGGCAAGATTCAGTAGCAAAGCGGTGCGATTGGGCGCAGCCCAGCGCCAAAGGCGATCGCAGGTCTTCATCCCGAAAAAACCAAGCTAGAGATGGCGCTCGCGAAGCTAGGCGCTAGCCTAATCGCGAAGCTAGGCGCTAGCCTAATCGCCGTTTTAATATACCCAAAGAATATCCCTAGCGGCTAAAATTAACTAAATTCGGGGTATTTTCAGATTAACCGACCAAGGAGCCTAAAATGAGATTAGTTGGTAGAGGAAGCCCTGTGGGAGCGATTGGGCGCAGCCCAGCGCCAAGGGCGATCGCGGGATTGGGGGCAGCCCAGTGCCAAGGGCGATCGCTCCCAAGCTTATGGGTAAGGAGGATTTTACCCTCATGATGCAAATATTTGGAGATTTTATTGACAATTTGCCCCCCAGTCATGAATATTTGATGATTGGATTTTCCCCTAGTTCAGTTCCCTTAAAACAGCGTTGGCGCAATAATGGTTTATCCGCTGACTTTTTAGCTGATTATTTAACCACTTTTTTTCCAGGAGGCAATGAAAGTCGAGATGGATATGATGCCAAAGCTGAAGTTAAAAGTGCCGTTAGTTTCATTGCTAACGAATTATTAGAGAATGCCATGAAATTTAACGATGAAGCCTCCCATAAACCCGTCAGTATTTCCTTGCATCTCAATAGCGAAAGATTGGTGTTTTTAGTTACCAATAGCATCAACCCTCAATCTGTAGGAAAATTTCAAACCTTTATTGAAGAGTTAACTACTTCAGATCCTAATGAGTTATATATTCGCCATCTAGAGAAAAATGCTGAAGATGAGAATGTGAACCAATCCGGCTTAGGATTTCTCACCATGATTGTTGACTATCAGGCCAAGCTGGGTTGGAAGTTTGAATCGATTCACCAGGAGCCAGAAATTATTGCGGTAACTACGATGGTGCAACTAACAGTATAGGTATAGCTTAATTAATGAGCGAGTGTCAGGAGTTCTGGTGGAATGGAAATTAAGAGTGAAGACTATAACATTTGGTACGATCCGCTAACAACAACAGTTAATTGTGAAGGTTCCTTGCGACTGAGCGGAATGGAAGAATACGCGCCGATAGTAGAGTTATTAAATGCAGTAGCAGAAAAAGAACAGTCTCAGATAACTCTCAATCTCAAAGGACTGGCATTTCTGAATAGTTCAGGAATTAATGTCATCTCGAAATTTGTCATTGAGGTGCGTAAAAAGGGTAATACTCAAATGCTCGTCCAAGGTTCCAAATCGATTCCCTGGCAAGGAAAATCATTAAAGAATTTGCAAAAACTGATGCCCAGTTTGAAATTGGAAATCGAATGAGCAGCTAGAAGTCAATCCCAGATCTCAAATTGATTGACTTCTGACTCCCGATCGGGGTGTATGGTGAGGAGAGGTGATATACATAAACGTATTTTTGGCTCACATCCTAGGGCGATGCAAGAAAAAGAACTATCAACAGAACAGCTACTGTTTGAGATTGCCAGTCTACGCCAGGAACTCGAGCAGCTAAAAATAGAAAAAGTAGACCTGGAAATCTTGCTGGATACAATGGCAGAGCATTCCGACAGCGTGGAAGCAGATCTGCAAAATCAAGCAAAGGAGGCTGTGCGGGAAAGCGAGCGACGGCTAGCACAATTTATGGAAGCAATGCCCATAGGGGTATTTGTGGTCGATAATAGCGGCAAACCCTATTACGCTAATCAAATGGCTCAGACTATTTTAGGCGGAAAGATCAATCAAGAAAACGATCTTGAGGAATTACCCAAAATTTATCAATCCTATGTTGCGGGAACCAATCAGTTATATGAAATCAGCCGCCAGCCAATATCCTGGGCGCTGAGAGGAGAAACTACTACCATTGATGATATAGAACTCCGTCAAGGGGATAAAACTGTTCCTTTAGAGGTGTGGGCAAGTCCGATTTTTGATGAAAAAGGGGAAATTGTCTATGCCATCTCTGCTTTTCAAGATATCACCCAACGCAAGCAAGCGGAAGCCGAAAGAATCCGGTTTACCCAAGAACTAAAGTTGAAAAATACCGCTTTGCAACAAATGGACAAACTCAAGGATGAGTTTTTAGCCAATACCTCCCACGAACTGCGTACCCCGCTGAATGGAATTATTGGGATTGCCGAATCTCTGATTGATGGAGCAACTGGAGAACTGTCTCCGAAAACCATTGCCAATTTAGCCATGATTGCTTCCAGCGGCAAAAGATTAGCGACGCTGGTAAATAATATTCTTGATTTCGCCAAATTAAAACACCACAATTTGGCGCTGCAAATTAAGCCAGCGGGGATGAAAGAAATTACTGATGTGGTGATGGCACTTTGCCAGCCGCTGATTGCGAAGAAGCCTTTGGAATTAATTAATCAAATTCCGGCTGCCATTCCCTTAGTAGATGCCGATGAAAATCGGGTGTATCAAATTTTGCATAATTTAATCGGCAATGGGATTAAATTTACTGAAACTGGCACGATTGCGGTATCGGCAGAGGTGATTTCCGAGCAGTGGCTCGCCATTACCGTCAGCGATACAGGCATTGGCATTTCGAGCGATAAGTTAGAACGAATTTTTGAATCCTTTGAACAGGCTGATGGCTCTACGGCTAGAGAGTACGGGGGTACGGGTTTAGGACTGGCGATCGCCAAACAATTAGTAGAATTGCATGGGGGGCAAATTTCGGTTCGCTCGGTGGAAGGTAGCGGCTCGCAGTTCACTTTTACCTTACCTATCTCCCAGGAGCAGGAGTCAGCCAGGGCAAATCAGCCCCTCATCCCATTAACCAACGAGCGGATTGACGATTTATCGGTGCTGACAAGCGATCGCCTAGATACATCTTTCCTAACTTTAGAGCCAAAATTAACCGATGCCTATATCTCCTCAACCTTAAATGATACTCAGGAAGAGACTACTATCGAGCCTCTCAACCAAGATTTAGGCTTTGTGAGTAGTGAAGGTAGATTCAAAATTCTGATTGTCGATGACGAAGTAGTGAATCGCCAAGTCCTAATTAATAATCTCTCTGTTGCCAATTATAACGTTTTTGAAGCTACTAGCGGTTTAGAAGCCTTGGAATTACTAGCAAACGGTTTAGAGCCAGATCTAGTAATTCTAGATATGATGATGCCGCGCATGACTGGTTATGAAGTTTGCCAAAGAATTCGCGAGTCTTTTCCCGCCCATGAATTGCCAGTTGTGTTGCTAACTGCCAAAAATCAAGTTTCCGACTTAGTAGAAGGATTAACAGCGGGAGCCAATGATTATCTCACCAAACCAGTTTCTAAACCGGAGCTATTAGCCCGGATTAAAACCCATATTCAACTAGCCAAAATTAATACTGCTTATTCGCGCTTTGTCCCCCGCCAATTCCTGCAGTTACTAAATAAAGAAAGTATCGTTGATGTTAAATTAGGCGATCAAGTAGAACAAGAAATGTCCGTAATGTTTGCGGATATTCGCGATTTCACTAAGCTCTCGGAAACCATGACTCCGGAAGATAATTTCAGGTTTATTAATGCTTATTTGAGTACCATGGAACCTGCGATTACTGACAATGGTGGGTTTATTGACAAATATATCGGCGATGCAATTATGGCGCTATTTAGTGGCGGAGCAGATGAAGCCCTAAAAGCCGGAATTTCCATGCTCCAATTGTTAAATGAATACAATCAAAATCGCAGTCGAGCTAATTATGCCCCCATTAAAATTGGCATTGGAATTAATACAGGTTTTTTGAGATTAGGAACTGTAGGCGGGCATAATCGGATGGATGGCACAGTGATTAGCGATGCGGTAAATTTGGCATCCCGTCTGGAAGGTTTGACTAAAAACTATGGAGTGTCTCTGTTGATTTCCCATCATACTTTTTCTCGCTTGCACAATCATCAAGAATATGATATTAGAATTATCGATCGAGTAAAAGTAAAAGGTAAATCAGAAACTGTTTCTATCTTTGAAGTCTTTAATGCTGACTCTCCAGAAGTACGCGATGCTAAATTGGCAACTATACAAATATTTGAAGAGGCTTTGATGCTCTATAATCGGCAAAAATTTAATGATGCGAAACAACTATTTAACGATTGTTTAAGGCAAAATTCTGGGGATACAGTAGCGCAAATTTATATAAATTTATGCCAGAAAAAGAGGAAATGACGGGTTTGCTATTCCCGCCATTTTCATCCTAAAAATTTTTTAAGTTAGCTGAGTAGAGTTACCCAGAAATTGAGGGTTGTACCAGTTACTTTGTAAGTGGCACTTTGACCGTTAGCAGTATAACGAACCTTGACATTACCGTCAATGTAAGTGCCTAAGATTGCGTGAACGTGAGGCCACATAATTGAACCCGCTGGTATACTTTTTTCGGCTCCATCAATTGTGCGGGTTTGTCCAACGGGATAATTGTCAGTCCACGAAGTTGCGTGGGTTTCGCCAGTCTCATTATCAATATATGAGATGCAAAATTCCATCACAAAGGCAGCACTATTAACGCAGATAATCCTTTGTACTTCGAGCATAGCCATGTTTGTGCTTCCTTAGATTTCAATCGAATAAAAATCGGTGCTTACTTAATATACCAGCTTTGTTAATAAAACAAAATCTTTGATGTATAAAATATTTTAATCTATAAGTACGGTAGGTCTACCAATTTCTTATGTTAATTTTCATTGGTTACAAAAAAAGTTATAATTAAAGATTTTAACAAATATTGATTTAAGAAGTGTTAATATTTAGGTAGAAAATAAACTCAAACAAAATTTGCTATAATACTCCGATAGTAATTAAAAACATCTTGGAGGAAGAGCCAATGGACGCAGAACTCATTTGTCGTCAAGAGTTAGAAGACAGAAAAGCAATGTTTGGAGAAAACCATCTTAATGTTGCAGATAGCTACAGAAAAATGGCTGATTTGTATGAATCTCAAGGAAGATATAACGAAGCTGAAATACCTTATCTTAAAGCGTTAGAAATTAATAGGCTCTTGTTAGGAGAAAATCATATTGATGTGGCAAATCTCTACAACAAACTAGCATTAGCGTACTACTTTCAAGGTAAATACCCAGAAGCTGAACCGCTATTTTTCCAAGCTTTAGAGTTAAAAAAACATATCTTAGGAGAGAAGCACACTGATCTGGGGGTAATTTATAATAATTTAGCTGGACTGTATTATTTTGAGGGACAAAAACAAAAAGCCGAATCGATCTTGGCTAAAGCGTTAGAGATTTTTACAGTTCAGTTAGGAGAAGATCACCCTAATAGCGTCTCTGTTCGCCAAAATCTTCAACAACTTCAAATGTAGAAAACCAAAAGGGAAGTAGGTTGAAATTAATGAAATTAGCCCAGTTAATTGCTCAAGGACAATCAGCGATCGCCCTCATGGTTTTTCTCAGCCTTCAGCTGGCGGTAGGACGAAGTGCAACGGCAAATACTATTTTAACTGCTCCCTCCGAAAAAATTGCTGCCCAAGACCCCCCAGTTGTCGGAATTTGTCCAGCACAACTACCAGCAGCCATTAATGCGATCGCCAATCGCCCTCAATTTGCGCGTTCCCGGTGGGGAATATTAGTTACTCCCCTAAATTCCAGCACCCCCCTTTACAGTCGAGATGCCAATAGTTACTTTATTCCCGCATCAAATACTAAGTTACTGACAACAGCAGCAGCTTTGCACAAATTAGGCGGACAATTTCGGATTCGCACTGTCGTCTATCGTCAAGGAAAAGATGGTTTGCGCTTAGTTGGCAAGGGCGATCCTAGTTTGAATGATACTCAGTTACAAGCCTTGGCAGCACACCTGAAAAGCCAAGGCATTAACCAGGTATCCCAACTGACAGTGGAAGATGGTTACTTTCAAGGCAAGGTAATTAATTCTAGTTGGGAATGGGAAGACCTGCCAACAGATTATGCAGTCCCAGTTAATAGTTTAATTCTGAATCAAAATGCCACTCAACTGATTTTAAAACCGCAAAAATTGGGGCAACCCCCTCAAACAACTTGGCAAGAGGAAACTAATCAATGGCAAATAGAAAATCAAGCGGTGACAGTGGCAGCAGAAAAACCTGCCCAAATCGAGGTTGTCGGAGTATTAGGTAAACCAATTTTACAAATTCAGGGACAATTACCTGTGGATCTTGCCCCAATCTCAATCGGAGTAGCAATTTTCGATCCCGGAAGGTATTTTTTACAGCATTTTCAAACCGCTTTGACAGCCCAGGGTATTACCGTTGCCCAAAGCCGAGTGGCAGATATGGCGAACCGAAGCACATTAGAGCCAGAATTGGCATCAGTAAATTCACCACCCCTAGCGGAGTTAGTTGCGGAAACTAACCAGAACAGTAATAATCTCTATGCTGAGGCGTTACTTAGATCCCTGGGTGCTACCAGCAATACTGAAGGCGATACCGACAGTTTGGGTTTAATCGCCGTCAAACAAACTTTAACTGCCCTCGGGGTCAACCCTGCCAGCTATTTTCAAGCAGACGGCTCCGGGCTTTCTCGCCGCAATTTAGTTAGTCCAGAAGCCTTGGTACAAACTTTACAAGGTATGGCTCAAACCCCAGAAGCCTCAATTTTCCGTGCCTCCCTGCCCGTTGCTGGAGTGAGCGGCACGCTAAAAAATCGCTTTCGGGATACGCCAGTACAGGGGAATTTACAGGCAAAAACCGGAACCCTCACTGGTGTTTCTACGCTATCTGGGTATTTAACTCCTCCCAGCTATCCCCCCCTAGTTATCAGCATTATGCTCAATCAATCTGAACAACCTGCCCGCATCATCCGTCAAAACATTGATGAGATCGTAGTTTTGTTGGCTCGCTTGCAGCCCTGTTCGGGAAATTCTGTCATTTTGAACGAAGCGTTAGCGAAGTGAAAAATCTTCAAGCTCCTACAGGACTTACGCAGTCACTCTAGATATAGCGTTGATGGTGCGTTACGCTGCGCTAACACACCCTACTTATTGAACTGGTTCCTAGGCTCTGCCTGGGAACCGAATCGCGAGGCTCTGCCTCGCTTGGCGCTCATACGAGGCAGAGCCTAGGCTGTTGACTTTGCAAGTTTTTGAGCGATTTTGTTCATACAATAACTATGTCATCATACTGGGTCTAAATCATTAACCCAAGTCTGTAGTTTGTAGGGGCGGGTTAACTCAGATCTTTGATACCCACCAACAAATGATCTAAACCCGCCCCATACACCCTCAAATTTAC
>CAKZHE010000074.1 GCA_936920195.1 uncultured cyanobacterium | reverse complement strand
AGATTTTGGGGTTCTGGGCTGTGGAGTGACGGGACGTTTTACTCGTCTGTCGGTGGTGCGTCACAGGAGGCAATAAATTTAGGATTTCGAGTGGAACTGAAAATCACTTTGGTCAGCGTTTAGCCCTCGACCCTGGTTTAGAAAACATCAAGGACTGGGGGGGCAAGCGAGCTTCACAGTCTTTACTTACAAAGTTTATTCTTTAATCCGTGTTTAACGCAACCGCATTTTTACTTTATATTACAGATTTCAAATTCCGATGCCCCCTCAATCTGGTTCAAAATTCCCTTTTGAACCAGATTGAGGGGGGGCTTTTTTGACCAAAATTCCTGATTTAGCCAGGTTTTCAGCCTTAAGTTGAGATCGCATGACCAGGCGGGCAATTTGGTTAATGATGCACAAGTTCGCAGAAAGAGCAAGAGGGGCGAATGCCCCTCTTTTAAGATTAACGGCATTTTAGGCCACAATTAGCCAAAAAACCAACTTATCCCTTAACTGCTTCAACGCGACCGTAGAAAACTCCGCGAATCTTGACATCTTTAGGATCGGCTGCGCCCAAATCGGTATCTGAAGGCTGTTCGCTTTCAAAAGTTCCGGCAATTTCACCAGTGCTGCTGTCCACCTTGGCGATTTGTAAGGAAATTTTGCCTTTGAGAGTTTCCGTCCGTTTGACGTTAGCGCGAATCAACTGTTCGGAATCGGATTCGGCGGGGAGGGCGATCGCATTATCATAGCCGCTAGCCACCCCACGACCTTTAGGATCGAGGAAAACTGCTCCCCGGTAAGAGGGGACTTTGTATTCGCCTTCAAAGTCAGTGGAAGTATTCAGGCTATCTACACCAGGTTGGCTCTTGGCCACCAGTTCTTTAATGGTAAACAAGAAAGGTACTCGTTCGCCACCGGGCAGTTGAACCGTAATTGGCTGAAAATCGATGCCATCATCTTCAGTCAGCGTCAGACTCTTATCTTCACCAATTGTCAGCGTGGCTTGAATTTGTTCCAAGCTGGAAGTATAGCGGGTGACTAACTTACCAGGGACAAACTCCGAGGCTAGACGCTTATTCGCCGATTCTTCTCGGACAAAGAAAGTTGTCGGTTGCAAGCAGACATCTTTCAGCGTGTAAGACAGAGAAGAGTCCAAAGGAATGGAACCGCGAGTGGTTTCGGCTAGCTGGGGACAGTTATTGGCTAGTCCTGTCCCGCGAATGTCATCGTATGTCACCGGAGCATCGGTAGCAGTGGCTGGACCGTCGCTACAGGCGGTTAGCACTCCCAAACAAAGAGCTAAGAATGCTGCAATAAAAGCACGATACCTCATGGTTAACCTCAATCCTCAATATTTGAATCTCAAAATTTTTACTAGAAACACCTGCAATCGGCTTCCAGTAACGCCAGTGCCGCAGTTGCTAGCCTGGAAATACCGAGGCAAGATCCCGCACTGCAAAAAACTCCCATGTTATATTTTGGGGCAAGCGAGCGCAATCTGAGCGCGAAATCCATTATCTTAAAGGATCTACGCAAATCCTGGCATTAACTACTATGTGGAGGAGCTTAGGGACGCTATGGCCTAGGCTGTTGACTTTGCGAGTTTTTGAGCAATTTTATTCATGCAATAACTGTGTCTAATATTTCCTAACTTCCAGGCTCGGCCTGGGAACCGATATCCAGAGGCTCTGCCTCGCTTGGCGCTCATCCGAGGCAGAGCCTCTCAATGGGCATTCCCAGGCAGAGCATGGGAACGAGTAAACAGATCGGAAACTGCATGAACAAAAAGCCTCTGAAAAGGCACAAAGTCAACAGCCTACGCTATGCCCGTTAGGGCTTGGCAATTCGCCCTGACCACCCATAGCGGTTATGTGTAAGTTCCAATCTTACAGGGAATTGGGAATCGGAAATGCGGTGTAGGGTATAGGGTGGAAAGAAAATGTGCAACCCTGCACGCCCCACCTGACAGAAAAGATAATTTTTGTTTTTTTTATGAACCGCGACCGAGATTTAGATCCAGGGTATTTGCAGGCCGAATTACAAGCGATCGCCACTATTGCCCACACCCTTGCCAAAGAATCCCAAGGTAATTGTTTGGCTCTGCTGGCGCTGTTGCGAACTTTAGAGGGTTTGCATCGGGAGATTCGGGAAGGATTTTTTCTGGGATCTTTGCCAGATAATCGCCAAACCCTCTATGCCCTGTTGAAAGATATTGAGGAAGAAGGCGGTTGGCCTTATATCGATCGTCTCAAATTGCGGGAAATTTTAGTCAAGTTCCCAGATACGACGGAAACAAGCAGCTACCAGGATACTGAAAACGAAAAACAGGTGGAGGGTTGAAAACTGAAAACTGGAAGCTAGAATGATTGATGCCCTAGTTTTTTGGCGGTGGCTGTGCATTCCATAAAGTTTGGTACGGATGGCTGGCGAGGTCTGATTGCCGCCGATTTTACTTTTGAGCGTTTGGCTTTGGTTGCCCCCCTAGCGGCGCAAGTGTTGGCGGATGGGGCGGGGGCAAATGCCGCCCAGCGCCCAATTATTGTTGGTTACGATCGCCGTTTTATGGCGGAGATTTTTGCCCAGAAAGCGGCGGAGGCAGTTCAGGCGGCTGGTTTTGATGTGAAACTGGCGGAAATTTATGCGCCTACCCCAGCCTTTAGTTGGGCTGCCAAACAGCAAGGGGCGTTAGGGGCGTTGGTGATTACGGCGAGCCACAATCCCGGCGGCTATTTGGGGTTAAAGGTGAAGGGCGCTTTTGGTGGCTCGGTTTCCCCAGAAGTGACTCAGCAAATTGAGGCGCGATTGGGGCAACCTACCCCATTATCTCGGCAACCGGGCAAATTGGAGTTGTTCGATCCTTGGCCTAGTTATTGCCAGGAACTGAAGGGGAAAGTCAATTTAGCCCAAATTCAACAGGCGATCGCATCTCAAAAAATTGCCGTTTTTGCCGATGTGATGCACGGAGCGGCGGCTAGCGGCCTGGAGAGGCTGTTGGAAATGCCCATTCGTGAAATTCATAGTAACCGCGATCCTTTGTTTGGTGGGGGAGCGCCGGAACCCCTACCACGCTATCTTTCGGAGATGTTCCGGGTGATGCGAACTCACCACCGCGCTCGGTTGACGGATCTGACGGTGGGTTTTGTATTTGATGGGGATAGCGATCGCATTGCCGCTGTAGATGGACAAGGCAATTTCCTCAGTTCCCAGATCCTGATCCCGATCTTGATTGATTATTTGGCAGGGCGCAAGGGTTGGACGGGGGAAGTGGTGAAAACTGTTAGCGGCTCCGATATTATGCCCCTAGTAGCAGCTTTGTATAATTTACCTGTTTGCGAAACGGCTGTGGGTTACAAATACATTGCCGACAGAATGCTTTCTCGCCAAGTTTTATTAGGTGGGGAAGAGTCGGGAGGCATTGGTTATGGCACGCATATTCCGGAACGGGATGCCTTACTATCGGCGCTCTATTTGTTAGATGCCGTTGTTCAATCGGGACAAGATTTGAGCGAGATTTATCAGCAATTACAAGTAAGAACGGGGTTTAACTCCGCTTACGATCGGATTGATTTGCACTTAGCTAATATGGAGGAGCGATCGCGCTTGGTTGCCCAACTGCAAAATCAGCCTTTAACCGAAATTGCCGGATTAGCAGTCACTGATTGCAATCAAATTGATGGTTATAAGTTTCGGTTGAGCGATCGCAGTTGGCTGATGATTCGGTTTAGCGGTACTGAGCCAGTTTTGCGTCTCTACTGCGAGGCAGCAACGCTGGCGCAAGTGCATCAAATTTTGGCTTGGGCAAAGGATTGGGCAACTAAGGTGTAATCAGCAATTCAAAATTCAAAATTCAAAATTCA
This sequence comes from uncultured cyanobacterium, assembly GCA_936920195.1. Classification (GTDB taxonomy): domain Bacteria; phylum Cyanobacteriota; class Cyanobacteriia; order Cyanobacteriales; family FACHB-T130; genus CAKZHE01. Next base: position 9,289 of record CAKZHE010000074.1, on the reverse strand, counting down.
AAATTCAAAATTAGTTTTGAATTTAAAAACAGTCAAATCGCTTCGCTCCAATTCAAAATTATTTGCATTCTTCATTTTGAATTTTGAATTTTGCCTTTTGAATTCAAAAAAGGTCATCAATGTCATTTTTGAAATCTCTGGCTGTTCAAATCACCAAGGCTTCCTATCAACTGCCCCTTCAGGCTGTCTTGGTAGCCCCCTTTGTTCTGCTCCTAATTAGTACAGTGGGAATCATTGGCTGGATAGGAGCAGCCACGCTACATCAATCAGTGGATGATATTGCCAAACAGTTAGACAGCGAAGCAACTAGACGGATTAATCAACGCCTAGAAAGTTATTTGGCAATTCCCCATCAAGTTAATCAAATTAATGCCGATGCTGTCGAATTAGGATTGCTGAATATTAATGATTTGCGCGGTTTAATTCCCTATTATTGGCGACAAATTAAAAGTTTTGATTCCATTAGTTTAACTGTGCTAGTTCCGAAAGATGGGGGCTTTGTTGCTGGCAGGCGGAACGATGATGGCAAATTACAAATTAGCATTCAGGATCGATTAACTGCTCCCCATCTTTATTCCTATAATACCGACGATCGAGGCAACTTGACGGAAAGAAAGCAAGTTATTCCTAATTTTGATGCTCGGAAATTAATCACCTATCAAACAGTCAATCGAGTTGGCAAACCCACTTGGGTAGAAGTATTTCAAAAAGCAGGTGGTAAAACCCTAGCTATCAGTGCTGCTCAACCGATTTATAACGCTCAAAAAGACTTTGTAGGCATTGCGGCTTGTATTCTGGATTTGGATCAATTTAATGATTTTCTCAGTCAATTAAAGATTGGTAAATCTGGACAAACTTTAATTTTAGAACGTTCTGGATTGATTGTCGCCGATTCCAGTAGCAAACAACCTTTTCAAATCCGCAATGGCAAAGCCGAAAGAATTAAAGGCACAGATAGCAGTAATATTTTCCTGAAAAAAGCTGCCCAGCATTTAGAAGAGCATTTTGGTTCTTTGGATAAAATTACTACCAGCCATCAACTAGAATTTTTCATTGATGGTAAACGGCAATTTCTCCAAGTTACTCCATTTAATGATAGTCGCGGGTTAGATTGGTTGATTGTGGTAACTGTGCCAGAAACAGATTTTACCGAGGGGATTGAAGCCAACAAAAAAGTTACTTTTTGGTTATGTTTAATGGCAGTGGCGATCGCCATCTTTTTAGGAATAGTAGCTGCCCAATTAATTACTCGTCCGATTCTGCAATTAAGGAATGCTGCGGCAGCTTTAGCCCAAGGAGAATGGCAACAAAAAGCTCCGATTACGCGGGTGAAAGAAGTTCGGAGTTTAGCTCATTCATTTAATCAGATGGCGGCGCAGTTACAACAATCTTTTACGGCTTTGCAAGCGGCTAAGGAAGGTTTGGAAATTCGCGTCAAAGAACGCACGGCAGAATTAACGGCGGCTAATGAAAAGCTCCAAATTGAAATTCTAGAACGGCAAAGATCGGAAGCAACTTTGCGTTCGATTATGGCAGGAACTGCTTCAGCAACGGGGGAAAACTTTTTTCGCTCCTTAGTTCGCAATTTGGCGGCGGCGTTGGAAGTAAATTATGCTTTTATTAGCGTCTGTACCAGTGCCGAACTATTAACTAGCCGGACAATTGTATTATGGAAAGGGACAGATTTTGCTGAGAATTTTGAATATGCGATCGCCAACACTCCTTCCGAACAAGTAATTAAACATAAATGCTATCAATGCTATCCCGAAAACCTGCAACAACTGTTTCCCAAAGACCTGGATTTAGTGGAATTTCAAGCCGAAAGTTATATGGGGGTTCCTTTAATTGACTCCAATGGGGAAATTTTAGGCGGTTTGGCAGTAATTGACCAAAAACCCATGACTAATATGTTGCGGAATAAGTCAATTTTAGAGATTTTTGCTGCCAGAGCCGCCGCCGAAATTGAACGCCAAAGATCTGAAGAAGCCTTGCGGTTTTCCGAGCGCTTTCTGGATAGTATTGTGGAACATATTCCCCTAGCTTTATTTGTCAAAGATGCCAATAATGACTTTCGGAATGTACTCTGGAATCAAGCTTGCGAACGAATGTTTGGCATTCCCAGGGAACAGGCAATAGGCGTAAGCGTAAAGGATTTACAACCCCAGGAGCAGGCAGAATTTTTCTTAGCTAAAGATCGGGAAGCAGTGCAGCGCGGAGAGTTGATTGAAATTCCCGAAGAACCCTTTGATACTCCAGATAACAAGACGATTTTGCTGCGGACTTTGAAAGTGCCAATTTTGGATGAGTATGGGCAAGGAACCCATTTACTTTGTATTTCCGAAGATATCACTTTAGCCAAGCAAGCGGAATTAGCTTTGCGTGCCGAACAAGAGAAGTCAGAACGACTATTATTGAATATTTTACCAAAGGCGATCGCCGATCAACTAAAACAGTATCAAGGTTCTTTGGCAGAAAGGTTTGATGAAGTAACGGTGTTATTTGCCGACATCGTAGGATTTACGGAAATAGCGGCGGAAATTTCCCCTTTAGAATTAGTTGATTTACTCAACCGGATTTTTTCAACTTTCGATCGTTTGAGTGCCAAATATGGGTTAGAAAAGATTAAAACTATTGGCGATGCCTACTTAGTCGTCGGCGGTTTACCAATTATACGCGAAGATCATGCTGAGGCGATCGCATTCATGGCATTAGAAATGCAAGCTGCTATTAGCAACTTTTTCACCCCCGCAGGCGAGCCTTTTCAAATTAGAATTGGCATTAGCACTGGACCAGTAGTTGCCGGAGTAATTGGCATCAAAAAGTTCATTTACGATCTTTGGGGTGATACGGTGAATACTGCCAGCCGGATGGAATCCCAAGGTTTACCCGGTTACATCCAAGTGACTGCCACCACCTACGAAAAATTGCAATCCAAGTTTGTCTTTGAGGAAAGGGGGATTTTGCAGGTTAAAGGCAAAGGGGAAATGATGACCTATTTTCTGAAGAATTATAAATGATTGTTTTGATTGCACAATATAATTCAGGACTTACGCAGCTACTCCATATATATTAGTAGGGTGCGTTAGCGATAGCGTAACGCACCGCTTATCAGTTAACTGGCTATTGTGTGAGGTATTTTTTTAGAGAAAATACTTAAGAAATAATTAATTTTGATTGCTTTAAAAAAATTTATATATATAATTTGTATTTAATGGGACTCAAGCAACGGCTTTATCAGCCAGTAGTGGAGAGGCAAAAATGCCAAACATTGCTCAAGCAAAACAGGGAAATGCGAAAGCGATCGCCACCCTGCTAAATCAAAAACTTCAATCTAAAGGCATTACAGCAAAGACTGCTATCAAAAATAGCTGCTTACATATCATGCTGGAAGCAGCTAAAACCCCACCACAGAAGCCATTAGTTGACTTTATTCGTAAAGGATTGGCAGGTTTGACTGTTGACGACTGGTGTACTGTAAAGGTTTACGGGCAACGGGTAGGTGAAGAAATTCCAGATTGGATGGAAGAATTCAAGACTAAACGAGAAACTAAGCAAGATCCTGCAATTCTTGCGAAACAAGGAGATGTTAAAGCTGTTGCAACATTAATTAACCAAAAACTACAGGTGAGCGGGGTTGTAGCGAAGGTTAGTACCAAAAATGATTGTTTACAAATAATGCTGGAGGCAGCAGAAGTTCCAAATCAAGAACAAATGGTGGCACTACTGGAATCTGAGTTCCAGGAGTTGGGAGTTCAGGGTATCAACAGGTTGCGACTATATGGCAAACAATCTGGGGAAGATTTCCCTGATTGGCAGGAAGAAATCAAACTGTTTGTAGACAAAATTGAATCCCAGGAAGTTCAGCCTGCCAGCTTGGATTTATCTCCCTCTTCCAAGATAACCCAGCAAGTTACAACTTTGTCAGTAGTACAGGAAGTTGACGGTGTTGGGCTATCGAATCAGATCTATGCTGCAATTCAAACGGTGTGCTACCAACACCTTGCCTACAAAGTTGGTTCAGAGAGTGACAAAACAATTCATGAAATTGTTGAACATTTTGTAAATGAACTAGAAACAGATCTAAAGTTAGATCTCGACCAGTTTGCAAAGCAAGTTATCGGTATTTCTGAACCGTTTGGCCTGCAACTGGAACAGACTAAAATACAATCTATTATTTCTAATGTTATTGACTCCAACTTTACTGGAGTGAAATTAGCCATTCGAGATTTAGAGCGAGTGACACAAGAAGTTCTTCAAACTGACTTTCCCCAGGAAACCAATATATTAAAAGCCTTCTTTGCCGGAGCCGCTCAAGAATTTACTGCCAATCTCTCTGGTAAAACCTTGATGTCCCAAGAAGCAATGATTGGAACTGTTATTGGAACGTTGATTGCACCTGGCCTTGGTTCAATGATTGGTGGGGCTATCGGTGGATGGTTTGGAGGAAATAAACAGCAAAAAGCCCTTGAAGCTCTCATTGAAAAATATGACAAGGCAAGAGTGAAACTATTCCAGGAATGGGAAACGGTCTTGCAATTTATTTATACCAATCTAATTGATTCCTTCTCAAAAACGGCCTCAGTTAGATTTCTTGACTATCAGGCAATGGATCAAGCGATCGATTTTTATGATCAAGGAAACGAGCATTTAGAGAAAGATCTTCCCAAGGCGATTGAGTTTTACGATAAAGCAATTCAGGCTAACCCTGGATTAGTGCTTGCCTGGAATAATAAAGGTTACGCCTTGAATCAGTTGGAAAAATTTGAGGAGGCAATACCCGTCCTCGTTGAAGCAATTAAACTGGATCGGACACTGGTTATTGCATTGAATAATTTTGGAGATTCTTTACAAGGTTTAGGTAAATATGAAGAAGCGATCGCAACTTACAAAGAGAGCTTAAAGCTTGAACCAGAAAATTATTCATCTTGGTATGGAATTGGGACAAGTTTGTACAATCTTCAGCAATTTGAGAAAGGGATTGAAGTTGCTGATAAGCTGATTCAACTAGATCCCAAAAATTACTTTTATTGGTATATAAAAGCTGTCTGTCAATCCCTTATGGGTTATACTCAGCCAGCGCTTGAAACCTTGAAAGAGGCTGTCACGTTTAATCCAGAGGAAACTCAAAAACTGGCGAAAACTAATCCTGACTTTGATGGTTTGCGAGAAGACGAACAGTTTAAAGAACTAATGAGATCTTCTGTTGGTGTAAGTTACAAAAATCTTAAAAACCTCTTGGAAAACAAGGAATGGATGAAGGCAGATAAGGAAACAGCTAGATTGATGAAAATGGTAGTCAAAAAAGTTGCTAACCTTCAAGAAGAAAAGATTACTCAAGAAACCTTAGAAGTATTTCCTTGTACGGACTTAGAAACGATTGATGCGTTATGGCAGGAAAATAGCGAAGGAAAATTTAGCTTTAGTGTGCAAAAGAGGATTTTTCAGGAGTCATTTGAAGATAGAGACATTTTTGGAACTAAAATCGGCTGGCGGGTAAAGAATACTGATGGAAACTGGATCTGGTGTAGCAATGCCGACTTTAGTTACAACCCTGAAAAAATACCCGATGGGCATTTGCCTAGCAGCTTATGGGCAGGGGAAGACGGCTAGTTTGAAAATCGCAGAGACCGCTTACTTGAATTGTTTACCAGGATGGATAGTTGCTCGATTGGGAAGGCTTAACGGTCTTGTTTTCCCAAATTTCGATGCTCAAAACCTGATCTGTCATAGAATGATAGATTGGGTTGGGAGATCTATTGAAGACGTTCCACCGGAACGTCTCTACAAACTGGGATAACCCAACATTTTAGACTAGACGTGGTACTACGAATATTGCTGAAATCTTTCCCTAGTCCACTTTAGTGGACTTCGACTATTAGCCGGAGGTTTAAACCTCCGGCGGGTGAAGTAACCTTGATATTAAACCGAAACTTTGGCTTCTTCCTTCACCAACTTATCCCAACCCAAATCTTTCAGGCTAGTATTGCGGCGCATCGGACGAGTAACTAATTCCAGAATGTCGCGCGTATTAGTAAAGCCGTGAATTTGAGCAAAGGTAAATTCCACCGACCACTTAGTATTAATCCCGCGAGCTTCTAAAGGATTGGCATGAGCCATCCCAGTAATCACTAAATCTGGTTTCAGGTCATAAATTCGCTGAATTTGATTGTAATTATCTGGCTTTTCCACAATCGTCGGTGTCGGTACGCCCATCTCCTGACAAGTCTGGGCCAAGAAATCTAATTCCGCCGCTTGATAGCGCTTATCCATGTAGGGAATGCCAATTTCTTGACAAATCATGCCGCAACGAACTAAGAAGCGAGCTAAAGACACTTCCAATAAATTGTCGCCCATGAAAAAGACTGATTTGCCGCGAATTAATTGCAGATAATCTTCCACACTTGCCCAAATTTGCGCTTCCCGTTCATCTAAACCTTGGGGGGTAATTCCAAACACCGAACAAATCTTTTCTAACCAGGCACGAGTGCCATCGGGTCCAATGGGGAAAGGTGCGCCAATCAACTTACATTTACGGCGACGCATCAAAGTGGTGGCAGTACGACTGAGGAAAGGATTAACCCCAGAAACGTAGTAACCTTCTTCTAAAACTGGTAATTCCGTGTAGCGTTTAGAAGGCAACCAACCAGCCACTTTAATCCCTTGTTTTTTGAGTTCCAAAGTTAATTGCGTAACTACGGGGTCAGGTAAGGAACCAAATAACACAAACGGAGGATGCTTGGCATATTCTGATTCTTCGGCGGCGACATCTTCCTTCTTTTTACCGAAATTCAACAGCTTTTGAATCGCATTCCGTTCATTTTTATCTGCTTCGGCTGCGGGAGACTTTTCGGGACACTTCAACGCCATCGAAGCTAATACTGTATCTTCCCCTTGGGTAAAGGCGTAATCCAGACCATTAGCTCGCGCCGTCACAATGGGAATGCCAATTTCTGCTTCTAACCTGGGAGCCAAACCTTCCAAGTCCATTTTTATGATTTCGGTGGTACAAGTCCCAATCCAAACAATTACACTAGGATTGCGATCGCGCTTGATTTGCAAACACAACCTTTTCAGTTCTTCGTAATCATTTAACTGGGCGGAAATATCCCCCTCTTCCAACTCTGCCATCGCATAGCGGGGTTCGGCAAAAATCATCACCCCCATCGCATTTTGCAGAAAATAGCCGCAGGTCTTTGTCCCAATCACCAAAAAGAAACTATCTTCAATCTTTTGGTACAACCACGCCACGCAGCTAATCGGACAGAAGGTGTGATAGTTACCAGTTTCGCATTCAAAATTTAACGCTTGTGGTTGAGCTTCAGCCAGGGTCATAATTTTAGTTTCCTCTCCAAAGGGCAGGTAAATCGGGTTGCGGAGAACTCTAGTCGGGAGAGTCTCTAGTGCCTCGACAATTCTCGTCTACAAAAGAAGTAATATTGCTAGCTTTGCTGTCTGGATTCAACTTGATTTCGCTGACATCGCTAGCAGGTAGCATTTTCACCGCATCAGGCAGGGCAACCTCCGTTACCGGACTTTTCCCCGTCATCGCCTTCAATTCCACATCCGGATTGAAGTTTAGTCCCAAAGCTGCTACAACTCGGTCAGGATTGTTGCTCAGTTCCACCACCAAGGGAAATATTTGTGTCAGTCGCGGCTCTAAAATCGACAGCGTAGCCAAAATGAAACTAGAAGAAGGGCGGCGTTGACCATCGCAGTTGACCCAAACTCCTAGCCGCACTAGCCATTCGCGATTTTCTCGGTAGTAGGTCAGCCACTTAATTTTGAGAGATTTCCGAAGCTGGGCAATATTCATCGAAAGAATTGAGTTTTGAAAGGTTTCAGGTGGGCAGGTTCCAGGGTATCAGTTTAATTAGAACCTTTAAGCGATCGCTTTCTCAACTCAATCTGTATTCTCCTAGACCATCATCAGGTCTAATTTTTCCACTTCAGCCTTGGCTTCGTGTTTCGCGGGATTCAGGTAGAAGTCAGAAAGTAATGAGAATAATTCTCTATCTGGGGAGTCGTTGGGAACCACACCTTCGGGGCGAGCCAAAATTTGGTCAGCGATGCTCAGGTAGTAATCGCAAACATAATTCAGGGAAGGGTCAGTTTCTGCCATCTCAAACAAGGTTTTGCCCTTGACGCGAGAAACCCGAATATCTTCAATTAGGGGCAGCACTTCCAACACAGGCATGGGAACGGATTCCACATACTTTTCAATCAAATCTCGTTTGCTGGTGCGATTGCCGATTAATCCTGCCAGTCGCAGGGGATGGGTGCGAGCTTTTTCCCGCACGGAGGCCGCAATCCGATTGGCGGCAAAGAGAGCATCAAAGCCGTTATCCGTAACGATTAAGCAGTAATCGGCATAATTCAAAGGAGCGGCAAAGCCACCACAAACTACGTCACCCAAAACGTCAAACAGAATAATGTCGTATTCGTCAAAGGCGTTCAATTCTTTCAGCAATTTCACCGTTTCGCCGACTACATAGCCGCCGCAACCCGCACCTGCTGGGGGACCGCCAGCTTCTACGCAATCTACACCGCCATAACCTTTGTAGATGACATCTTCTGCCCAAACATCTTCGTAGTGGTAATCCTTGGACTGGAGAGTGTCAATAATCGTGGGAATTAAGAAGCCTGTCAGGGTAAAGGTGCTGTCGTGTTTGGGGTCGCAGCCAATCTGGAGGACTTTTTTGCCCCGGCGAGCTAAGGCCACAGAGATATTACAGCTAGTTGTCGATTTACCGATGCCACCTTTTCCGTAAACTGCGAGTTTCACTCAGTTGCCTCCTAAAGCTTGGTTTTTATCTGGGGGCTGTTGCAAATTCTTTTTGTCTTCTCCAGCATTATTGACTAAGTTGCTGGGAAAAAAAAGCCCCTCCAGGAATGAAAAGCTGTGCAATCAGGCTTATAAGAAAGATAGAAATACTATTTAGAACTTTTTTGACTTTAAAAGATTTCTGAAGCTCTTAAAAACAAATTTAATAAATTTTATTATTCTCTTTGTATAAAAATTAGAACAAAAGAAAAATAGATGAAACCTATGGAAACCATAGATAGAAGCCGCTAGTCTTTTCCCAAAATAATCGCTTCTACTCCTTCCTAGCCTGTTCACTTGGCGAATTTTTGAGCGATTTTATTCATGCAATAACTTTGTTCAATATTCTCACTCCCATTGAACTGGTTCCTAGGCTCTGTCTGGGAACCGAATCGAGAGGCTCTGCCTCGGATGACAAAGCGAGGCAGAGCCTCTCAATGGGCATTCCCAGGCAGAGCCTGGGAACGA
>CAKZHE010000073.1 GCA_936920195.1 uncultured cyanobacterium | reverse complement strand
ACCCCATCACCCCATCACCCCATCACCCCATCATCCCATCACCCCATCATCCCATCACCCCATCACCCCATCACTAACCAGCGATCGCTTTTACAGGTTCCAAAATTTTGGCTTCCGCTTTTACTTTGGCATCATCAGCCAAATAAACCGCTAATTGCTCGTCAATTTCTTGCCGGACAATTTCCCGATATTCCAAGAAATGCTCGTTGTGAGCGCAAACCGTTAAATAATGATCCCAGACTGCCGGATTATTTTTAATAATGCTAAACAGATGATGCCAGAACTTCCAGCGAGTGCTACGCTTAAAACCTTGTCGCCAAATCACAATTAACAGCGCTCGCAACTCAATCAAGCTGGGGAATTTACTGGGAGTCTGACACTTAGGCACACCTAATTTTAAGAAACAGCGATAGGTTCTGTCCAGATACTTTTCAGGATCGTATAAAGCGCAAAATGCTTCTACATATTCCCGGGCAATGTCTTCTAGGGGACGGGTGGGAACAAAATTCATTAAACTGGTTTGATTCAGGTTGCAATTACTATCCCGCAAGCGCCCTTCCCGCTCCAGTCGATGGGATAAAGCTGTGTTGGGTAACGCTTGTAACATGGCAAAAGTAGTCGTGGGAATCGCAGTTAATTCAGCAAACCGGACAATGCGATCGCCTGCTCCAGTTTTTTCGCCATCAAAGCCAATGATAAACCCTGCCATTGGTCGCAGTCCACTCCGGATAATTGCTTCCACTGATTCTGCCAGGGAACTGCGGGTATTTTGGAATTTCTTCGTCAGTTGCAAACTATCTTCGTCTGGGGTTTCAATCCCCAAAAATACGGCATTAAAGTTACATTCCGACATCAAATCCATTAATTCTTGGTCTTGGGCAAGGTCAATGGAGGCTTCGGTATTAAACTGAAAGGGATATGCGTGTTCTACTAGCCAAACTTTCAACTCCTTCAGCAATAACTTGACATTGCGCTTATTGCCGATAAAATTGTCGTCCACCATAAACACGCCGCGTCGCCAACCTAAATTGTAGAGATAATCCAATTCTGCTAACAATTGCGCGGGATCTTTCGTTCTGGGTTTTCGTCCATACAGCACAATAATGTCACAAAATTCGCACTGGAAGGGGCAACCCCGCGAAAACTGCACTGACATGGAATCGTAAGCTGATAATTCCAGTAAATCGTAACGGGGAATCGGCGTGGTAGTCACATCTGGTTTTACCCCATTGGCACTAAATTCGCCTTTGGTTTCCCCCCGTGCCAAGGCTTCAACAAATATCGGTAGAGTAATTTCCCCTTCATCTAAAATTAGAAAATCTGCTCCAGCGGTTCGCGCTTCCTCCGGCAAAGCCGTAACGTAGGGACCGCCAACGGCGACTAACTTGCCATGCCGCTTGGCTTCAGCAATTTGCAGGGCAAAATCCTGTTTTTGGACAATCATTGCTGAGAGAATCACAATATCCGCCCATGCCCACTCTTCTTCGGTAACAGCGCGAATATTTCGGTCGACTAACTTATATTCCCAGGTTTGGGGCAGAATCGCCGCTACCGTTACCAAGCCCAAGGGAGGCAGCAAAACTTTACGGTTCACTAATTCTAGGATTTTTTCATAGGACCAAAAGGTTTTGGGAAACAGCGGATAAATTAGTAAAGCTCGCATTATTCGGGTATCCTCATAAAAAAGGTTTGTAGGGTGAAAAGCTTGTCTGGCAAGGGGGGTGTCCTGAATATTTGCTCCTTGATTCGGCAACAATCGCAAAAGTTTCTGCAAAAACTACACAATTTTTAAAAACACTTAGCATACATTATAGGTCTATCATCCCTGAAACTCCTATGGAAACTTTTAAGACCTCAGAATCCTTCTAATTTGTATAGTCCGTCTAAACTTGGAAAATCCCGTAGGGGCAATCCCCCCGTGGTTGCCCCGTCAGATTGGGGTAGGCACGGGGGCGCTACCCCTAGAGATTGGTATAAATGATTTAGACTGACTATATAAAGTATCCCGTTGCTGATGGGGACGACCTAAAGAAGTAATTGCGGCTTGTAAATCGGCAACTTCCATGCAAGTGCCACCCTGCGCTCCTGCCATGGTGGTAATGTGTTCTTCCATTAGTGTGCCGCCGATGTCGTTGCAGCCCCATTTTAGGGCAGTGGTGGCTCCCGATAAACCAAGTTTGACCCAACTAGGTTGATGATTGACAATCCAATTACCGAGAAAGATTCGCGCTACGGCGGTTAATAATAAAGCATCAGCTAGTATCGGTTGATCTCGTCCAACTCGACGGCGCAGGGATGGGGGTGCTTCTTGCCCCACAAAGGGTAAAAGGATAAATTCGGTGATGGCAGCAGGATAAGCTTTTTCTTGGGCAGTTTGTTGGAGCGATCGCAATTTTTCTAAATGCCCCATTTGCTGTTCTGGCGTTTCAATATGTCCTGAGAGCATGGTACTGGTGGTGGGCATTCCCAATCGATGTGCCGTACCCACAATTTCTAACCAAGTGGCGGTATCAATCTTTTCTGGGCAAAGAATGTGCCGCACCTTATCGTCTAGCACTTCAGCAGCAGTTCCCGGCATCGAGTCTACCCCCGCCTCCTGCAAAGCGGCAATGACGGCAGCATAACTTAGTCCGTCTTCCCTGGCAATAAATTGGACTTCTTGGGGGGAAAAGGCGTGTAAGTGCAGTTGGGGAAAGGCAGTTTTAATGGTTTTGACTAATTGCAGATAATAGGGCAACGCCGCCCCATTAATTTTAGCTTCTAGGTTCAGCCCCCCTTGCATACAGATTTCCGTAGCTTGGCGGCGCACCCCATCGGCGGCTTTTTCCAGAATCTGCTCCCAGTCTAGCCAGTAGGCTCCTGCCGCTCCTGCATCCCGACGAAAAGCACAAAAATTACAATGCTGTTCGCAGATATTGGTAAAGTTGATGTTGCGATTGATAACATAGGTGACGGTATCGCCAACTTGTTGCTGTCGCAATTGGTTGGCGGTTTGTTGAATGGTGGCGATCGCACTGGGATTGGTTTGTTTCAGTAACAGCACTCCTTCCTCGGTGGATAAATCCTTGCCAGCTAATACTTTGGCAAGGATTTCAGTCACCGTTTCGATTCCGTCTGCCTGCACAATCATAAATTAACCTCGTTCGCGATGAGGAATTTTCAATTCCTGGTTTAAACTTGCTCAGGGTAAGTCTCCACATCCGCTCTACCACTAACTTTAAGCTTGCTTTTCATGAGTATCAGCCAACCTCACGATCTTTTGCCAGTACCCACAGGCTCGTTGCAAATTCCGGCAATCGCCCCTGCCGCTGATGGCGATGGGGCAATTCGCTTTTCTTTAATTATCCCTACCTTTAAAGAAAGTAAAAATATTCCCAAAATAGTTGACCAATTAACCAGTTTGCTCGATCCTGTCCTCCCCAATGCTTACGAGTTGATTGTGGTGGACGATAATAGTCCTGATGGTACATGGGAAGTGGCTCAATCTCTCACACCCCAATATCCCCAACTGCGGGTGATGCGCCGAATTGAGGAGAGGGGATTGTCTACGGCGGTAATTCGCGGTTGGCAAGCAGCTAGGGGCGATGTGCTGGGGGTGATTGATGCGGATCTTCAGCATCCCACGGAACTGCTATTAAAGTTATGGGGAGAAATTGCTCGCGGGGGCGATATGGCGGTGGCGAGCCGTCACGTGGAAGGTGGCGGGGTAAGCGATTGGAGTTTGATTCGGCGTATTTTATCTAGAGGCGCTCAAACTCTAGGTTTAATTATTCTGCCAGAAGTGATTGGACGGGTTTCCGATCCGATGAGCGGTTATTTTATGGTACGCCGTCAGTGCATCGCTGGGCGAACGATGAGTCCGGTGGGCTACAAGATTTTGATTGAGGTGTTGGCTCGCGGCAGAGTGCCTTGGATTGGGGAAGTGGGCTATGTTTTCCAAGAGCGGCAAGAGGGGGAAAGTAAGGTTACTTGGAAGCAGTATGTGGATTATTTGCGCCATTTAATTCGCCTGCGGTTTTCCCTCGGCCCAATTGCCCGATTTTTCCGCTTTGGCTTGGTGGGTTTCAGCGGGGTATTTGTGGATATGGCAGTATTTTATCTGCTCCACGACCCTAGTATGCTGGGTTGGAGACTAACTCGCAGTGCGGCAATTTCTGGGGAAGTGGCAATTATCAATAATTTCCTCTGGAATGATGTTTGGACTTTTGGCGATATTTCTAGTCGCCAAAAGGGAAAACGCCAACGATTCAAGCGGCTGTTAAAGTTCAATATTATCTGTTTGACGGGGTTGGTGTTGAATGTGACGATTGTGAATATTTTGTTCAATATTTTCCACGTCAATGAGTATGCTGCCAAACTGATTGCGATCGCCATTGTCACGGTTTGGAATTTCTGGTTGAATTTTAAACTTAGTTGGCGGGTGACGGAGGTTAAGGAGTAGGGAACAGGGAACAGGGAACAGGGAACAGGGAACAGGGAACAGGGAATAGGGAATAGGAGGGAATAGGGAATAGGGAATAGGGAATAGGGAATAGGGAATAGGGAATAGGAGGGAATTGGGGGAAATAGGAGGGAATTGGGAATTGGGGAGTCTACTCATTATCAGGATCGAGCCTGGTAATGCCATCTAGAGGCTCTGCCTTGATGAGAAATAAGCGAACCAGTTAAACCAGTTAACTCGATAGATTGTGTTGCAATTATGGGATTGAAAGTTGAAAATTAGCTTCTCAGAATTTACGACTAAAAAGCCGCAACTGACCACTTTTTTGCTGCTGTTGCTATGGATTGCGATTGGTGCTGCTTTACGATTAACTAATCTGACGGCGAAACCACCTTGGACGGATGAATTTGCGACGATGGTGTTTAGTTTAGGGCATAGTTTTCAAACAGTGCCTTTAGACCAAGCGATCGCTCTTGATGTCCTGCTAGAACCTTTGCAAACTAATTTATCAACTAATATTGGGGATGTAATTCGTAATTTGCTGACCGAAGATCACCATCCCCCATTGTATTTTGTCCTATCACATTTGTGGTTAAATTTGTTTCCTCCCGAAGGAGGATTAGTTTCGGTTTTTGGGGCGCGATCGCTGGCAACTCTTTTTGGGATTATTGCTATTCCGGCTGCCTATAGTTTGGGAAAGTTAGCTTTTCGTTCTGCCGTAGTCGGACATTTATCGGCGGCAATGATGGCGGTTTCTCCCTATGCCATTTATATTGCCCAGGAAGCTCGCCATTACACTTTGGTGATTTTGTTCGTCATGGCATCCTTAGCTTGTTTGGCAGTGGCGGGGCGCTGTCTCAGGGAACAAAAACCTTTGCCTTTGTGGACAGTATTTAGTTGGATTGTTGCCAATAGTTTAGCCTTGGCTACCCACTACTTTTTTAGCTTGACTTTGGTGGCAGAAAGTATGGTTTTAGCCTATCTGTGGTGGATTCATCGCCCCAAATCAACGACTTTTCAATGGGGGAGAATTTTACTGGTTGCCCTGGGAACAGCAGCGGGGGGATTGGTTTGGGTGCTGGTTTGGCAACATAGTTATAATAGCGAGATGACGCAGTGGATTCAAAGTGGCGATCGCAATCTCCTCAGTTTAATCAATCCGTTGGCTCAAGCTTTGGCAGGTTGGATTGCCATGTTGGTATTGCTGCCTGTGGAATCAGAGGAAATTCCGATTGTGATTGTTTCTGGTTTGGCAATGTTGATTTTTTTGATTTGGACAATTCCCATTTTGGTTAGAGGGATTAAATTCCAGTTACAACAGCCGGAAAATAACATTGCTGCAATAACTTTAGGTGGTTTTGTCTTGGCAGCTATATCTTTGTTTTTCGGGATGGCGTATATTCTGGGAATTGATATCACTCGCGGACCAAGATACAATTTCGTTTATTTTCCAGCGGTAATCATTGTAATTGGAGCTAGTCTCGCCGCTTGTTGGCAAGGATTTAGTCAGCCGGGAGCAATTTCAACTCCTGAGCAAAAAAGCTGTGATTTTCAACTGGGAAATTTCAAGTTACCAATCACCAATCAAAAAGCCGTTGGGATAATTTTAGCTGTTGGCATTCTCAGCAGCATCACCGTAGCCAATAATCTCGGCTATCGTAAATATTATCGTCCAGATTTTTTGGTTCCTATCATTCAACAAGCTTCCCACGAACCAGTCTTAATTGCTACTACCCATAAAACTCTCGTTCAAACTGGGGAAATGATGGGTGTAGCGTTAGAGTTTAAGCGCACTGGGGCAACCATGAATCCGTTATTTCTGCTTGCCCATCAAAATCGCGAGCCGCAACTTTCTACGGATGTTCTTCAGAAGACTCTTGCCCAAATGCCTCGCCCCTTAGATTTATGGTTGGTTAATTTCCATGCGCCTAAAGACGTGGGAGACTGCGTTGCCAACCCAGAAACCTTTCGGCAAATTAACGGTTATGATTATCAGAT
The DNA here is from genome assembly GCA_936920195.1 of uncultured cyanobacterium. GTDB lineage: Bacteria > Cyanobacteriota > Cyanobacteriia > Cyanobacteriales > FACHB-T130 > CAKZHE01. Next base: position 60,301 of record CAKZHE010000073.1, on the reverse strand, counting down.
GTATCGGTGTCCGCGAGAATAGATGATCGCGATCGCATCTAAAAAAATGGGCAACCAATCTAAAGATATGTGAATATGAGCATCTGTGATAAGACAATTGTGGTATTATATAATGTAAGCTGAGTCTCTCAGGGTTAAAGAAAAATCTCATAAGCTATTCCTATGAATCTTATATAAGCAATAGTGAGTATGATTTTCATAGCTTATAATAATCTACTAAGGTCATCTGGGCAATAAAATCTACAAAAGTCAATATTATATTCTCCGTGAGAGGCACTTTTGTATGCAATTTAACAATTTTGACAGACAAAGACTTATTAATCTAGAAGAAGTCTTAGAAATTGAATATGAAAAACTTGGTGTTTTTGAGAGAGAAATTGTAATTACAGCCAGCGCACAGCAGAAATTTGAACTAACACAACGCATCAAGCGAGACTTAATACCGAGCATTCGTCAGCATCAAACTGAGTATACAGAGATTATTTGCCAAGATTTAGAATCTACAGTCATTACAGAAATAGATGCGATTAATGTCCTCGATCAAGTTTATTTAATTGTCCAGAAATTGCAAAATCATCAATTAATAAATCAGCAAGATAAGCTGATTGAAATGCTCACTAATATTCAAAATAAATTAGATGATCCTGGAAAGGCGGCAACTGCAAAACTGAAAATAGCGTTGCCAATTATTCCGGCTCTCGCATCCTATGAAATGGACTTAGATACTGAAGCTTTTATTGTAAAAATTTGGGAGAAAATCAATCACTCTCTTAGGAGATTTTGGAAATGAATGAAATTTCTGAATTGGAAGCAAAAATATATAATTGTCTGAGCAAACGGTCTGAAATAGAGGAAAAGCGTGCCGCGTTTGTTCGGAAACGTGCGTATCTAGATGATGTAGTGAAAAGATTTGAGCTTGACAAACAGATTGAAGAATGTGACAAAGAAATTAATAAATTAAAGGAAAAAATTGAGAATCTTACTTTGAAGATTAATCATTTAAAAATAGGCGATCAAAATAGAGAACTTGAAGAAAATATTGAAAAATTAAAACTGGAACACGTAGAATTTGTTTTACTAGCCAGAAAAACAATTCTATATCTGTTTGGAGGTGGATTTGTAGCTTGTTTAATATCATTTGCTTTAGGGACTTTAGTCGTGAAGAACTCACCAGGAAAGCCTTTAATTGAATACCCTTTAATTGAACCTATTAAAGATGATCAATCATCCAAAGTTAATCAATTTCCTGGTGCTGTCAACCAGAACCCAAATACACCGCCGTCATATACCACTATTCCTACTTTGCCAAAGGCTGTTGAAAGCACTCCATTATCAAACGAAAAATCTAAAACTAATCAGTTTCCTGCCACTGCTAACCAGAACAAAAATACACCAAAAACAACCAAATCTTTTTCTCATTCACCAGAACATCTATTAAATTTATATGCCTATAGTCTAACTAATCGAGATTTTTCAACGTTAGAGAAAATGTATCCTAAAATTGATAAGGATAATCAAAAAAGATGGCTAAAAGGTATTCCTCCAGACACCAAAAAACCCAAAAAATCACCAATTGCAGGTCTACAAGTTGTAGATGATCCTCAAAGAATTGTGAACGAAACAAAAGTTGTGTTACGGGCAACTATGAAATATTGTAGAGAAGATGGAACTGGTAGCACTGATATCAAAAATTATACCTTCACTCAAAATCAAGGAATGTGGCAACTAGATAGTATGACTCAATCAAGAAAAGAAGATAGAAAGTATATTCCTCGAAACTGTCATCTATAGCGCGTCTAAATCTACAGCGTATCCCACGTTTATGAGGTACGCCTGTAGGGGGAATCCCCCCTAGTTGCCCCTATGTCTTAACGCGCTTAATTTCTAAATCTGGCATCGCTGCACCCCTTAAATTTGCCCCGCCTAAATTAACCTCATCTAAATTCGCGCCGTTGAAGTCGGCTTCAATTAAATTAGCTCCAGAAAAATTGGCTCCTTTCAAGTTAGCGCCAGCAAAATTGGCTCGATATAAATTAGCATGGCTGAAATTTGCCTGAACTAAATCAGCTTTAGCCAAATTTGCGCCAACAAGATTTAAGCCGATAAAACTGCCTTTACGCCCTTTTTTGGTTTGCAATAAATGGCGAATTTTGGCATTGCTTAAAATACTGCCCCCTAACCGAGCGCATTCAATCTTAATGGCATGGTGCCAACAGGTTTCCATCAAAATTGCCCGATCGAAATTGGTACTTTGCAAACGAGCGCTCGTAAAATCAGCCGCCGTCAAATCGGCTCCACAAAAGTTTGTACCGCCTAAAGTAGTGAATTCTATGGCAAGATTATAAATGGGGGCGAAAATTGGACAACCAGTGAGCGATCGCCAAGCAATACCCGTACCCAATAAAGCCACAAAAATCACCAAACCCGCCGCTGTCATCCCCCCACTGGCAGAACCCACAATTAAGGCTATAACTGTAAATAAAATGGTGGCAAGAATCCCGGCGATAATCCCTGCTAATACTAAGGCAGCGGCGGCAAGAACGGCGATCGCTACCGCCCAGGCAGCAGTACCAACAATTGATACTGCTTTAAAAATAGCGGCAGCAAAATCGGCAATATTATCGACGGATTTGGTTAATTCGCTGGAAGCAAATCGCGCTGCTAGGCTCAGAATTAATTGAGCAGTTGCAGCGGCAATCATGGCAAGAGAAACGGCAGTACCTTCGACAAAGATAGTTGCCCACACGCCTTTGCGAATGGCGATAAAGACAAATAAACCTAACATCAAGGCGACAACTAAGTTAGATGTATTGGGAGAGAAAGAAATGGAAAGTAAAGAACTAGCTAAACCAGAAAAATAACCAGATACTACTGATAACAATAGAGAAATTAATAGCAATCCAATACCCCAGCGATCGGTGACTCCCGCCTTCGCTTTAGTAAAGTTAGCATCAGCAAGGATGGCATTACTAAAATCTGCACCGCGAATATCGGCACAGCTAAAATTCGCCCCACGCAAATTTTCACCTTTAAAAGAGCGCCCTTGCAAATTTTGACGGAAAAAATTTTTAGTCATAGCAAATTACAGCGCTGTTGGCACTCGGACAACTACTGAATTGATTGGGATTAGTCTACCCAGATGGTCAGAAAAAGTTATCGTTTGGAAATCCAAATTTTTGTTAATTCTCTCGATCGCAGCCAAGAGCGATCGCCCCTTTTTCGGAGATAATCGTTAAATGTGGCAATGGTTGAAAAAACGGATTGGCTGGCTGTTAGGGCTAGGGTTGGTATGGGATTTAGCGGCGCGGCTGGCGGCGAATATTCTCTGGTTTGGAGAAGTTGGCTATCTTTCGGTATTTTGGTGGCAGTTGGCGACACAGATTGGTGTTGGAGCGATCGCTTTCTTTGTCTCGGCGAGCTATTTGTTGGGAAATTTGGCGTTGGTAGAGCGGTGGAAATATCCCGCCAAAGCCATCGAAAAACCACCTGAAGGGGTAAAAGCAATCGCTTTGAGCTGGTTATTGCCCATAGTATTTTTCCTTACCTTAGTGGTAAGTATCATTGTGCTGCACTATGGCAAAGCAGCCATAGAAATCTTTCCCTTGGGAGCTTGGTATTGGTATCCCCATCTTCCTCAAACTAGGGAATTGCCTAATTTACCCTGGCGGTTGGGATTAACATCTTTGCGGGAAATGGGGCTATCACTATCAAATTGGTGGGCGCAAGGGGCAGCGATTGCAGGTTTGGGGGGAATGGCGATCGCCCTAATATTTAATTCCGGTTTTTGGCTGAGAGCGATCGCCATTTTCCTCAGTCTAATTTTTAGTTTATTGTTGTCATCCCATTGGGCAAGATTTTTGCAATTTCTCCATCCTACTAATTTTGGTAGCACCGATCCCCTCTTTGGACAAGATCTGAGTTTTTACATTTTTCAGTTACCGATTTGGGAACTGTTAGAATTTTGGTTGGTGGGACTATCTTTATACGCCTTGATAGCTAGTTTACTTGCCTATTTACTATCGGCAGATAGTCTCAGTCAAGGCATTTTTCCCGGCTTTTCTCCCTCGCAACAATCTCATTTAAGTGGATTAGGAGGAGTATTTGCCCTGAGCATTAGTAGCCATTATATTCTCAATAGTTACGAATTGCTATATTCGGTTCGCGGAGTTGCCTACGGCGCGAGCTATACAGATGTGAATGTGGAATTACCTTTAAATGGTATTTTGGCTGTTTTAACGGTTGCGATCGCCATATCATTATTCGGAAGGGCGGTTTTTGAAAACAACCAGAAACGGCAAAAAAATCACTTTGTTCAGAGTTCCACTGTTAGACAATATCTCTGGCAATTCGTAATTCGCCGCCTATTTAGTTTTTTCCCCCTTCGCACTGCATTAGTCATATTCCCCTTGCTATTCTTGGCGAGCTTGATCATCCCAAATGCTGTGCAAAAGTTAGTAGTTCAACCCAACGAATTAGCGCGAGAAAAACCATATATTCAGCGCAGCATTAGTTTTACCCGCCAAGCCTTTGACTTAAAAGAGATTGAAATTAAAACCTTCGATCCCCAAGGCAAATTAACCCTGGCAGATATCAAAAAAAACGATTTGACAATTCGCAATATTCGGCTGTGGGATACTCGCCCCTTATTGAAAAGCAATCGCCAATTGCAGCAAATTCGACTTTATTATAAGTTTCCCAATGCTGATATTGACCGCTATAATTTAATTCAGGAAGAAACCATACCAGCGGGGGGGATTGGTACACGCGATCGCCAACCTTTACCTACTAGCCAAACTGAAAAACGGCAAGTCATTTTAGCCGCCAGAGAACTTGATTATAGTGCCGTTCCTTCAGAAGCCCAAACTTGGGTAAATGAACATTTAGTTTATACGCATGGCTATGGTTTTACCCTCAGTCCAGTTAATACTGTAGCACCGGGAGGATTGCCAGATTATTTTATCAAAGATATTGGTTCCAATCAAGCCGATAGTAACAGTATTTTAACCACGGCTAGCCAACAAATTCGCGATAGTATTCCCATCGATCATCCTCGGATTTATTACGGAGAAATTACCAATACCTATACCATGAGTCCGACTAGATTGCCAGAGTTTGACTATCCCAGTGGCAATGATAATGTTTATAATACCTACGATGGTAGCGGCGGAGTAGTCATTGGGCAGTGGTGGCAGAGACTGCTATTTGCTCAATATTTAAAAGATTGGCAAATGCTACTTACCAACAACTTTAATTCCCAGACTAAATTACTGTTTCGGCGCAATATTAATCAGCGAGTTAGAACGATTGCCCCTTGGTTGCACTATGACAGCGATCCTTATTTGGCTGTAGTTGATGCCGGAGAGGAAGCCAACAACTATTTGTATTGGATTATTGATGGTTATACTACCAGCGATCGCTATCCCTATTCTGAACCTAGTAAAGAGAAATTCAACTACATTCGCAACTCCGTAAAAGTAGTCATTGATGCCTACAATGGCAGCGTCAACTTTTACGTTAGCGATTCGGCAGATCCCATTGTCAAAACTTGGATGGCGATTTTTCCCAATTTGTTTAAACCATTAACTGATATGCCTCCAAGCTTACGGGAACATCTACGTTATCCCGCAGATTTTTTCCGCATCCAATCAGAGCAATTGCGAACCTATCACATGACCGATCCCCAAGTATTTTATAATCGAGAAGATCTATGGCAAATTCCCAATGAAATCTATGGCGGCAAACCTCAGCCTGTGGAGCCATATTATTTAATTATGAACTTGCCGATTGTGGCAGAACGACAAAATACAACTTCCCAAGAAGAATTTATTCTGCTTTTACCTTTTACTCCCAATCAAAGAACTAATTTAATTGCTTGGCTGGTAGCCCGTTCTGATGGCGAAGAATATGGTAAATTATTACTGTACAAATTTCCTAAACAGCAATTGGTTTATGGAACGGAACAAATTGAAGCTTTAATTAATCAAGATCCGGCAATTTCTCAGCAAATTTCCTTATGGAATCGCCAAGGATCGAAGGCAGTTCAAGGTAATTTGTTGGTGATTCCGATTGAGCGATCGCTTCTTTATGTCGAACCTCTTTATCTAGAAGCTGAACAAAATAGTTTGCCTACCTTAGCGCGGGTAATCGTCGTGTATGAAAATAAAATTGCCATGGCAGAAACTTTAGAAAAAGCCTTACAAGCCATCTTCGTCGGAGAAAAATCTAGTCCGCCGCCCATTGTTAGTCCAGTCCAGTAGTAATACAATATTACCTATATTTGTATTAAGCAGTTTATCGTCGATCCTTTGACTCCTAAAGTTAATCAATTATTCGATTGTCTTGACGATCCGGCTGTTGAGTTTTTTGTGCCAGATCTATTTTATATTGAGTGTGCTAATGTTCTTTTCAATTGCTGCCACCCAAAGACTTGCTTAGGTAAGCTATAATTGTGGAGAGTTCTGGAGTCTGACAATGAAAAACTATAGCTTTGATGCAATTCTAGAGTTAGTGGAAGAAATGCCTGATGACGAACAGATCGTCCTAATCGATTTGATCGGGCGACGACTTAAGGAAAAACGGAGAGATGAGATAGCGCTAAATATTGTTCGTGCTGATGAAGAGTATTTGCATGAACAAGTATTCCGAGGCACAGTAAAAGATATAATGGCAGAATTAAAACGATGAGAACCCTTGTTTTAGCCTCTTCGTTCAAACGAGCTTTCAAATCCTTAATCCGCCAAAAACCTGAAATGGAGGAGAAAATAGCTCAGGGACTAGAACTATTGGGAAACGATCCATTTCATCCCTCACTTAAGACCCACAAGCTGAAAGGTAAGCTATCTGGTGCTTGGTCTTGTACTGTAGAGTACGACTGTAGAATAGTATTCAATTTCAAGAAATATTCAGATTCAGATGTCGAAGAGATCGTTTTGATTGATATTGGTAGCCATGACGAAGTTTATTGAGTTCATTTTTTAAGCAAGAGACGTAACTTTATCCTGCTACGCAAGCCTCACGCCCCACTTTTGACTCTGGTATTTACATCGTACTAGACTGTTGCTTGAACAAGCGTCTCTTCTACCTGTTTCAGAAGCTTCCAATCAATTGCTGCCACCCAAAGACTTTCCTCTTCAGACTTGTCCATGAGGGATTGCTACTGTTAATTCTGCTACAAAATAAAAATAAAAACCTCAGCAACAAAAACTGAGGTTTCTCAATTATTACAGATATCGAGGAGAGCTGTAGGCAAGCTTGACGTTGTATTTAAAATCGCCAAATATCGACTTTTATTTCTCCCTTGTGGTAAGCTCTGTGACACTCTGGGCAAAGTGTCATCATATTCTTCAAATCCGCCGGACCACCATCACTGTAAGCAATAACATGGTGTCCATTTGCGATCTGCGGGACTTTACCGCAAATTTCACATTCGTTACTATCCCTCTGCTTGACTGCTTTCTGTGCCTTCAAGTGTTCGTTGTCTCGTTTTTGAATTGCCACATTACTTACCCTTGATTTCCTTGTTCGATGACCTCTCAAATGTTTCTGGATTTGACCCCAGAATTGAGATATCGCTATTTGGAGCAACTGACTTGACTGTCTTAACTATCCCATGAGCAACATCGGCGTAGTTCTCATCAGATAAACCATGAACTGTTACTTTAAGAGACTTCTTGCCCACTACTCACCTCATTAAGCAGTTATAGAGAGAACTTCCTGACCATTAGCATCGGTTACCAATGCTTCAACTTCACCATCACCATAAGTGATACTAATCTCTGGTGCTTTAGACAGTTTAGGCTGTCCATTTTCATCGCGGAACACAGAGTAGACAAAAACTTCCTCGTTGGGTTTCCGCACAACTATGTGAATCTCCGCACCCATGTGTGAGACATTCAGAACTTGGTCGCCTTTCTTGAGAATTTTTATGGCTAGCCTGTCCTTCCGACTGACCTCTTGGTCAATTTCTCTGCTCATTCATTTACCTAATATTCTCAAGGGAATAAAGTAGATTTCTATCTAGACTAGCAATTAACTTTTATTTTTACAATTGCAAAAAGTTTAGTATTTATCGGGACTTTTCCACTTGATAACCCAACAAAAAATCGCGAAATATTGGGAAAGGTGGTAAAATGTGGGGAAATGTTGGGTACAATAGAACCAATACTGACATCTAACCAATTGTATGAACCTTAAGGAAGTGTTAAAACTTGTAGACGATCTGGTATTTGCGAGAACAGGTAAGCACCTCAATGATTTGCAAGAGAGGATTCTGCAAGGGACGTGGGAAGATGGGGACTACAAAGAAATTGCCAAGGCGGTTAACCGATCTGAGGATCGTGTTAGAGAAGTAGGAATGGAATTATGGCAGATACTTTCACAAGAGTTAGGGGAGAAAGTTAGTAAATCAAACTTTCGAGCATCAATGGAGAGGTTGCAGGTCTCGATATTTTCACATTTTGCACAAGACTATGTGCAAATTAATACAGTTAACTTCTGTGGGGAAATTTTGCACCCACCAAATATACCCAACTTATACCCACCAAATCAGGAAACAGCTAACTCGAAACAAACTAAAGCATCGCATCAAGATTTAAGCGAGATGCCAAAGTTGGGTGCTTTCTATGATTCGCCTAGCGGCGATCGCTTCGCTTCACGCACTCCCGAACTCGAAACCCTTAAGACGTGGATTTTACAAGAACGCTGTCCCTTAATAGCGATCGCAGGCATCAGCGGTATCGGCAAAACCACATTAGCCGTGCAACTCGTTCAGCAAATCAAAGATGAGTTTGAATATGTAATTTGGTGCAGCATAGGCGCATCTCACACCTTAGATGAATTTGAAGATAAACTAATACAGTTTTTCTCCCAGTCAGAAAAACTAGATTCACCTGCAACTAAACCAAAATCCTTAATTAAGTATTTACAAAAACATCGATGTTTACTTGTTTTAGATGACATTCACAACCTTTTCAGTAGTGGCGAATTGGCAGGAAAGTATAAACCAGGATATGAAAACTATCGCTCTTTTTTCAAACAGATAGAAACATTATCCCATCAAACCTGCTTTCTGTTAATCGGTTGGGAACAACCGCGAGAAGTGACTCAAGTTAAAAGTCAAAATACTCACATTAAAACCTTACAACTCACTGGTTTAGATATCGCCGCCGGACGAGAAATACTGAAAGATTATGGGTTAGCAGAAATCGAGAATTGGGACGCACTCATTCACCGCTACCAAGGCAATCCTTTATGGTTAAAAAGCGTGGCGACTCTGATTCGAGATGTGGGAGGAGGCTTGACTGAGTTATTACCAGATGATACTATATTGTTACCAGAAGATTTGAAAGATAGTTTACAGCAGCAGTGCGATCGCTTATCTGAACTAGAAAAACAAGTCCTCTCGTTGTTGGCTAAAGAAAGCGATCTAATCAACTTAAAAAAATTGCTAGAAAATGGCAAAATTCCCCCGTCAGATTTGTTAAACGCGCTGCAATCTTTATCGCGACGCTGCTTGATAGAACAACAAGGAAGTTTTTATACGCTTTTACCTGTGTTGAAGCAATATATGAGTTTGTAGTTGGGCTTTAGCCCTTAGATTGGGGCTAAAGCTCAACTACAAACTTTTTATTTTTTGGAGCATGAACCAGATGATATTACAAGTTTCAGAAGCGATCGCAACTATTCCAGAACAGCGCTTTACTTTACCAGGTAATTATACTTGGGAACAATTTGAAGCCCTAGAATCTTTAATGGCAGATGCCCCCGGATTGCGAATTACTTATTTAGATGGGTGTGTAGAGTTTATGACACTAGGGGAAGAACACGAACAAATAAAAAGCATTTTAGCTATATTTATTGCACTTTACTTGTTTGAAAAAGGAATTAAATTTATTCCAGTTGGAAGTGCTACTCGCAGAGACAAAAACAAAGATGTTTCCTTTGAGCCGGATGAATCTTACTATTTAGGAGAGAAAAAAGCCCATCCAGATTTGGCAATTGAAGTGACTATTACCAGCGGCAGCATAGATAAATTAAAAAAATATCAGCGGTTAAGAATTGCTGAAGTCTGGTTTTGGGAAAACAATCGAATTGCCCTTTATGGACTGCGAGAAGATAATTATGAACAAATTTATCGAAGTCAATTGTTACCAGATTTAGATATGAATTTGCTGGAGCGTTGCGTGCAAATACCTGATATTTTGGCAGCGCGGAATGAATTTATGAATGGGATCAGACAAAAAAGTTTGTAGTTGGGATTCAGCCCCAATCTAAGGGCTAAAGCCCAACTACGAACTTTTATTTTCACGGGTTAGCCACTGTGTCAAAGCATCTCTAATAATTGGGCTTCGGTGAGTTGAGCAATTCCTAGTTGTTGGGCTTTCTTCAATTTAGAACCCGCATCTTCCCCCACAACTAAATAATTGGTTTTGGCACTGACAGAATCGGTGACTTTACCGCCAGCTTTTTGAATTAAAGCTTTGGCTTCATCCCGCTTCAAGGTAGGCAATGTTCCCGTAACTACGAAAATTTTCCCCGCCAAAGGTAAATTTTTCTCTCCTGCTTGGTTAGCTGCTGTTTCCTGACTGGCTAACTGAATGCCAGTAGCTTGCAAACGCTCAATTAAACTTTGATTGGCAGGTAATTGAAACCACTGATGAACAGCTTGGGCAATTTCGGGACCAATGCCATAAACGGCTTCAATCTGGGCGGGAGAGGCAGCGGCAATTGCTTCGACATTCGGGAATTTTTGGGTTAATAGTTGGGCATTGACGCTACCGACATGACGAATTCCCAAACCGTAGAGAACTCGTTCCCAAGGTTGGGTTTTGGATTCCGCGATCGCGCCAATTAATTTCTCTGCCAGCTTCTTGCCCATTCTTTCCAAAGAGAGTAAACTATTAGCAGTTAGTTCGTATAGATCGGCGACGGATTGCACCAATTTTTTATCGACCATTTGCAGTACCAGTTTGTCCCCCAATCCATTAATATCTAAAGCTTCCCGGCTCGCCCAATGAATTAACGCGCCGCGCAAAATTGCTGGACAAGAACTATTAATGCAGCGGGTGACAGCTTCCCCAGTCGGGCGAATCACAGGTTGTTGGCACTCTGGACAAACTGATGGCATTTGAAAGCGTTGGGCATGGGCAGGGCGCAATTCTGGCAAGACACGCACTACTTCCGGAATGATTTCCCCAGCTTTGCGGACAATGACGGTATCGCCAATATGCAAATCTAGTTGAGTCAGGCGATCGCTATTATGTAAACTAGCTCTAGATACCGTTGTTCCTGCCAATTGCACGGGTTGTAATTCCGCCACCGGAGTCAGCGCTCCAGTTCTGCCTACCTGCACCGTCACTCCTACCACTTTCGTCGGTGCTTCTTCGGCTGGATACTTCAGCGCCACCGCCCAACGCGGGAATTTTTGGGTAAAACCTAACTCTGCCTGTAACTTCAGAGAATTAATCTTTACTACCACCCCATCAGTCATGTAAGCTAAACTTAGTCTTTCCGTATTCCAACGGTCATAATATGCCTGCACCTCTGCCACAGAAGGGCAAAGTTGGCGATGGGGATTGACGCGAAAACCCAATTTTTGCAACAATTCCAAAGATTCCCACTGAGTAGGAGCCACTGCCAAATCTTCTTGACCGGGAATATGCAAAGTATAGGCAAAGAAATCTAACTTGCGTTTTGCCACTTTCCGGGAATCTAGTTGTCGCAGAGTTCCCGCCGCCGCATTGCGAGGATTGGCAAATAAAGCTTCTCCAGCTTGTTCCCGTTCTCGGTTACTTTGGGCAAATACATCTAATGGTAAAAAGGCTTCACCGCGCACTTCCACCATAGTTGGGGCATCTGCCGCCAAACGCAGGGGAATAGAACGAATTGTGCGGACATTTTGGGTAATATCTTCCCCCATCGTGCCATCACCTCTGGTTGCCCCTCTGACTAAAATGCCATTTTCATAGGTGAGAGCTAAGGAAGAGCCATCGATTTTTAATTCACAAACATACTCAAATTCATTTATACCAGGAGCTTGTCGCCGCCAGCGTTCTTGCCAAGCGGCAAACTCTTCCAAATTAAAGGCATTTTCCAAACTGTAGAGGGGAACCTTGTGCCGCACCGAGGTAAAATTAGCCGCAGGGCGTTCTCCCACCCGCTGAGTAGGGCTTTCTGGAGTCAGGAGTTGGGGATATGCCGATTCTAAAGCTTGCAGTTCCCGATAAAGGCGATCGTAAACAGCATCTTCCATCATCGGGTTATCTAGAACATAGTAGGCATAGCTGGCTTTTTCTACCAGTTGGCGCAATTCTTGCACCCGTTGTTCAATCTGAGGTGTTATTGGTTCCACGGGATTTTTTTAACCTCCAACCTACATTAACTCCAGTTTAGCCCTGGGAATGACAGTGCAGGGTTACACGACTCCTGGCAGCATTACTCAGCAAAGACAAACATTAGAGAATGAAGAGCGTTTAAGTACAATTAGGACTTACGCAACACCTCTATTAGTAGGGTGTGTTAGCGCAGCGTAACGCACCATAAACGCTATATACAGAGCAACTGCGTAAGTCCTGTACAATGCTTCGAGCAATAGGGATTGCTCCGATTGTAGGTATTGGCGAACAACTTAATGGGGTACATGAACAGCCCAGGGCTTTAGCAGAAACCTTTGAAGCGATTGTTGGAGCAATTTACCAAGATGGGGGTTACGAAATTATTAAAAAGCTAGTAGTGAAGTGGTTCAGTTGATTGATTTCTAAAGGACGAGGCAGAGCCTCTAGATAGCATTCCTAGTCAGAGACTAGGAACGAGGGAATAATTCAATTTCAAAAAATAACTCGCAGTCATTACCAAATGTCCCTCAAACGGACTGCGTAACTCGATGAATTTTAGTTTCAGTCATAATATTTTTTCTTGATATTATTGGCGGGTTGTTTCCAACGGCTCGCAGTTTGACTGAATATGCTGACGCAATACTTCGTTAATCAAGGTTTGGTAGTTTCCTCCACCTGCTCGCTCGACTTGCTGGCGAAACCATGCTAAAATCTCATCATCTAACTGGATTGTAATCCGAGTTTTTCCAGGTTGTATGGGGTCAATTGCTCCTCGTTTACCCTGGCTAAAATCATATTCTGCTTTCATAACTATTCCTCCTCATATTGCTGTCGCTCTTGCCGATTTGCTTTGCGGGCAGAAATGAGTCGAATCTCATCACCGCGCCATGTATAGACAACAACCAAAATTCTAGCAAAGGCATCCATGCCAATCGTAACAAATCTTTCTTCATCAAAACGCTCATCTGAAATCGTAATTGCCAGATCATCTGAGAAAACTGATATTGCATCAGCAAAGTCAATACCATGTTTGTGAATATTTGCTGCTGCTTTGTCTCTATTCCATTGGTAAACCATCTCAATTATAGTATGCACATCTGTAATTACAACCGCCTAATAATCTCGATACTTGCAAGGCGGTTGCTATACGCTACAATTGAATATTGTAGACTTTTTAGGAATGAAAAACAAATAACTTGATCGGGACTTACCTAACTGTCCTAGCAGTAGGGGGCAACCACGGGGGGATTGCCCCTACGGGATTGCACAATTCATTGAACTGACTCGCAAAAAAAGAAGAGGCGTTAATGCCTCTTCTTGGGATTGACTTAACTAAAGTGAAATTGCCTATTCTACACCTTGGGGTAAGAGGGTTTTTTGTTCCCCTGGCAGTACCTTGACATTGCCATCGCTGTCAACATCGACTATGGCGCTATCCCCATCTTTAACTCGTCCAGAGAGGATTTCTTCTGCTAACACATCTTCCAACAAGCGCATAATCGCTCGCCGTAATGGTCTGGCTCCATAGGAAGGACTGTAACCTTCTTCCACCAATCGGTCTTTGAACCGTTCTGTGACTGACAGGGAAATACCTTGCTCTGTCAACCGTCCAAATAGTTCTACCAATAGGATGTCAGAGATTTGTTTGACTTCTTCCTTGCTCAACTGTCTAAAGACAATGATTTCATCCAGACGGTTGAGGAATTCTGGACGGAAGTAGTTTTTCAGTTCTTCGTTGACTAGCGATCGCACTCGGTTATACTGGGCATCACTCTGGTTATCGCTGAACTCAAATCCAATTGAACCGCCACCCTTTTCAATTACCTTGGAGCCGATATTGGAAGTCATAATCAGCAGGGTATTCTTGAAGTCTACCGTCCGTCCCTTGGCATCGGTAAGCCGCCCATCTTCCAGGATTTGCAGCAGCATATTGAAGACATCCGGGTGGGCTTTTTCAATTTCATCAAATAGCACCACGGTATAGGGACGACGACGCACGGCTTCGGTTAATTGTCCGCCTTCGTTATAACCAACATAACCGGGAGGAGAACCAATCAACTTAGAAACAGTATGCCGTTCCATATATTCGGACATATCCAAGCGAATCATCGCTTCTTCCGAACCAAAGAAATAAGCTGCTAGGGACTTGGCTAATTCGGTTTTCCCTACCCCCGTCGGTCCAGAGAAAATAAAGCTGGCAATGGGACGGTTGGGATTTTTTAAGCCTACGCGAGCGCGGCGAATGGCTCTGGAAACTGCTTTAACGGCATCCTCTTGTCCAATTAACCGCTGGTGCAAGGTATCTTCCATGTGCAGCAGTTTTTCAGATTCCGATTCCGTCAACTTGTTCACTGGTACGCCAGTCCAAGAAGCCACAATTTGAGCAATATCTTCCTCTGTCACCACAGGCAGAGTGCCATCATCATTGCTCTTTAATTCTGCCTTTTTATTGCTGGCGATCGCGCGAATTTCCGACTTAATTTCCATCTCCCGGTCGCGTAATTCCCCGGCTCGGTCGAAATCCTGCGATCGCACGGCATCTTCTTTCTCTTTTAGCACCTGACGCAGTTCTTTATCCAACTCCTTCGCCGCCGGGGGCAACTGAGCGCTAATTAACCGCACCCTGGAACCCGCCTCATCCACCAAGTCAATGGCTTTATCGGGCAGATAGCGGTCAGAAATATAACGGTCAGAGAGCTTTGCCGCCGCTTCCAGAGCTTCATCGGAAATCTTCAGCTTGTGGTGCTGTTCGTAACGTTCCCGCAACCCGTGGAGAATCTCAATCGTTTCTGCCACCGACGGTTCGCCCACCATCACTGGTTGGAACCGTCGTTCCAAAGCTGCATCCCGCTCAATATGCTTGCGGTACTCATCCAGCGTCGTCGCCCCAATACATTGCAATTCCCCCCGGGCCAAAGCTGGCTTGAGGATATTTGCCGCATCGATTGCCCCTTCCGCTGCTCCCGCTCCAATTAGGGTGTGGACTTCATCAATTACCAGGACGACATTCCCCGCTGAACGAATCTCATCCATGATCTTCTTCAGCCGCTCTTCAAATTCCCCCCGGTACTTGGTTCCTGCCACCAGCAACCCAATATCCAGCGTCACTACCCGTTTATCTTCGAGAATATCTGGGATATCATTATTAGCAATACGCTGGGCTAAACCTTCCGCGATCGCCGTTTTCCCCACCCCTGGTTCCCCAATCAACACCGGATTATTTTTGGTGCGTCGTCCCAGGATTTGGATTACCCGTTCAATTTCCTTGGCGCGGCCTACCACGGGGTCAAGCTTGCCATCCGCCGCCATTTGGGTCAAGTTGGAGCCAAATTCGTCTAAGGTAGGGGTTTTCGTCCGACCAGAGGAACTGCCGCCACCGGGAGCCACTTCCGCCGTTTCTCCCAGCATCCGAATCACTTGGGTACGAACCTTAGATAGGTCAACTCCCAAATTTTCCAATACCCGCGCTGCCACGCCTTCCCCTTCCCGGATTAGCCCCAGGAGCAGGTGTTCCGTGCCAATGTAATTGTGACCTAGTTGGCGCGCTTCTTCCAGGGAGAGTTCTAGCACCCGCTTGGCTCTGGGAGTAAAGGGGATTTCCACGGCGACAAAACCGGAACCCCTGCCGATAATTTTCTCCACCTCAATCCGAGCATCTTTGAGGTTTACACCCATTGATTTCAGGACTTTGGCGGCAACTCCCGTTCCTTCCCCAATCAAACCCAAGAGGATTTGTTCGGTTCCTACAAAGTTATGCCCCAGGCGACGTGCTTCTTCCTGGGCCAGCATAATCACCTTAATGGCTTTTTCTGTGAAGCGTTCAAACATGGCTTTATTTCCATCACCTGCTGCATGCCCGTTGTACAGATGATTCTAGCATAGGGAATTCCCCCGGCTGTCGGTTAAGCGACAACAGGCGAGATGGTGGGCAATAAGTCAGCTTTTAGTCACCCATTATTTAAATTTAAGTCGCCATCAATTTGCCAGGGCATCCTCCGAGTCCAACTCCGTCCTAGGGTGGCTCAGACTATCCCAATCGATGACTATTTGGCAGTTAGAAGCCAGGAGGCGATCGCTAATTTGCGTCTGCCAATGGGCTAAGTTTTGCAGAAATTCGGATTTATGTAAGTCGTTCAGCCAGAAAATCAGGGCATCTTCCCTATCATCTTGATAGTAATGCCGCCGCCTCCCGGCAACTGCAAATCCAAATTTCTGGTAGAGAGATTGGGCGGCTTGATTGGAAGCTCTAACTTCTAGAGTGGCTCGTTCCAAACCTCTCCTCCAAGCAACCCATAATAAACCATAAAGGAGAGCTTGTCCCCATCCTTGCTGACGATAATCGGGATGAATCCCCAAAACAGTGATATGAGCTTCTTCCAGAATTGACCAAACACAACCAATTCCGATTATAGAGTCAGGGCGATCGCGTTCCACCAGCACCAGCAAATCGCTATTGGGACTTTCTAATTCCCGTTGGTATCCTGCCAGAGTCCACAATCCGCCAAAGCAGAGCATATCCAGTTCGGCAACCGCTGGCAAGCCATCTGGGGTTAAACGTTTTAAAGTGCAATAATTTACCAAGGGCTACCAATCATTGTAAACGCACTCCAATAGTAGGGATGGGTGAGGGTTTTATCTCCCAACTTGCTCAACTCTGGAGGTAACGGAATATTGCCATCGGGAGTAATTAACTGCCCCCCTTGCAATTTTACTTCACCCTTGAGCATTGCCAATTGCGCCTTTCTCAAAGCCTCGGCTTTAATGGGAGCGCGTTTCAAATATTCATAAAAGCTGGTCATCAGTGCCAAAGTTCCCGCATCGCTAACATACCATAAACTCCCCAGGGCTGACTTTACACCTGCTTGCACTGCCAACCCCGCAAAACCCAATTCGGCTTCCTTATCTCCCAAGGCTGAACGACAGGCACTCAAAACTAATAATTCCGTTGGCGGCTCATTTAAACCCAACTGGCGCAATTTATCTAGAGATAGTTGATCCTGCCAAAATTGAATATAAGAATTACTTGGTTTCCCAGCCTTAAATTCTCCATGCGTGGCTAAATGAACAATGCCAAACGGTTTTAAAGAACGAGCTTGAATGAGGTTTGGGATGGTAAACTGGTCATTAAGTAGGGATTTACCAGGCCAAATTTGAGAGGCGATCGCATTCAACTCCACAGGCACAGCAGGTAAATCATTTTGTTGGGTAAACTTCTCGGCTCCCATTGCCAAAACTTGCAAATTCTGGACGCTGCGATAGCGCGTATCAGTTAGCGATAAACTTGGCATTAACCCCACACTATATTTCTCAACAATAAACTTTTTGCCATCGTGCATCGCCGCCAAAGGAATCGAGCGCAAACCGCTATCCATCACAAACGCGAGATTATTAATTTGGAGAGCTTGTAAATCCGATTCCAGTGGAGCCACCAACCACTGATAAAGTTGTTGCATCGGCAACATATATGCCCGGGGTTGACGGATATCTGATGTACTGCGAGATGCTTCCACTACTTTGAGTACCTGCTCTCGCTTTGCCCCAGTGACTCGACGGCGAATTGGTTTACCTTTGGATGTTAATAATACTAATTCTAATTGATCGTTAGCTGCTGCCAAGGTTTTAGTTTGAGATGAATGAGGTTCCGCTAAAGATGCGGCTGTAGGGAGGAAAAAAACATAGATGACTGCTGGCTTTACCCCAGTTGCTTGTTCAATTTCCTGTAGAATTGTTTGCGCTTCGCCTAAAGATATTGTTTGGGGATTATTAATTTCTAAATATTCGGTATATTCCCTAGAAAATATTTCTTCTATACTGGCAATAGTTATATCAATTGTCAACATAGGAAAATCTTCAGCGACAATTAGTTGTTTAGGGTTTGTTGCTTCTACTGGTCTGATGCCACTTGCAATAACTGATGTTAGTTGCTGTTGCAACGAAGCAGAAGATGGTGATGATAGCGGCACATTAGTTAGGTTGAAAGTAGCCGCAGTGAAACCAGAAGCTGAAGCCGTAACTGTAAAGTTACCAGCAATATTGTTGGCAGTGAAAGGATTACTCGCTACTCCTAAAGCATTAGTAGTAACAGTAAAACCATTGGTAAAAGTACCAGAAGCACCGCTAGTTGGGGCGCTAAAGGTGATGCTTAAACCAGGGAAAGGGAGAGGCTGATTAAAAGCATTTTCGGTAACTTGTACAGATAAAGGTATGGAGAAAGCCGTATTAATTTGAGCGGTTTGGGAACTGCCTGTTGCAGTAAGACTAAAGCCTGCGGATTCATAACCCCCAATATCAATTGTTCCCCCAAAGATTCTGGTAGCTCCCCGTTGATCTGTTGTCGTTGCCCCAGAATTATTCCCATTATTGATTGCCAAACTACCGGGGAGTAAAGCATGAGTTTGTGTGGCTCCACCGTAGTTTCCTAAAGTAGCTAATTGGGGATTAATAGGTGCGGCTAAAGTTCCAACAATATTGCCATTGCTGCCGTTGACAAAACTGGCACTACCCTGATCAATGCCAATCAGGTTATTCCCATTATCATTGAAATTGCCAGAAACATCTGGATTAATGGTTCCCGATCCGGCATTATTGGAAGTGTCAAAGTTACCTGCTAAAATAGTGTTTTTAACGTTAACGATGCTGCTGTTATTAAAAATCCCCCCACCATCTCCTGCTCCGTCATTGTTGCTGTCAGCTATGTTATTGGTAATCGTACTGCTGTTCAGGTCAATAGTGCTGTTGTTAAAGATCCCGCCGCCATTGAAACTAGCTGAATTGCTACTGATGGTACTATTAGTTAGGGTAGCTGTGCCGCTAATATTGTTGTAGATTCCGCCCCCACTGTTAGCGGAATTGCTGCTGATGGTACTATTGTTTAGGGTGACTATGCTTTGGTTAACAATCCCGCCGCCACTGTTAGCTGAGTTGGTGCTGATGGTACTATTGGTCAGAACCAAAATGCTACCCCCGCTGTTGTCAATGCCGCCGCCATTGATACTAGCTGAATTACCACTAATATTGCTGTTGTTGAGGTTGGTAATGCTGCCGCCACTGTTGTCAATGCCACCGCCATTGGTACTAGCAGAATTGCCGCTAATAGTGCTATTGTTGAGGGTAGCAGTGCTGTTATTGTTGTAGATACCGCCACCGCCATTAGTAGTAGTCCAATTACCGCTAACGGTGCTGTTGTTGAGGGTGAGATTACTGCTAGTACGATGATCGATCCCCCCACCAATAGACGCTGAATTGCCGCTGATCGTACTATTTGTGATGGTAACAGTGCTGCTAGAGTTGTTGGCGATCGCGCCACCAAGATTATTAGTTGAATTGCCGCTGATGGTACTGTTGGTTATGGTAACAGTGCTGTTAAAATTTTTAATTCCCCCAGCACTATTAGATGCAGAATTGCCGCTAATAGTGATATTATCCATAATGGCAGTGCCATTGGTGTTGGAAATTCCGCCACCACCGTTGGATGAGGAATTCCCACTGATAGTATTATTGGTTAGGGTGATAGTACCGCTGTTATAGATTCCGCCGCCGCTACTATTAGCCAAATTATTGGCAATAATGCTATTAGTCACTATGGCGATACCAGCATTAGAGATCCCGCCGCCGTAAATTGCGGAATTACCGCTGATAGTGCTGTTACTCAAATTCAAGGTGCTACCAGTTCCTACCTGAATGCCACCACCTTTACTAAATACAGCCACTGTGCCGCCAGTAATTGTCATACCATCAATATTGACAGTAATACTGCCTGTAATATCAAATACTCGGAAGTTACTGCTACCTCCATTTACCGTTAAATTAATAGCTCCAGTCCCTTCAATAGTCAGATTTTTATTTATACTTAGTTCGCCACCTGCTCCTAATGTGAGATTAATAGTTTGAGGTGTGCCAAATGCGATTGAATCGAACCTAATTGTATCGCCAGATGAGGCAGCGGCAATTCGTCCGCGCAAAGTATTAGTAGTACCGTCATCCAGGTTATTCAGGACTGTGAGTATCGCTAAGGTATTTTGATAACTTTCCATAACTTCTGGACGTAGGGCTAAATCCAAGTTAATTTTGCCAGTTTGATATTCTAAATTCCAATCTCCTCCCAATACTGAATTTCCGGTGCGGTTAGTGGAAGCAGCAATATTTACTCCGGTGAGATTTTGCAATTGATTGACAAATTGCTGTCCGGCTAATTCTTCAGCAAGGTTGCAAGCATAGAGTAAAATTGCGGCATTGGTGCTTAAAGATGCTTTCCAAGTTTGTAAATCGCCGCTATATAGTCCTAAATGCTCTGTACTAACAAAATCTTTTCCTAACCAAAAGTTGCCAGAATCACCTTCGGAAATAATATGCAGGTTGGTAATTCCTGCTATTCCATTTAAAGTAGAAGTGATTTTAGCAATGCCATGTTCTCTGGGAGTGACAACTACTGCTGTGGTTCCTGGTTCTCCGCCATATAAAAGGCTTTGATAGTTTTTAATGGTGGCATCAAGAAAAATATAATCGTTTTTTTGACTTCCTGATAAAGGTGCAATGATGACTGTGGGAGCGCTTTCTGTGCCGTCAAAGGTACGAATTAAGTTGGGATTGGTGGGATGAACTTGGTTGGTGGCTAGTAAGGTGACGTTTTGAGCCGCTACATTTCCGGCAATGGTGACATCTCCCTGATTTACTGTCATCCCAGAACCTGTTAATTGTACTGTGCCGTCGGGTTTGACGGTGATGGCTGTGGCGTTACTAATATTTCCCGCTTCTGTTAATAGTTGGGGGAGGGAAAGAGGGGTAATGGATGGGTTGTTGGTAGGATTGGAGGGGATGATTTCTAGGCTGAGGAGATGTCCGGGTTGGGAAATTCTCAGAAAGTTGGAACCGGGGACAGCGGCGATGTTAATGTTGCCTGTTGGGGCGGCAATATTGCCTGTGTTGATAATTGTGCCACCTAAAAGGTTAATATCTCCAGTGGGAACAGTTAAGTTGCCAGCGTTGATAATACTGCCTGGTTGGTTGGGATTAAAGGCAAATACACTGGGAGTTCCAATTAATGTGGCGTAATCATTTGTTCCGGTGGCATTAAACCAGTTGTTGCCAAAGCTGATGCTTGTGGCAGTGGTGGCGGTGAAGGAGGCGGGGACATTTAGGCTAGCGTTGTTGCCAAATAGGATTCCAGCGGGATTGATTAAATATAGATGGGAATTACCGCCACTGACTTGAATTAAACCGTTAATGATAGAGGCGTTGCCGCCTGTAACTCTGCCAAGAATGTTTTGAATACTGGGATTAGAAAGAAAGTTGGCGATTTGATTGGTATCTAGTCCAAATTGAGTGAAGCTATGAAAGAGATTTGCACCGTCTCCTGATAGTGTGCCACCTGTAATATTGTAGGTTTGTCCGTTGATGTTAACTATTGTACCTGTGTCGTCGGGTGCAGGAGCGATCGCTTGCGAAAATGCAGGCCAAAGAGAAGAAAAAGCAACTGCTCCCATTGAAGAAAGCATTGCGATTACAAGCCGAATATTCTTCATTAGCGTTGGCATTGGTGAAAGCAATATAATCTATCAACCTTTAAAATTCTAGCAAATGTTTAGATGTGAATAGTGAAAGATAAATAGGTTAAAACTATTTTACCAGAAAATATGAACTGGTTGGCAGCCCGGTTTCTAACAGGACTTACGCAACGCCTCTATCCGTAGAGTGCGTAGCATCTGGCTGTCGCCACGACGTTCGGCGAGCGCTCAGTCGAGCCGCTGCGCTATCGGTATGGCTTAAAGAGCAGCGTAACACACCATCAATGCTATATTAAGTCCTGTCTAAACGAACCAGGAGGAAAACCAACTCAAAAAGAATCCGCGTCACTTTAGTGAAGAGAAGTGTCAAATTCCTATATACTCTAAACTTTATAGTGGGAGAGGTTGGCTCTTTTTCATGCCCCAGTACATCTGTTTGTGCGTAAAGGGCTGAGATTAACCCGTATAGAGATTATTCAGATGCTGCCAAAATCCTGTTTCTAGCAACTTTGGCCTCTCTTCCCCCCGCCCCCGATGCCATCAAGGACAATTATTAATTTATGCTATCGACTCATCCTGTAGAAACTCAAAATTCTGGTCGTCAATATCTACCCCAAACCCATAGTAACTCTACACTCTCGCCCAATCAGGAACTGCTGCCCATCACTGCCAAAATTAATCAGCGCGATCGCTTGGAAATTGGCGGCTGCGATGTGGCAGAATTGGTAGAAAAGTTTGGTTCGCCCCTATATGTGGTGGATGAAGCCACCCTGCGAACAACTTGCCGTCAATACCGCGATACTCTCAATCGCTGCTATCCCGGTCAGTCCCAAGTGCTTTATGCTTCTAAGGCATGGAATTGTCTGGCAATTGCGGCAATTGTCCACAGCGAAGGTTTGGGGATTGATGTGGTTTCGGGTGGGGAACTCTATACGGCGGTGCAAGCGGGCATTCCCGGAGATAAAATCTATCTCCACGGGAATAATAAATCGGTAGAGGAATTAGAACTAGCGATCGCCTCTAGTTGCACAATTGTAGTAGACAACTGGCTAGAACTGAAAAATCTGGCAGAAATTGTCAACTCTTCCCAACGCATCATGTTACGCTTTACACCGGGGATTGAATGCCATACCCACGAATACATCCGCACTGGACATTTAGATAGTAAATTTGGTTTTGACCCCCATCAATTAGATGAAGTGCTGGAATTTATCAGCCAGCATCCAGTTTTAGAGTTGATTGGCTTCCACGCTCATATTGGTTCGCAAATATTTGAATTGCAACCCCATCAAGACTTGGCGGGAGTGGTGGTGCAGTGGTTGGGCAAAGCGGCTGCCAAGGGCTTACCCGTAAGAGAATTAAATATTGGTGGTGGTTTAGGGATTCGCTACACCGAAAGCGACGATCCTCCTAGTATTGCGGAATGGGTGCAAAATGTCAGCCAAGCTATTGTGAATGCTTGCACCATTCAACATCAACCTCTACCGAAACTGCTGTGCGAACCAGGGCGATCGCTGATTGGCACAGCCTGCATTACTGCCTATACTATTGGCAGCAGTAAAACTATCCCCGAAATTCGGACTTACATCGCCGTTGACGGGGGAATGTCCGATAATCCTCGTCCCATCACCTATCAATCAATTTATCGCGCTGTCGTCGCCAATCGGATGTCTGCCCCAGCCACCGAAACAGTTACTGTCGCAGGCAAGCACTGCGAATCCGGTGATGTTTTGATTAAAAATGCCCAATTGCCCAAAACCGTCCCCGGCGATATCCTCGCCGTCCTCGCCACTGGTGCTTACAACTACAGCATGGCCTCTAACTACAATCGTTTGCCCAAGCCAGCAGCGGTATTAGTCCAAGACGGGGAAGCTAATCTAATTTTACAACGCGAAACCTATCAGGATTTAATTCGTCAAGACTGCTTGCCGGAACGACTGAGATAATGGGGAATAGGAAATGTCAAGGAACAGAGCAGGCCAACAACTCTATATTTGAGCCGTCATTCAACTGTTCCCAATTTCCAATTTCCAATTTCCTAATTATTCCCTGTTCCCAATTGTTCCCTGTTCCCTATTATTCCCTGTTCCCGTTAAACTCTAAGAGTAAGTTAATTTAAAATTCAATGTCTGTGGGTCCCAATTATGACCCTGGCTGGATTCAATTCTTGCTGCTTCATGGCGTTGACGTAGGACTCGTTCTAGCCACTACCTATCTGGTGCTTGTTCTAATTGGAGAGCGCCGCACGTTGTGGATGGTTCGGGGCTTAA
The DNA here is from genome assembly GCA_936920195.1 of uncultured cyanobacterium. GTDB lineage: Bacteria > Cyanobacteriota > Cyanobacteriia > Cyanobacteriales > FACHB-T130 > CAKZHE01. The sequence continues at coordinate 36,196 of CAKZHE010000073.1, read as the reverse complement.
TCGTCCTGATGCTAGCCGCCGCAGTCAGCAATCGACTAGGGCTACCGCTATTGAGTTTTGTCCTAGAAAAATTGGTGGTTGGTTCTGCTGTCGCTATGGCAATCATCTTCCAGTCAGAGTTTCGTCGGTTTCTGGAACAGCTGGGAAGAGGGCAAATTGTGCAGCTATTTCAACCTGTTCGCCGACCAATTCCCAAATCAGACAGCGTTGTGGATGAAATCGTAGATGCTGTCAAAGAATTGTCTCAAAACCGCATTGGCGCTCTGATGATTTTGGAAACTAGCGGGCCAATTGACGAGCGGGATTTTTCTGTACCTGGGGTGAAACTGAATGCCGAGGTATCGAAAGAGCTATTGCAAACTATTTTTCAACCCACTACCCTATTACACGATGGAGCGGTATTGATTAGTGGGGCGCGAGTAGTGGCGGCGGGGGTAATTTTGCCCTTGTCGGAACGCACTGCTTCGCGGCAATTAGGCACGCGCCACCGAGCCGCAATGGGAATTACGGAGCGAGTCGAAAATTGTGCCTGTGTCGTTGTATCTGAAGAAACGGGTTCAATTTCTCTGGCAGAGCGGGGAGTCCTGAATCGTCCATTAACCAGCAGTAAACTGAAGGAACTGTTAGAAGCTCGATTTTCGCCCGTGACTGACAGGGAGGCGGTGGCTCCAAGTTTGTGGAGTTTAGGCCGTCAGATTGGTTCTGGGAGCAAAGCATTATTTTCGCGTTTTTTCCGTTTTCCGTCATCGACTTCTCGGGATAAGAAATGACTGTAAAACCAACTGTCTTACAAGAATTGCCTGTCGATTTGCAGCGAGAAAAACTGCCCAGACACGTGGCAGTGATTATGGATGGCAATGGGCGCTGGGCAAAGACTCGCGGAATGCCCCGGATTATGGGACATCGCCGGGGGGTAGATGCGCTGAAGGATTTGCTGCGCTGCTGTCGGGATTGGGGCATTCCAGCTTTGACTGCCTATGCTTTTTCCACGGAAAATTGGGGTCGTCCGCTGGAAGAGGTGGAGTTTTTAATGACTTTGTTTGAGCGGATTTTGCACCAAGAGTTGGCAGAGATGATGGCAGAAAATGTCAAAATCCGATTTGTAGGAAATTTGGATGCCCTGCCGCGATCGCTCTATGCTGAAATTGAAAAGTCGATGATTGATACCGAAAATAATCGCGGTACTCAATTTACGGTGGCAACTAATTATGGCGGACGGCAGGAAATTTTGCAAGCTTGTCGAGCGATCGCTACTCAAGTGCAGCAAGGAACCTTAGAACCTGATAGCATTGATGAAACATTATTTGCCAGTCATCTTTATACCCACGGGATTCCTGACCCAGATTTATTAATTCGGACGAGCGGAGAAATGCGAATTAGTAATTTTCTGCTTTGGCAAATGGCCTATTCAGAAATCTATATTACCGATACTTTGTGGCCTGATTTTGACCGCACGGAATTTCATCGGGCTTTAACTGATTATCAACAGCGTCAGCGGAGGTTTGGGAAAGTTTAAATGGGGAATAGGGAATAGGGAACAGGGAATAGGGAATAATAGGGAATAGGGAATAGGGAATAATAGGGAATAGGGGTTATGATGTAGTAGATAGTTATTTGTTGGTTTTGGTTTTGATTATGGCTTTATTTATTAATTACTTTTTCTTATATTTTATCGCTTATTCTTGGAATTTTTATTATGTATTTGGGAATAGGGAATAATTGGGAATAGGGAATAATTGGGAATAGGGAATAATTGGGAATAGGGAATAATTGGGAATAGAGAATTGGAGGAATTGCTAAAAGTGGATCTAATTTAAGTTTTGGGGATTGTACCTCGCAAGCCAATGGCGATTTTACTGTGCTTTTCAATTTGTGCCATTACCTGTCTAGCTCGCTGAATAACTGAGGCGGGCAATCCGGCTAATCTCCCTGCTTCAATGCCGTAGGATTTATCAGCGCCACCGGGTTGAACTTGATGTAAAAAGACAATTTGATCGGGCAGTTCTTTGACGGTAACTTGATAATTAGCCACGTTAGTTAAGATTGAAGCTAATTCGTTTAATTCGTGATAGTGAGTGGCGAAAATTGTCCGAGCGCGAATTTCATCGGCTAAGTATTCCGCTACCGCCCAGGCAATAGAAAGTCCGTCAAAGGTAGCTGTGCCTCTGCCAATTTCATCTAATAATACTAAGGATTGAGGAGTAGCATGATTGAGAATGTTGGCAGTTTCATTCATTTCTACCATAAAAGTAGATTGTCCGGTAGCCAGATCGTCTACTGCACCGACGCGGGTAAAAATGCGATCGCATATTCCTAAAGTTGCCGATCTTGCTGGGACAAAACTGCCTACCTGTGCCATCAATTGAATTAAACCAACTTGCCGTAAATAGCAACTTTTACCGCTGGCATTTGGTCCGGTGAGAATGATTAAATCCGGGGGCGATGATAGTTGGGAATTGGTGGGAAATAATAATAAGTTTAAGGGGGTTTCATCATCATCACTATGTTCTCGATCTTGATGACCTAAATGAGTTGAATTGGGAACAAAAAAGCCTGCGGGTAAGGATTGTTCTACTACCGGATGACGACCATCAATAATGATAATATCTCTTCCTACAACCATTTGGGGACGGCAATAACCTTGTTTTACTGCTATTTCCGCTAAACCGCACAAAGCATCAGCAGCGGCGACGGCGCGGGAAACATTCCGAATCAATTCGGCACATTCTCCGACTTCGGTTCGCAATTCAATAAAGATTTCGTATTCCAGTTTATTCAAATCTTCCCTGGCGCTGAGAATTCTGGCTTCTCTTTCTTTTAATTCGGGAGTGATATAGCGTTCTTCATTGGTTAAAGTTTGCTTGCGAATGTAATCTGCTGGGACTTGATCGGCTTTGGCGCGAGTAATGCTAAGATAGTAACCAAAGGTTTTATTAAACCCCACTTTCAAAGTAGGAATTCCGGTTCTAGTTCTTTCTTCAACTTCTAAATTAGCCAGCCATTTTTGATCTTCTTCGGCATTCAATCGCATTTCATCTAATTGGGCATTGACACCGCTACGAATTATCCCGCCTTCAGTTAAATGAATTGGCAGGGTATCAGCTAAGTGATTGCGAATTGTTTGCCCCAATTGTTCCAAAACTGGTGAGACAATTTGGAGCTTTTTCAAAAAAGGCGATCGCCCGGTACTTGCTAAGGCTGCCAATTCCGGCAAGCGCAATAAGGAATCGGCTAAAGCTTCTAGATTTCTGGCATTGGCAGTTCCTGAACCTGCTCGCCCTGCCAATCTTTCTAAGTCATAAATTTGGCCTAAGATGCGCTGTAAATCCTGCCGCAATCCTGTATTATCGACTAATTCTTGAATCGTATCCTGACGAGCTTGAATTCCTTTTAAATCGATTAAAGGTTGCAATAACCACCGTCGCAATGCCCTACCCCCCATCGCCGTACTGGTATGATCCAATGACCACAATAAAGAACCATGAAAAGTGCTGTCGCGGACAGTTTGAGTAACTTCTAAATTGCGGCGAGTTTGTTGATCTAGAATTAAATAGTCAGCGATCGCATAGGTGCGGAGCGGTTGCAGCGGTACGGCGGAATTTTGGGTTTTGAACTTGGCATTTTGAACAGTTGAATCTCGAATGGTTTCTTCCAAATACTGTAATAATCCTCCCGCTGCTCGCACGGCTAAAGGCAAGCGATCGCATCCCATTCCCTCCAGCGATCGCACCTTAAATTTCTGCAACAATCGCTGTTTTGCTTCTCCTAAATTAAAGGGGGTTTGAGGGCGAAAAGCATAACAAAAAGAGGGCGGCAAACAGACAGGTAAGTATTCCGAAGTTTCACCAGGACGCAACAATTTTCCTAAATCCGGCGCATTAGTGGGAAATAACACTTCTGAAGGTTGCAAGCGCATCAATTCATGCGCCAATAGATCTAATTCGCTAGATTGAGTAGTGAAAAATTCCCCAGTAGAAATATCCGCATAGGCTAAACCCCAATACTTTTCTGTTACTACTACCGCCGCCAAAAAATTATTCCGCCGGGATGGTAACATTCCCTCATCTAATACCGTTCCCGGAGTTAAAACGCGGGTAATTTCTCGCCGCACTAAACCCGTTGAGGCCGAGGCATCTTCGACTTGATCGCAAATGGCGATCGCATAACCTTTTTCAACTAATTGGGCGCTATAACGGTCAAGAGCATGGTGCGGCACTCCCGTCATGGCTACCCGTCCAACACCACCTTCTTTGCTGGTTAAAACTAATTCTAATTCCCTAGAAACCGTTACCGCATCTTGAAAAAAAGTTTCAAAAAAATCCCCTACCCGATAAAGCAACAGTGCGTGGGGATACTGCTCTTTAATTTCCACATAATGCTTATACATCGGCGAGAGTTTTTCTCGATCTAAGTGCCGATAGTCATGGTGGATGGTAGGTTGATTCGGCTTCGCATTCATGGGGGTAGATGCCTAGGAAAAGGAGAAGGGAAATTATTGGTAATTTAGCATTTTAGCTGGTGTGGGAGATTTGGGCTAGCGATCGCACCTGGCAATTTCCGCTAGAATTGTTACTAGACCGAATTCATGTATAGCCCGTCTCAATGAGTTGTGCAAACCTGTAGGGGCAATCCCCCCGTGGTTGCCCCAATTTAACGGGGTAGGCACGGGGGCGCTACCCCTACAGATTTGTACTTATGATTCAGGGGTAGGCACGGGGGCGCTACCCCTACAGATTTGTACTTATGATTCAGACGCACTATATACCTCTCCATTTCATATCAACCGGACTTGATATCACACCCTATGATCTGAGAAAGTAGTTTATGGCGCTGACTCTATATCGTCTTGACAGCGATCCAGTTATTCTGAAAAATGGAGATATTCTGACCGTACCAGAATTGCTTCCCGGTTGGGAATTAGTTGTATCAGAATTGTGGCCTCCTGAATTTGAATAAATTATACTTGAAATAAAATTATGACAAAAACAGCATTAATTACAGGCGCTTCCGGGGGAATTGGCTATGAATTCGCCCAAGAATTAGCTGCCGACGGCTACAATTTAGTTTTAGTGGCTCGCAGCACCGCCAAACTGGAAGAAATCCAAACCAATTTAACTCAAAAATATCCCATTACTGTGAAAGTCTTGGCAAAAGACTTATCTCTACCTGAGTCTGTACCTGCCATTTTCAATCAACTAGAAAGCGAAAAAATCGTTGTTGATATCTTAATTAATAATGCGGGTTTTGGCAACTTTGGCGAATTTACCGCCAGCGAATGGCAAAAAGAAGCTGATATGCTGCAAGTCAATATTTTTGCTTTAACCCATTTAACCAAATTGTTTGTGAAAGGGATGGTAGCGCGACGGCAGGGAAAGATTCTCAACGTAGCTTCGACAGCGGCATTTATGCCGGGACCCTTAATGGCAGTGTACTATGCTACTAAGTCCTATGTACTGTCTTTTTCAGAAGCGATCGCCAATGAATTACAAGGTACTGGAGTCAGCGTAACTGTATTATGTCCTGGACCAACAGAATCTGGTTTTCAAGCTGCCGCCGCGATGGAAGGCTCCAAAATATTAATTGGTCAACTGCCCACTTCAGCCGAAGTTGCCAAGTACGGCTATCAAGCTATGCAGGAAAGAAAGGTAGTCGCTGTTCATGGCTTGAATAATTGGCTGCTAACTATTTTTGCCAAATTCTTACCTAGGAAGAAGCTGGCAGATATCGTGCGCCAAGCCCAAGCAAAAGCTCATTAAAATGGCAGTAGATCTAACTCTTGTTCCTCTACAAACTGACTATAACCAACTTTATCCCTATTAGCTAATGCCCCCGCAGGGTTTGGTAACGATAAAAGGCATAGGCATCAAATAAAGTTCCGACAAGACTACAAGTTAAGCCAATGGTGAACATTCCCTCCAGAGGTTGTCCGCTGCCAAAAGTTTCTAGGAAACTCCAAATGGGGACAATGCTCACCTCAGCAATGTTTTGTAGCATGGGGATGTAACTCAGGACAGATAGACTGCATAATAATCCGCCGAGAATCAGGAGGGGTGCGGCAAAGCACAGGAGGCTCGTCAGTACCAAAGAGCGAAGCAAGTTAGGTAAAAAGCTCATGATTGCGGATACCTTACGAACTGAACGAGGTCGTCTGGTCGATGTCTTATACAATAAAGGCGATCGCCGGAAAATATCCGAAGATGTCAGAAATCTTAAATCTTTATTAAAAATATCGTGGTAATTTTTAATCTTTTTCTGTCTCTGGTTGCCAAATCGGAGCTTTGATGGCAGAGAAAAGCCTTGGGTATCAAGGATTTGCGCGATCGCTAGATGTTCCCGCCACTATGTTAAGAAATACTACTAACGGAGGTGGGGTGATGGGGTGATGGGGTGATGCAAGACTGTTTCACACTCACACTCAATTCATCCGAGGCAGAGTCTGGGAACGAGTAAACAGTTCCAGGACTTACGCGAACCATCTACATATAGTGTTTTGTAGGGGCAATCCCCCCGTGGTTGCCCCTATTCTTAGCCAGTAGTGGCGTTGCGTAAGTCCTGATGGAGTAGCTGCGTAAGTCCTGACTACGACAAAGCTAAACCCACACTAAAACCCAACTCCCCATCTCCCCATCTCCCCATCACTTAACCTATTTCTCAGTCAAAGTCCAAACCCCATCCCAATCATCCGGGGGTGGTTCTTGCAGGAAGTGCTGGCAGCGTTTCAGGTGCAAAATTGCCGCCTTATCGTGACTGTCAATTTCTTCCAAAATGGCTCCAAACTCACCCATGGCGCGAGTAAACTTGCGGTTTAGATAGAATTCCCGCCCGCGACGGTAAAAATCAATTGATTGTTTTTTCGCATCGGAAATTGGTTCCGCCAGCAAGCCTACCAATTCATAGAGCTTGATTGGCTCGTTTTTACCCTTTACCCGAATGCAGTCTAGTTCCCGATACCAAATTCGTTCTTGACAAGGCCGAAAAGTATTTTCACTAATCACAATATCGCAGCCATATTGCTTACTCGCCCCTTCCAATCGGGAACCTAAATTCACCCCATCCCCAATGGCGGTAAATTCCATCCGTTTACTAGAACCAATATTACCGCTTAACACCTTATCAGAATTAATTCCAATTCCAATACTAATGGTGTCCTTATTTTCTTTCAGCCGCTTAACATTGAATTGAGCTAGACGGTGGCGCATTTCCACCGCTGTTTGTACTGCCATCCATTCATGATCGTCTAGGGGTAACGGCGAGCCAAATACCGCCATCATCGCATCCCCAATATATTTATCCAGCGTTCCTTTATATTTAAACAGCGCCTCCACCATATCTTCAAAATACTCGTTCAGCATTTTGACCACATCTTCGGGTTCCATTTTTTCCGTCAACGTGGTGTAGCCGCGAATATCGGAAAACAGAATCGAAACTTCTTTGAGATCTCCACCTAACCTAGCTTCACCGCCACTGTTAATTAGCTGTTCGGCTAAGTCTTGATTCATGTAGCGATACATAGTGGTTTTTAGGCGTTTTTCATCGCTAATGTCTTCCATCACCACCAGCGCCCCGTTGGTTTTGGTACTGTCGCCAGCATCCACAATGGTATTAATTGATAGATTGACGCTATGCTGTTCTTCCTTGAGCGACTGGAGCAACTGGTCAGGATAGTATTGCTGGCGATTCTTTTCTTCCGTTGCGCCTAAAGCTGCTTGGAACCATTGAATAAATTTATTATCTTCTTTTTCATCTTTGGCTTTAATCATGACCAGATCTAGTACGGACTTGCCTTCTAGAAACTCGTCTTCACCCATGCCCAGCAGCCGTTTAGCGCTTTCATTTGCCGCAATTACCTTGCCATCTTTATCAGTGGAAATTACCCCGTTGGAGAGGCAGCGGAGAATATCGCGCTGCATTTGTTCTTGTTGTTTAACAGTGGCAAATAGTTTGGCATTTTGTAGCGCCACACCAGCTTGAATATTAAAGATTTCCATGAAATCTTGGTCAGTGCGATTAAAACTCGACTTCCAACAATCAGGAGCTTTAGGCCATTCTGCCGGGTCATAGGCGGGAAATTCGCCTTGTTTTTTCTTATTAATTAATTGAGTCACGCCAATTAATTCGCCATCAGCATTAAATACAGGCATACACAACATACTGCAAGTGCGATAACCTGTGCGCTGGTCAGTTTGTTTAGAAGTCTCGGAACGGGGGTCATCGTAAATATCAAAGGGAATCATTAGCGGTTCCCCTGACTCAGCAACTAATCCCGCAAAGCCAGCCGTTCTGGGAATGCGAATTTCTTGCAGTTTCCCTGCAATCGGGATTTTCGTCCATAGTTGATTGCGGTCAGAATCTAATAACCACAGGGTACTGCGGTCGGCATTCATCAGTTTTTTGGCTTCGTCCATTACCCGCGTTAGGGTGTCTTCTAAGTCCAAATTACTCTGGGAAAGCGATTGAGTTGCTTTCATCAGAGCTTCGGCGGCGCGTTGTTTTTGGGTAGCGGCGTAGAAGGATTTGGAACTTTCGAGAATTAGACGAATCGAGGGGGCAAATTCTTCAAATACTCTTTCATCTTCGGAACTAAAACCACCCAGATCGATCCTTTCGGCTAAAGGTTTATCGGGGTCGTTGGGAAATTTTAATTTATTGAGTAATTGAACAACTGAAACTAAGTCCCCTTGCTCATTTAATAGGGGCAGCACCAACATGGTTGAGGTGCGATAGTTGTTTTTCTGATCGGTAATTTTGGCAAAGGAAGACCGGGGGTCATCATAAAAATCATAGGGAATATTAACGACTTTTTTAAAGGTGGCGACTTCACCCGCAATTCCCTGGGTGGCGGGAAAGCGAATTTCTAAAGTGCCGCCCATCTGGTCTTTGGCAACAATTGACCACAGTTCGTTTTTCTCTTCGTCTAGCAAGTAGATGGTGGTGCGGTCTGCGCCCAGTAGTTCGCCCGTTTTCAGGGTAATGGCGCTCAACATCTCTTGGAGAATGCTTTCAAACCCTTGGCTGTCGGTTAACCAGGACAGGGTTTGATTGACAACTCGGAGTTTGTCTTCGACTCCAGTGACAACTTCTTTGAAGGTTTCTTGGTTGAGGGGAGCAAGAAAGGTAGTAAAAGACCCCCCGGTGGTGGTTAAAGCCCCAGCCGGATTTGGCTCTGAGTGTCGTTCTTGGGGCATTGGTACTACCCGATGGTCTTCACCTTCGGAGACAACTTCAACGTCAATCACCCCGGAATTATTGTCGTCCCAAGCAAGTTTGGTAGATGAAGATTTCATAAGAAAAACATGGGATGTTTGGAAACTCAGCGGCTATGTCTATGAAAGACTATGCCAACAGCCTGGAGATGAGAGAAGTAGGGGAGGTCTGTAGCTCTGAGAATATCTTCCAAATCTAGCAGACCGATTTTTTCTACTGAACGAGCAAATTTAAAACTAACCAACAGTTTACTCTGTCTTTTTGAATTGCAGGTGGAATTAGGGAAAGAATTAAAAGTTGCAGTTGGGACTGGAGGTTACTGGGGGCTGTCAGCTAAGGCTGGGGGCTGATTTTGCCGCCAGCGTTCGGCTTGAGCTAGGAGGGATTCGGCAAAAGCGATCGCTTCTTGGGCAGATTGTCCTCCAGCTAATTGTGCCAGTTCTTCGCGCCGTTGGGAATTATCCAAGATGGTAGCCCGGACAACGGTACGTTCGGCGGGATGAATTGATTCTAGATTATTCTCTGGATTTAGATAGGAGTTGATGGTTTCTTTGTCCACTCGGAAGTGATGGTCTGCCATGGCTGCGACGAGGGGTTGGTGGGTGACGCAGAGGACTTGATGGCGATGGCTGAGTTGATATAGTTTAGCAGCGATCGCTTGGGCAACTCGACCGGAAACGCCCACATCAATTTCGTCAAATACCAGGGTGCTGGCGCTGTCTACCTGGGAAAAACAAGCTTTGAGAGCCAGTAAAAAGCGGCTCATCTCCCCGCCGGAGGCGATGGCGGCGATGGGTTGTAGGGGTTCGCCGGGATTGGGACTGAAGTAGAAGGCGATGATGTCGGCTCCGCTGCTGCTGGGGGCAGCGGGGGCGAGTTTGACTTGAAATTGGACTTTTTCCATGGCCAGAGGTTTAAGTTCTTGGACTAAAATTTGGTCTAGTTCCTGGGCTGTGGTCATCCGCAATTGGGTAAGCTGTTGACAGGCGAGAGTGAGGGTTTCTTGACAAGCGATCGCGGTTTTTTCCAGTTCTTCTAAAGATTCGCCTGTACCAGTGAGTTCGGCGAGTTCGGATTGCAGTTTTTGGTAGTGGGCGATCGCGTCGGCTAAGGTGGGTCCGTATTTACGACAAATTTGTTTTAAACTGCGAAGGCGTTCTTCTACTTCTTCTAGGCGGTGGGGGTCAGTTTCCAGTGCTTCTCCATAGGAATTGATTTGTCTGCCTGCTTCCCCAATTTGAGCCAGGGCAGCGCTAACCATTTCGAGGATGGTTTGCAGTTGGCTGTCGTAGCGTACCATGTCGTTGAGAGTGGTTTCGGCTTGCCCCAATAGGTCGGCGGCGGCTAATTCTCCGCGATCGTTTTGGTAGAGAGCTTGATAAACTTTGTAACTGAGTTGTTGTAGTTCTACGACATGGCTGAGGCGTTGTCGTTCTTGTTCTAGTTGTTCCAGTTCGTCGGCTTCGGTGAGGCTGGCGGCTTGTAATTCTCTGATTTGATATTCCAGTAAATCTAGTCTTTGCAGCCGTTGTTGTTCGGAATGACGGCGTTTTTCTAGGGCGGATACGGCCTGTTGGTAAGCAAGGAAGGCGGCGGTAACGGTGCTACGCTGTTGGATAATAGGGTTGCCGCCAAAAAGGTCGAGTAATTCTCTTTGGAGGGCGGGTTGCCCAATTTGGACGGTTTGCCCTTGGGCGGTGATTTCGACCAGGCGATCGCGCAGGCGGTCAATTAGGGGACGATTAACTAATACGCCATTAATTCGGGAACGACTGCGAAGGTTGCCTTGATTGACAGCTAATTCTCGGCTGCAAATTACAAATTGCTCGTCAATTAAGTCAATTTCCTGTTGATTTAACCAGTTGACTAAATTTGGTTCTACTTGAAAAGTGGCTTCAATTAAGGCTTTGGCGGTTCCGGTGCGGATGACTCGACTGCTGACTTTCCCGCCCAAAACGGTATCAATGGCATCTAAGATGATTGATTTACCTGCCCCAGTTTCTCCGGTGAGGACATTTAAACCTGCACCAAAGGATAATTCTAGGCAATCAATCAGGGCAAAGTTCTCGATTCGCAGGGCGGTAAGCATAGAGGGTAATGGGGAAGGCAAGTTTAATTATAAGGAAGTTTGTAGTTGGGCTTCAGCCCTAATCCGGAAGGGGCTAAAGCCTAGGCTGTTGACTTTGCAAGTTTTTGAGCAATTTTATTCATGCAATAATTCTGTCTGATATTCCCTGACTGGTTCCCAGGCTCTGCCTGGGAACCGATATCCAGAGGCTCTGCCTCGTATGAGCGCCAAGCAAGGCAGAGCCTCTCAATGGGCATTCCCAGGCAGAGCCTGGGAACGAGTAAACAGATCGCAAACTGCATGAACAGACGAAAGCTCAAAATAGAAAAGTAGCCGTAAGCCTCATGGTGAAAGCCAGTGAGCGTGAATGGGTAGGGGCGCATTGACTACGCCCTTAAGGTACAGGGACTGAAAAATCAGATTCTGGATTCTTAAAGAATCCCACGTGCTTTAGCCGTGGGAGTGTCAAAGGCTTGATATTTGTGATTACCTAATTTATTTACCGAAACGGCGATCGCGGACTTCTGTGCCAAAATCGGTAGCAGCTTGGGCGATCGCTGCCCTTAAGTTTACATAAGACTTGGCAAAAGGTGGTTGTTTCGCGGAAAGACCAAGTACATCGGCGGTGACTAATACTTGTCCGTCGCAATCGGCTCCCGCACCGATGCCAATGGTAGGAATTGTTAGTTTTTGCGTGATTCTTTGGGCTAATTCCCCTGGAATGTGTTCCAGCACAATTCCAAAAACTCCCGCTTGCTCTAGGGCGATCGCTTCTGCCAAAATGCGATCGCTAGCTGCGGGAGTTTTTCCCTGTTGGCGATAGCCTAACTGGTTGACTGATTGGGGTGTCAATCCCAAATGACCTAAAACTGGAATTCCTGCCTGGACTACTTTGGCAATGGTTTCGACCATACTGGGATAGCCGCCTTCCATTTTCACGCCTTGGACTCCGGTTTCTTTTAAAACTCTCCCGGCGGAATGAAGTGCCTGTTGGGGACTTTCCTGATAACTCAAAAAAGGCAAATCGCAAATAACTAAAGCTTTTTTCACCCCTCGTCGCACGGCTTTAGCATGGTGCAGCATTTCATCCAGAGTAATCGGCAAAGTGGTTTCATGTCCCAAGGCCACCATTGCCAGGGAATCCCCCACTAAAATTACATCAACTCCAGCTTCGTCTAAAATTTGGGCGATCGCATAGTCCCAAGCCGTCAGCACCACAATTTGGCGCTGCTGTTGTTTCCATTGCATTAATTGAGGAATTGTGACTGGCATTTGAGAAGGGAACAGGGGGGGGGAGAGGGAACAGGGAACAGGGAACAGGGAACAGGGAATAGGGAATAGGGAATGGGGAATGGGGAATGGGTGGTTAGAAAGAGAGTAGAGAGTACGGCTCGACTACGAACTTTTATTATAGTCTTTTATTGGCGATCGCATACTTGTTGATCATTTTTCTAAATGCAAAACTAAAGCGATTTCCCATTGAAAGGTCTGGCCATACGCGCTCTACTAATAGAGTCGCTGTGTAAGTCCTGTTGGAGCTTGAATAGAATTTATTGAATGGCAATTCCTAAATAGATTTCTCAGGTATACTATTAGCCCATTTTCGTAATTCTAAATACTCTGGAGATTCTTTATATTTTTTAATAGGAAAGGGCAAAGGTGCATTAGGTTTTAGTATGAATTTTTTAAATTCGACTGGAAAATCACGTTCGATCCAATTCTCGCAGTCTTCGCACAATATTCCTCCAACATATAAACCATTTTGGCTCTGTTTTTCTTTCCCATCCTGTGAATAAATATATATACCTTTAGACGGTTCATTGTCAGAGCCAAAATGATTTTCCACTTCTCTAGTAGTGTAATGATGAAATTGTCTGGGTATGATATGAGATTTGTTGATTAATTTTTTTTGTTGTTCACAAAGTTTGCATATACCAATATTCATTTTTACTTTCTCCTTAAATTTTTATTAGTTCAGCGGTCAAATGATATAAATGAGGAAGGCTATGATCTGTCTATGATTTTAATGCAGATGTTGTTTAAGTTATGCTCCATAAAAATATTACCCAGTATAGCAATCTTATTTGAGTTGTAAACTGCTCTCACCACTCAGCGGAGATTTGTAGAATTTAGCTAGATTCTGGTATCATAGACGATCGGACTTGTTCTCAAATAGAGCAGAGATCAATTAGTTGCTGTGCGATAGCGCTAGCGCGTATGCCTTTGGCACGCTACGCGAACGCAGAGCTTCGCTTCAAATCTGTCGATTCGGAGGTGCTATAGGTGTCAGCGTCTTCTAATGAGGAAAGGGAATTGCTGAATTTTCCCCGTCGAAACCAAGCTAGCCGCCGCCAGCCTCGACAACAGTCAAAGCCTTTAAATCCTCCCCGACGGCAAAACCAACCGCCGGATGCCCCCATTCGTTTGGCAGCCAGAAGACAAAAAAGAAATGGGGCGGCTCGCCCGCTCAATCCAGTTTCTTTGCCCCAACCAAGTCATCCTGTACCAAGTTTAAAAACCTCCCGTCAACCTCCCCGCGCCCAAGCACCATCGGCAAAGCGACTAAATAACCGTCGCCCTCGGCGGTTTTCGCCAGTGGTATATTGCGCTCGCTTGCTGATTTTGGGGATTGGGTTGAGCGCGATCGCTGGCACAATGTTAGCGTTGTTAGATCCCGCAACTCGTCAACCTGTGGTAGCTTCAACTAAGCAGGAGTCTAAAAGTAAAGCAAGTACAGAAAAGCGATCGCCTTTGGCGCTGGGCTTCGCCCAATCGCTGAAATTATCCCAAGAAATTACCCCACTGAAAACCGCCGTCCAAAAGATTACTGCTGCCTATCCCCAATTGCAACCGGGAATCTTTTTACTAGATTTAGAAACGGGTGGCTATCTCAATTTGGGCGGCAGCGACACCTTAGCCGCTGCCAGTACAATTAAATTGCCCGTGGCAGTAGCTTTTTTTCAAGACTTTGATGCGGGGAAAATTCGTTTGGATGAACAACTGACGCTGACAACTAAGGATATTGCGACGGGTTCTGGGGAAATGCAATATAAACCGCCAGGAACTAAATTTACTGTCCTAGAAACCATCACCAAAATGATGACGATTAGCGACAATACGGCAACTAATATGATTATTAACCGTTTAGGTGGAGCCGAAGTTCTCAATCAGCGCTTTCGAGCTTGGGGGTTAACCGCAACTGCGATTCAAAACCGCCTGCCAGATATCGAAGGTACTAATACCAGCAGTGCTAGGGATATGGCTAACTTACTAGCTATGGTAGCCCAAGGAGATTTAATCTCAATGGGAGGGCGCGATCGCTTGTTACAAATTATGCAGCGTACCGCTATTAATTCTCTGTTACCGAAAGGCTTAGGCGAAGGTGCTACCATTGCTCACAAAACTGGCAGTATTGGTTCCCTATTGGCAGATGTGGGACTCATTGACTTGCCCACAGGTAAGCGTTATATTGCTGCGGTGATAGTCAAACGTCCCCGCGAAGATAAACAAGCCCAAGAATTAATTCGGCAAGTTTCTCGCGCTGCCTATCAATACTTTAATCAGCAAGTACCTACTCCTAATTCATCCCCGGCTCAAAGCAGTCCCGTTACACCTTTCACTCGCCCGAATCACAACTAAAATAAAGTTAAACCATTTATTTCCCATTATGATTCAACCACCGGAAACCATTGTTTATCAAGGCCAGTTTGGACAATATACCATTACCGACAGCGATCGCCAAGGCACAATCATCTACCGCGCTGGGTTAATGACAGCCGCGCTGAGTTTTGCGGCGGGTAGTTTTCTGGCATTAGGTTGGGGAAATCATCCGCTGGCAATCCAAGCGATCGCTCCCCTCTATGCTATTTTTTGTTTAGCCCTAGGTGTTAGTCTGCTTACCATTCATATTTACATGGTAGCCCTACACCGTTTGTTACAAGCATTTTGGGCAATTGGTACTTTAGCCTCAATTTTCTTGGCAGTGCAAGCCAGAGAACCCCTAGCATTATTCATTTACCATCATCCTTTAAGTATTCTAGGTATCGGCTTCGTTTTTGCCGCTTTAACCGGAATTTATTTTAAAGAAGCCGTTTGTTTTAATCGCCTAGAAACTAAAGTCCTTATGCCTGTAGTTCCCCTATTGCTCCTCGGACATTTACTAGGGGTATTGCCAGTGCAAGGGGAAGAAATTTTATTGACAATTTGGGCGCTGTTATTTATTGTCTTTGCCCTTCGCAAAACAGTTCAACCAATCCCTGCCGATATTGGCGATAAGTCTGTCTTTGAACATCTGGCTGCTGCTAAGTGAAAGTATGAATTTAGTATTCTAGAGACGTTCCGGTGGAACGTCTCTACTGATTATTTTAAGGTGAGATGCTAGGGCGAGTCTATTACTTAGACTGTTGGCAATAACTGTTGATTCCACTAACTAACTCATTTTCTTGCTTCAAGGCACTTCTGAGATTTTTCAACAACTTTTCAATATTAGATTGATCGTCTTTTTTTAAAGCATTAACTAAATCGCGGCTAGTTTTGCCAGTATCCTTATACCATTTAACAAAAGCCAACTGAAATTCTTGCAACTTTTTATCAGTTAATTTCACAGCTTCTAATTCTTTCGCAGCTTTTTCTCTCGCTTCAACCGCCTTGAGAATGGCGCTATGGTCTTTCTTTTTCCCATCATTTGTCGCCAATTTAGTATTATTGCCAGCTTGATTGACAATCGTAATAATTTTACTGCACTGACTAACTCTGCTCTCGCCGCAGCTAACTGTCAACAAACTAAGTGCTGCCGCCATCGGCAACCAAAAAAGATGTCTCTGAACAGATTTCATTTTAGTTGTCTTTCCTTACAAAACAGCGCTAGCGCAGAGTTTCGCTCTCGATTAGCGATCGCATTTTTCAATTTACTACAAAATCGCTCAGGAACCTTTCCGAATCTTTGACCGAGATTCGATGGCATCTACCAACTTTTGCAAGGTATCTGTCAACTGGGTAAGTCGCTCCAAAGAATCGCTTTGACTTTCTGCCAAGGTTTGTACCGCGTCACTTAAAGCAAAAATTTGGTAGCCTTGCTGTTGCACCTGATGCCCCTGTTGCTGGACTTGAATAGTTAAAGCATCCACTCTGTCTGCCAACCGTGCAATTGTCTCTGTGGTAGCCAGGACAGTTTCGCCAATTTCCTCCACCAATGACTCCAAGCGACCTAATTTGACTTCCACCCGCGAAGCCCCCTCTTAACTAGATTAAATTCTATCCGTGACGTTTTTGATGCCACTGCCAAGCATCAGCCACAATTTTACTCAAATCAGCATATTGGGGCTGCCAATTGAGGATTTGTTGAACTTTAGCGCTGCTGCCGACTAGAATTGGGGCATCCCCAGGACGGCGATCGCGTTCTACTACTTTAATCTCTCTCCCGGTCACTTGCTGCGCTGCTTCAATCACTTCCCGTACCGAAAAGCCACTGCCATTGCCCAAGTTAAAGGCTTGACTTTCACCCCCTTGGAGCAAATATTCCAAACCCAAAACGTGAGCCGAGGCTAAATCGGTGACATGAATGTAGTCCCGCAGTGCCGTACCGTCAGGAGTAGGATAATCAGTGCCAAAAATGGCGATGGATTCTCGCTTACCCAAGGCAGCCAACAGTATCAAGGGGATTAAATGGGTTTCGGGGTTGTGGTCTTCCCCTAACAAACCACTAGATTCGGCTCCAGAGGCATTAAAATAACGAAAAGCCACTGACTTGAAGTTATACGCCAGATCGAAATCTGCCAAAATTTTCTCTACCATCCACTTGCTTGTAGCATAGGGACTCAAGGGATTTTGGGGATGAGCTTCAGTCATGGGGATTTGTTGGGGTTCCCCATAGATAGCACAGGTGGACGAGAACACCAACCGCTTGATATTAGCCGCTACCATTGCTTCTAGCAGGGTAAGAGTGCTGCTGACGTTATTGCGGTAATATTTAGCTGGTTCCACCACCGACTCGCCCACGGCAATATAAGCGGCAAAGTGCATCACCGCAGCAATATCGCGGGTGGTAAATAGTTGATCCAATAAAGGGCGATCGCTGGTATCTCCCACCACTAGCTCAACTTTTAGCACATCCTCGACTAATTCTCGATGTCCATAAACTAAATTATCTAGGACAATAACTTCATAACCAGCCCGTTGCAGTGCTAAAACAGCATGGGAGCCAATATAACCTGCTCCCCCAGTCACCAAAATAGTTGGTTTGTTGACTTGCGACACTTGATAACCCTTTGATTTCCTATCTAAAATCCTAATGCTAGACACCCTCGATTTAGATCTTTCCCTAGATAAAACAACTTACCAGTTTGAGATGGAAAAGTTGATGCAGCAACTGCGATCGCTGCAAAAGGCTTGCTGGGAGAAAAAACTCCCCATGATTGTTGTCCTCGAAGGTTGGGCAGCGGCAGGCAAAGGGTCATTAGTCAAAAAAATGATTAATTACATGGACCCGCGGGGGTTCGTTGTCAATCCGATTTGGCCTCCCAGCGAGCAAGAACAAAGATATCCCTTTTTGTGGCGGTTTTGGGAAAAACTCCCTTCCCAGGGCAAAATTGGCTTCTTTTACCACAGTTGGTACACCCACGTTTTAGAAGACCGATTATTTGAACGGACTCCAGAAGCCAAAATTCCCGGAGTGATGGCACAAATAAATGCCTTTGAGCGCCAATTAGTTGATGATGGCACAGCGATCGCCAAATTTTGGCTCCATCTGAGCCGCCAGGAATTAAAACAACGGTTGAAAAAATATGCCGATGACCCCCTAGAAGCTTGGCGGGTTCGTCCGGAAGACTGGCAGCAAGCCAAACACTATCGCCAATATAAAGCGATCGCCGAAGAAATGTTAGTCCAAACTAGCACAGGTTCCGCCCCCTGGACGCTAGTTGAGAGCGACTGCAACCGTTGGGCAAGGGTCAAAGTTCTTACCCAAATGGCCGCCGTCCTCACCGAAGCCCTAGACCGCCAACATCTGGCGATTATCCCACCCACAGCCACAGCCCAAGAACAACTTCGTCCTGCCGAACCGGATTTATTAGCTCAAGTAGACTTACGCCTGAGTTTATCAATTGCCGAATACAAACAGGAACTGCGCCACGAACAAGTGCAATTGCGGCAACTGCAAATGAGCATCCACAAGCATCACATCCCCGTTTTAGTAGTTTTTGAAGGCTGGGATGCCGCCGGGAAAGGAGGCGTAATTAAACGCCTTACCGATGCCCTAGACCCCCGGAGTTATTTTGTCCGTCCCTTTGCCGCTCCCACCGACGAAGAAAAAGCCCATCACTACCTCTGGCGATTTTGGCGGCGCTTGCCCCCCGCTGGGACTATCGGCCTTTTTGACCGCAGTTGGTATGGAAGAGTGTTAGTAGAAAGAGTGGAAGGGTTTGCCAGTGAAATTGAATGGCATCGCGCCTATCAAGAAATTAACGAATTTGAATCCCAACTAACTAGCGCTGGTTACGTTTTAGTCAAATTCTGGCTGCATATTAGTCCCGAAGAACAACTACAAAGATTTGAATCTCGGCAAAATGACCCATTTAAACAATACAAATTAACTGCCGAAGACTGGCGCAATCGCGAGAAACTTCCCTTTTATGAAGTGGCAGTAAATCAAGCTATTCAACGTACCAGTACCCCCACAGCACCTTGGAAAATCATCCCAGCGAATGATAAATATTATGCCCGCGTCACCGTAATTGAAACAGTTACCCAAGCCATTAAAGCAGCCCTGAAAGAGCGATAGTTGTCGCAGGACTTAGACAACCAGATGATTGTCCAAGTCCTGTTAATCCTCATCCTGAAATTCCTTGTAACCAAGCCCCCAAATCTGCTTCTAACGAAAAATATAACCCCGTTTCTTCTTGATTGCTTTAAGCTAATCAGGACTTACGCAATATTATCTATGCCCTTGATATGTTTTTTCTCCTGACCCAGGTACTGTTGTGGCTGCTAGTTGTTCTAGTTATCTACAATTTATTAACTCAATGGATTCCTAAAGATTACTTTGCATTTTTAGGCAGCGCCCTGCTATTTATTTTAATAGTCCTGGCATTTTTTATTCCTAACGATCCCTTTGCGGCTTCAGCTTGGAGTATTCTTTCTCTACCAATCAAGCCCTTTGGTTTAGTCTTGGTGTTGTTAATTATGGCTTTCTCCAATGCAATCCAAAAGATATCAGCATCAGAGGACAAGGAATATAAAAAGAGAGAAGCATCGCGCCGAACTGTCAAAAACTTATCATTTACGGCTCTATTGATTTTGTGGTTGTGCAGTACACCTTTTTTAGTAGACAAGCTGGCAGAGCAAGCTGAAGCAGAGATCATCAACGCTGAGAGAATTCGCCAAGAAGTTTGTACCGATAAATGCCCTGTTCAAACAGTACAAACAGCACAAACAGCGGGAGCAATTGTTGTTTTAGGCCAAGGGACAACTAAGGCGGGTTTACCCCCACGAATGCAAATCCAATTAACTGAACTGGGCGATCGCCTGCTTTATACCGCCCAAGTTTATCAAGACCAGTTAAACTTAAAAAATGATCCTCTCATAATTGTTTGCGCTGGGTATAGGCCAGATTTAGAAATCAATCTAGATGACCGTAATAGTACAATTGAAGGCTATGATATTGCTAAAGTATTGTCAAAAATGAGAGTTACAACTAGCAAAATTATGGTTGAACCTAGGGGTAATGATGTTTATAATTGTGGGGAAGAAGTCCGAGCAACTTTAACCAAAGAAAGATTAGGCGATCGCGTTCTACTGATCGCTTCTGCGATTAATATGCGCCGCGCTCAAATGACCTTTGAGCATTTGAAAATCAAAGTCCTAGCTCGACCAACAGATTTTTATACCATTCAACAGGATGCCATCCCCAAACCCCGCATCAGAGCCGAAAGTTTTGTTCCCAATCCCGAAGCTCTTTTGATCTGCTCTCGCATCTGGGATGAATATTTAACCACAATTTATTATTTTTTGCGCGGTTGGCTAGATGTGAAAGTTGTTTAGTCAGAACTTACCGCTAACCAACAGCAAACCCCGTATATTGCCTAACTAAAGGTTCGTGAAATGCCAAAACAATATCTGACTTTGGCACTCCCAACTTGACCAACTCATCCGCAATTCCAACCTCCGTACCATCATGTTGTATCCAAATTTTCTCCCCTTTAATATCTAGATGTACCACGCAGCCATACTGCCGCCGTCGATTTTTCCACCCAGCATAAACTAACTGATAATGGTCATGATTGGTATCAAAAATCAATTGTCTATCTATTTCAGACTTTGGCGACCATTGCTGGGCATATTCGGTTAATACCTGTTGTACATAAATTCGATACTGGGCTATTTTTTCCATTCTACAATTACCTCATTGACTGGATCGTAAACGATAAGTTTTAGTTCGGAACGCTGAATTACCAGTTGGATAAACTGTTTATAAAAGAAATCGCGATAAGTTCCCACGGGAACCGCTAGATACAAGACTCGTTCAGCTTCCTGTTCTTGTAATGCCAAGCGATAGTTAAAAAATTGCCCCACTGCTGTATGAAACATATAAATGTTTGATGTTCCCAGGAAACTTTTAATCTCAACTGCTATTTTTTCTCCAGCTTTCTCGGCTGCCAATAGTTTCTCTGCACCCAAATCAATATACATTTCAACGCCGCCAATTTCAATTTCCAGAGGATCTTCAGTAATAACCCAACCCTCCTTTTCTAAACCCTTCCTCACCGCAGCATGAAAAACATCCTTAGCCATTGAGTCCCTAAACTGATAAACTGATTGACACTCTCAGGTCTGAAGACACTGAGATTCTAACTTCAACCTAGACACTTGCTCTACCAGGCTTTCGCCAAGAGGAGTAGAGGTTTCTAGTCCATTAGCGTTACTTTGGGATTGCCCATCCCTTTGAGTTGCTTTTCATCTCAGGTCTATTGGCGTAGCCTGCCGTAGGCATAGACGCGCTCGTTTTCAATCTCCCAGGCTTGTCTTATAAATCGTCCCTAATACTTACAAATATACCAACAAACCCTTTGGCTGCCCAAAAATATCTGAAATGTCCTCTAAGCTCCCCAATTAATTATGGCTAACTCTCGACTGCGAAAACTTGGCGCTTATTTGCGCCCTCACTGGAAAAACGTCTCATTAGGTATTTTAGCGCTACTGGTAGTCAATGGCTTGGGTGTTTATATTCCCCTGCTGATTCGGGATGGCATTGATGAACTGCGTCAGCAAACCTCTGGCAGCTTGGAACAAGTCGCTCGTTTCGTCTTGCTGGTTTTCCTGCTCTGCTCAATTATGTGGGGGATTCGGATGTCTTCCCGGATTTTGTTGTTTGGGGTGGGTAGACAGGTAGAATTTGACCTAAAACAAAGGATTTTTCAGCACTTGCTGAAGTTGGAACAATCCTATTTTCAGGTGAATACGGCGGGAGATTTAATTAATCGTGCCACCAGCGACTTAGACAATATTCGGCGGCTGTTGGGATTTGCGGTTTTAAGTTTGGCAAATATTGTCTTTGCCTACAGCATGACTTTGCCAGTGATGATCTCAATTAACTGGCAACTGAGTTTGATGGCTTTGGCAGTTTATCCGGTGATGCTGATTGCTGTGCAACTGTTTAGCGATCGCCTCCGTACTCAGCAACAAACTGTCCAGGAAGAACTTTCTGATTTGAGCGAATTGATTCAGGAAGATATGAGCGGGATGGCATTGATCAAAATCTATGCCCAAGAGGAAAACGAGCGCCAAGCTTTTCGGCAAGTTAATCAACAACTGTTAGATGCCAACTTGGATCTGGCGAAAACTCGGAATATGCTATTTCCGATTGTGGAAGGATTAGCATATATTAGTTTATTGGTTTTGCTGACTTTTGGCACAGGAGCGATCGCTCGCCAAGAAATTACCATTGGGGGCTTTCTGGCGCTAATCCTATTTTCCGAGCGCTTGGTTTTTCCCACCGCTCTCCTCGGTTTTACCATCAGCGCTTATCAACGGGGGGAAGTCAGTATCGATCGGATTGAATCGATTTTTACCGTTGAACCAAAAATTCAAGACCAACCAGCCGCCATTCCTTTGCCCCTACCCATCAGTGGAAAAATCAGCGCCCAAAATTTGACCTATACTTACCCCGAAGCTAGCAAACCAGCTTTAAACAACCTGAATTTTACCATTATGCCGGGGGAAATGGTGGCAATTGTGGGAGCCATTGGTTCGGGCAAATCCACCCTAGCCAATGCCTTGCCCAGATTGCTCGACATTGCCCCCCAGCAGCTATTTGTAGACGGTTATGACTTGACTCAGGTCAAATTAGATGATTTGCGGGGCGCGATCGCCTACGTCCCCCAGGACAGCTTTCTATTTAGCACCAGCATCAAAAATAATATCTCCTACGGCAATCCCACTGCCAGCCTAGTTAAGATTGAAACTGCCGCCCAACAAGCTCAGATTGCGGCGGAAATTCTCAACTTTCCCCAACAATACGAAACCATTGTAGGCGAACGCGGTATCACCCTCTCCGGGGGACAGCGGCAGCGGACAGCCCTTGCCAGAGCCTTAATGCTGGATGCCCCCATTTTAATTTTGGATGATGCCCTATCGAGCGTAGATAACCAAACTGCCACCGATATTTTGGCAAATCTCCGGCAGTCCAGAATCAAGAGCGATCGCCCTAGCACCCCCCGCACAGTCATCTTCATCTCCCACCAATTATCCGCCGCCGCCACCGCTGACCGGATTTTTGTGATGGAAAAGGGTCAAATTATCCAATCGGGAACCCATACCGAACTAATCCAACCAGAAGGACTGTACCGCTTCCTCTGGAATCAACAACAGCTAGAAGAACTTTTGCGCTAAGATTTCCCCGCTAAAAGCTGGGAGTAGTGTTAAAATTTATGACGGATGCTCAAAGAAATAGTGTTTTTATGGCTAATCCCGTAGTTCATGCCTTTTTTGTTGGCAGAGCCTTGGCAGAGGCAGTCAATCAGCAAATCGAAACCTCCGTTACCAATGCCTTGAGCGACCTAGGGAAATTTGATGCCGAACAGCGGGAGCGGTGGCGAAAATTTACCGAACAAGCGATCGCGATCGCCGAACGGGAATTAGAATTAGCCACCCAGGGGAGAACCCCAGCCAGCAATGCCGCCAATTCCCCACCCGTCGACCTGCAAGCCACCATTGATGACCTGCGAGCCGAAATTGCCCAATTGCGAGCCGAACTGCAACGCTACCGTACCCGCTTGCCTTCCTAGCCACCAAAAATCTATTTGTTGAAATTTCCTCAAAAACCTAAATTATCGCAATACGAGTGACTGCCCTTCCTAACGACGAAGCTATGCCCAAGCAACCTATCGGCCGTCGGTCTCAAGTTTCCCCCATCCTTGGTGCTGGCGAAGTCTTCTCCAAAGGAAAATCTTGGCTTAATCCTTTTGGCAAAACCTATCAAGAAAAATCTTATAGGTGGAATCGGGAAAACTACTCGCGCCAGCGCCGCTTCATTGACATTTGGGCTTTTGTTCTCACCTTACTCTTTGGCCTGTGGCTGGATAGTAAGCATTGGAGCTATTGGGGTGGTTTTACAGATACTAAATTAGCCGCCCGTCGAAAGCAACAAGCCATCTGGATTCGGGATTCTTTCCTAGATTTAGGCCCCACATTCATCAAATTAGGGCAGCTATTTTCTACCAGAGCCGATTTATTTCCCTCCGAATATGTAGAGGAATTGTCCAAACTGCAAGACCGCGTACCTGCCTTTAGCTACGAACAAGTAGAAACCATCATTCGGCAGGATGTGGCGAAGACAGTTCCGGAACTCTATCGCAGTTTTGACCCCATCCCCCTCGCCGCTGCCAGCTTAGGCCAAGTCCACAAAGCCCAATTGCATAACGGCGAAGAAGTAGTAGTCAAAGTCCAGCGTCCAGGACTTCGCAAACTATTTACCATCGATCTAGAAATTCTCAAGGGCATTGCCTACTACTTCCAGCGGCATCCTAGCTGGGGGCGCAATCGGGATTGGCTGGGCATTTATGCCGAATGCTGCCGGATTCTCTGGGAAGAAATTGATTATCTCAATGAAGGGCGCAATGCCGATACCTTCCGGCGCAACTTTCGCAGTGCTACTTGGGCAAAGGTTCCCCGCGTCTATTGGCGCTACACCTCTCCCCGCGTCCTCACCCTGGAATATCTCCCCGGAATTAAAATCAGCCATTATGAAGCCTTGGAAGCGGCAGGTATCGACCGCAAAGAAGTGGCTCGCCTAGGCGCTCAAGCCTATTTACAGCAACTGCTGAATGATGGCTTCTTCCATGCTGACCCCCATCCCGGAAATATTGCCGTCAGTCCCGAAGGGTATTTAATCTTCTATGATTTCGGCATGATGGGGCAAATTAAAACCGGACTCCGAGAACAGTTGATGGAAACACTGTTTGGGATTGCCCAAAAAGATGCCGATCGCGTGGTAGCCTCGTTGATTGAATTAGGTGCGATCGCCCCGATGGAAGATATGGGACCAGTCCGTCGTTCAATTCAGTATATGCTGGATAACTTCATGGACAAACCCTTTGAAAAACAGTCAGTCAGTCAAATCAGCGATGACCTCTACGAGATTGCCTACGACCAGCCGTTTCGGTTCCCCGCCACTTTCACTTTTGTGATGCGGGCATTCTCAACTTTAGAGGGCGTGGGCAAGGGTTTAGACCCGGAATTTAACTTTATGGAGGTTGCAAAACCTTTTGCAATGGAACTTATGGCGAATAGCAATGGTTCTGATACCAGTACCTTCCTGAGCGAATTAGGACGGCAAGCGGCTCAAGTTAGTAGTACCGCTCTTGGTTTACCGCGCCGGATTGAGGATACGATTGAGAAGTTAGAGCGGGGCGACCTGCGGGTGCGGGTGCGGTCTACGGAAACAGATAGAGCTTTGCGGCGAATCAGTACCATTCAGCTGTCAACGAACTATACTTTACTCATTAGTGCTTTCACTTTGTCTGCTACTATCCTCTTTGTCAGTCAATATTTTTGGCTCGCCCTAGCAGTGATGTTGGTAGCCGCTGGAATGGCAGTAATTCTGATCCGCATATTAATGCGCCTCGACCGATTCGATCGGATGCTTTAACCGTAGAATCCCCCGACCAAAATTGATTGACCGTTATAAAATTTTTGAGATAAGTAGAGAATCTATGAGACCTCGCTCCACGGGCCTCACCGATCCCGGATTAGTCCGTTCCGTTAACCAAGATGACTACTATATTGACCCAGAAGGCCGATTTTTTATCGTGGCCGATGGTATGGGCGGACACGCTGGGGGTCAGGAAGCTAGCCAACTTGCTACCCAGGCGATCCAAAAATATTTAGGCGAAAATTGGGACTCGTCTGAACCTTCTCAGGTGTTATTGGAAAAGGCGCTAGAGAAGGCTAATGAGGCTATTCTCCAGGACCAAGCCGAGCATCCCGAACGTTCTGATATGGGAACAACGGCGGTAATTGTGATGTTCCGCCAAGGAAAGTCTTGGTGCGCCCACATTGGTGACTCCCGCCTCTATCGACTGCGGGACGATGTTTTGAAGCAAATTACTGAGGATCACACCTGGGTAGCCCGGGCGATGAAGGCAGGGGATATGACTCCCGAACAAGCCCGCGCCCATCCTTGGCGGCACGTTTTATCCCAGTGTTTGGGCAGAAAGGATCTGC
Organism: uncultured cyanobacterium; assembly: GCA_936920195.1. Classification (GTDB taxonomy): domain Bacteria; phylum Cyanobacteriota; class Cyanobacteriia; order Cyanobacteriales; family FACHB-T130; genus CAKZHE01. The sequence goes on along the minus strand of CAKZHE010000073.1, from coordinate 10,209 downwards.
GCCAAATGGATATCCAAACTTTTGATGTGCAAGCGGGCGATCGCCTGCTATTGTGCAGTGATGGTTTGACTGAAGAACTCTCTGACTCCCTGATTGCGGCTTGTTTGCTCTCTCATCCAGGGGACGAAAAAGCCGCCGCCGAACTAATTAAAGGGGCTAAGGAAAAGGGTGGTAGAGATAATATCACGGTGGCGATCGTGACCATCGAGAAGTAGTCCCGCCATCAAGAGCGATCGTTCGTAGTTGGGCTTTAGCCCTCTCCGGATTAGGGCTAAAGCCCAACTACGAACTTAGTCAAGACTTTTTACTCGTTCCCAGGCAGAGCCTGGGAATGCCTTAAGTCCTGTTAGTTAACTGAACTGTATTGTGATATAAGCGATAAAATTTTCTCATGCCGGGGTAAGTGAAATTACCCAGGCATTTGTTCGTTTTGAGCAATTTAACTTGTGCCATAGTGATACAAATACTTCAATCCCCGCTGGAACTTCCGGGGGAGAACTTCCATCGTTGGAAGTATGCAGCACCATCAAGAGGAATATGGACAATTTGTCAAATTTTTGTTATCTTTTTTAATATGACAAGCCAATTCCTGTTTTATTGACGGGTGCTATGCCCTGATCTCCATAAACGACTTCTGCAATCAGTTCATCCTTGATTACTTCAAGAGGAGCGAATTATGAACCAGCCCATTGAGTTGTCTCTAGAACAACAATTCAATATCTGTTCGTTTAAAACTCAAGTTCAACAAATGAGTCACGAACAAGCTCAGGATTTCTTGGTCAAACTCTACGAGCAAATGGTAGTCAGGGAAGCCACCTACAAAAATCTGCTGAAGCACCAATGGGGTCTAGAATCTGGTTCGTAGTGAGATTTCCTGCCCTAATAGTAGGTGACCTCCGTCTCTTGCTTTGTTCCTAGGGGGAAAGAAGCTGGGGATGCTGGGGCATCAACTCAATTTTTCTAAGGACAACTTGACCCTTCTGCTGCGCTTACTGTGCCTAAGAGCGTTAAGATCATTGCACAACGCTTTTGCCCAACTGATGTGCTACTGAGAGGAATCCCAACAGCAATAATTAATCCTGGTGGAGAAACAAGCTTAGTCTCTGGTTTTGAATTAGGCAAAGTGCCTGTGTAGTCAAAAGAAATTAGAGTTTCTGCAGATATAGAATCGCTAAAAGTTGTAGTTGTACTATTACTATTTTCGCTAGTAATATTTTTCCCTAGCAATATTTGACCTGGTTCTCCTAAATTTTCCCATTGTGCGTCTGGGACATCAACTGCTAACGTCGCCCTAGGATGAACAACTATTTGTGGTGTTGATTTGCCAGCAATAATCTTAGTTCTAACGCTAACACTGTATGTCAGCTTTTTGGTTTTAGCTTCACTTTGGGCTTTCTGAATTGATCCTAAGACTCGCTCATTGGCACTTCCTACTCTTTGTCTGTTGACAAAAGTTAGCCAGCCGGGAGCGGCGATCGCGCTTAAAACCCCAATTAAAATTACTACCACCAGTATTTCAATCATGGTAAAGCCAGACTGACTGGTAGAGGGCAAATCTTTAGTTTTCTTAGCAAAAGTAAAATTCTGCATATCAATAAACCTCTTAAATTATGGATAGTTAATTTTCTCCCAATACACCAATTACCGCTACCCGCACGCTAGCGATGGGAAAATAATTGATGTTGTATTGATTTGGACGAGCCACAGCAACCTGGCTGTATTCTGGTAGTCTTCTGAGGGCATTGCCTCGGATATAAATTTGCGCTACTGATTGTCCTTGAGCGTTGATTGGGTTAACGCAAGCATAGAAACTGCCAGTATCAAGCTCAGTTGGTGGACTTGGAGGAACTCGCGAGGATGTTAGGTTGCCTGACTTATCTGTTCCAGTTCTGTCCTTAGAACAGGTGGTTGAATATTCGCCAAGATCGTTTTCTGGGGGAGAAAATTGATCTCTGATAGTCTGATCGGGAATATCAGTTGAACTCAAAGTAGTATCGTCTACATAATCAATCAAAGTTGTCACGGCTGACTGAGCAGCGTCGTAGGTACCGCTTACCCATCGGTTCATTCTTAGAGACAGAGAACCGTCAGAGGTGACAGTATTAAAGCGCTTAAATCCTTGCGATGGATTTAATAAAACTGTTACGTTTCCGCTAGAGTCAGTTTTGGAAATTCCATCTCTGATTTCAAATCTGGCAATTCGAGCCTTACCTTGCCAAGTAGTAGAGTTGTCTTTGATCAGATAATAAGCGACTAAGGAATAGACATAGCGATCGCTACCTTCAATACTGTCCGTAATATCTGTACCAATATTGACATAAGAATTCGTCACAGTATCCTTCACATCATCTTTTCTATCTAAATACTTCCGCTTCCAAAAGACCAAAACTGGGACGCACTCAGTTGTAACAGTACAATCGTTAACAGGTTTTACAGGCGGAATTTGGTCTTGAATTCCAGAGGCGGCAGCATTAGTAGCACTGGGGACGGAGTTGGTTTTCAATGCTGTGGCATCATAAATATAAACAGCCTGCTGCAAATCATCGGCAATGTAATTTAGGGCTGCTTGAATTTCAGTTTCGGTAGTGGCTTTTGCCTCCTCTTTCCGATCGGTATCCATCATCGACAACACCAAAGTCATCAGTGGCGTAATAATTAACACTGTCAAGATTATAGCCACTAACAGTTCAATCAGAGTAAACCCCCCTGATTTTTTGGCTTTCCGTTGTTGGTGCAGCAGGCTTGTTAAAAGGAATTGTTTTAAACGGCTCATATTCTTATCTAGTTGTTGGTTAATTAAAAGCCAATCGAATAATTGTTAAATTTTTATTGCGTGCAAGGGGTCGTTCTGGCAGTACCACTACTATCTTTATAGCGTTTCTCATAGTCAGAGAAGGTAGTTTGATTCACCATCTCGGTTCTCATCACCACTAGGGGGTAATTTTTATTGCCTGCACTAGCAGAGAAGATGCTTTTAGTCGGTTCTGTAGCCGTAGGAGTCATGCCTACAAAAGCATCTCTTCTGTAGACCCTAATTCCTAGGCAATATCCTGCCGTTTTTGCTTTGGTGCTATCAGAATCTCCGTCCCGAAAAGCTTGGATTACAAAAGAATAGGTAGGATCGCATTTTCCGCTGGGGTCATTGGCATAAATCACACTGGGGTCTTTTGGATTAAAGCACGTTCCTGGGTCAGTGAGAACGGTTAACGACGATGGAGCCGGAACCCCTAAATCAGTAGCAGCGAAATTAGCATTATAGTTACTGGGAGGAGCAAAAACTCCCGAACGCAAGCCGTCAATGTAGGTTCTAGCGGCTTGGGTAGCCACGTCAATTCTTTTTGACTGCACTCGCGCCGCAACAGATAGCGCCACCATTGGGGCGATTCCTGTGAGTAACAGGGCAGCAACTAATAGGGCTACCAAGGATTCAATCAAGGTGAACCCATCTTGGCTAGTAGGCAATAATTGATTGCTGTCCGGAGCTAGGGGAGAATTAGGAACTTTAATTTGGGCGTGTTTCCGAAGTCTAAACATGACCAGTTACCAAGGGTTTAATTGCCAGCGAAGCAGACAGGAGTTAAGCAGCGAGAATTGCGAATATGAAAGTTTTTCGATCCTCTTAAAAAGGGGGACTTTGTGTAAAGGCTAATTGTTGGGAATGCTAGTCGGATTGGGGCAACCGGAAGGGCGATCGCTCGCCAGAACGGCATAGTCTGGGTATGCTGTCCCAGTTGGCCCTTTGGCAGCCTTAATCGTTTGGGTTCCCACCGTAATATCTGCATTAGGATCGCTTGGTTCTGCCGCACAGAGCAACACTTCTACCCAGTCATCATCTCGCGCCACCTGTCGGTAATAGTTCTGTTTCTTGGTTACTGGTACTGTAAATCGTTGCGAGAACATATCTGGTGCTTGCGACAGCAACCCAATATCAAAACCCCAGTTGCGTAGAGCAGCGGCAAAGTAGTTATTGGTGCTGCTATCTGAATTATAACGATCCCATTCATTTAGCCCACTTGTGTTGTCTTCTCCAAACATATTAATCGAAACTGTAGATATTTCTGGGAATGGCGGTATGGGGCCTGGTAAATAACTGATGAAGGGAGCTGTGGCAAAGGTGCTACGTTGTAATTGTATGAAGCTGCCCTTGATACCCATTGTAAATTCAGGATTTGTACTACAGTTTCTGTCAAAGCCGCACCAGCTTTCCAGCACCCGGACGTAGTTGTTCAAACCAGCCGCATATTCTTGCGGACGGTCGGGACTGTTTCCAGCTACAAAGGCAGCATTGTAGTAGGTACTAGTTGCTTGGGGCAGCCAATAATCATCGTATATATCCGCCCCCCCTCGATCGATTGTGGCTGCGGGTTGACCATTAGAACTGTGAATTTGCAAGACTGGTTCTAGGAGCGGTTGCTTAGTCGATACAATAGCATTGATAGAACTTTTGGTAGCAGTGAAAGATTTCAGATTAGTAAATCCTAGCACTCGTCCAAAAATGTCAGTATAGTTACCAATCGTAATGTCTTGACCGCCAACAAAATTGCCACTAACTCTGTGCCGTGCGCCACTAAATGCCTCAGTAAAGGTAACGCCATTGGGGACATACCAAAAAACACTATTTGGATCGACACCCTCTAGAACCACCTGGACTCCAGGGTTGTTTTTGATATTCCCAAAGGTGAGTTTAGAACTAGCTCTAATTACGAAAACGGTATTGCTGTTGTATTTGCCTCGCAGAACGATTTGAACGGGATACTTTCCGCCAATTACGTTAGCGCTGGAAGGTAAATCGTAAACCACCGCACCATCTTGATTAACATCATCAGTGCTGGCATCAAGAATTTTTCTGATCGCTTTGGGAGATGTGGTATCGGGGACTACATCTTGGTAGGTTGTATCGTTCGGATTGCTGCCACCTTCCCAAGAACCTGTCAAGTGCGGGTTCAACGGGTCAGAGTCTTGCGGTAGGGTTGCTATTGCTAAGGCAGTGCCAACGCTGGCAGAACTTGGACAGGGTAAAGTATTGGTGGTAAATATATTCTCCTGGGAACCTTGCCCGTTGATGCAAACTGTATAGTCAGCAGGTGTATCGACATCTGTATTCGCGGTATTGCCATTCATAGCAGCTTTCAATGGGGCTAGATTGGTATTATCGGGAATGGCAGGATCTGGGAGGAGAAACTCGTACTGTTCCCACTTACGGTAATTCTGATTAATCGGGCGATAGTAAAGCAGGTTGGTACTATCATAATTGCGTCCTGCTGATGGGTTGTTGTTGTCCGTGGTAGTGGTAAACCAGAGGGCATTGTTAGCGGTAGGGGGAGACGCAGAAGTAGAAGCGTAAGTTATCCCGTTCTTCAGAGCCTTCACTGTTGGTCCAATAGGTTTGGGTCTGTTATTGCTGTCTAGGATTAATTGCCCCAGTTCGTTTCGCAGGAATGCGACGCGGCGAGGGTAGCGCTCATATCCAGCCAAGGCAGATCTGGCGGTTGTTCCTGCTCCAATTTTATTAGGGTCAAGGGGAAGCCCAGTGATGGTTTCCAAATCAGGCAGTTGAGATAGCCTAATCTCTCGTTCAAAGAATCCCCCAATTACACCATTTCTATTCAAATCGTAGTTGTTAGCTGTTTCTACATCGTCGTCTATACTCGTGTTGCCATCAGCATTATAGCCAACTACCCAATCCTGCGGTCCGCAACTAAAGATCGGCACCTTCAGGCAAATTTCCATCACATACTCTGAGAAAGTCTCCCGGCGCTGGATTGGAGTAATCCCGTTGACTAAGTAGGAACCATTGACCCTACTGGGACCACTTGGCCAACCAATCGGGTCTTTTTGAGGAAAGGCGCTATCTGTATTGGCAGGGTTCCACCAAGGGGAACTGGTGACGAAGTTATTTTCAAAGAAGCCGTTGGCCAAGCGGCGTTCGACGGCGGAGTACCCAGCATTATTTCTGAGGTCGAAATCCCCATCGCTGCGAAACCCATCAGTAAAATTACCTGAGAGGAGGGTAACAGCATCCGCAATGATACTAGCTGGTCGCCACTGATCGCCAACTCCAGTACAAAGGGTTTGACCTTCGCGGCAAGCAAATCTTGTTTCTAAGTCACTGGGACCACCACTACCGCGTCCGTAGAAGTTACTCCAACTTGGTTGACTTAACGCAGTACTAAATTCTTCTAGTTCTGTATCAGATCCCGGCGTGAAAGTTGTGGTAATAGCAGGTAAATGCAGATTGAAGTGACCTTTAATGTACAAAGGATCGTTGGTAACGAGAATTAATCCCCGTTCTTCTTTGTGGTTGGTATATTGGTTTTGATTTCCCCGTGCTAAAATTGTGACTCCGTTTGTGCCATTACTGTTGATAATTCTGATTCCGTTGGGGCGACGGGTGGGGTCTAGTTTAAAGTCGGTCGAACTTAATGCGGAAGAACCGCTGGGGTCGCTGATATCTGGGAGGGCATCATCGCGGCTAGCATAAACAATACCGCTATTGGGAAGTAAATATTCGGTTTCATTTGTCCCGTTGCCATCAGCATCTAAGGATGTGCCGTAGGATGTATTGGCTAATATTCCGAGATTTATGTCTGTTACCCGAATTTCTAGGGGTTGGCGCTGTTCTAAAGCTAAATCGTAATTTTGATTTAATGCTAGACCGTTACTCTTCAACGCTGTATAGCTGTTACCACCAACACTATCTAATTCGATTTGGGTGGTGACGGGATCGTTTTCGCGATCGCCTGTAGTTCTATCAGGATCGATGGTTTTATCAATCGCTTTGATTTCTCTGGGGTCTAGAAAGGCAGATTCCTTGATGGCATTATTGGGGATAACGGAATTATCAGGTGTGGGAGTACCAAGAATGTCGATCGCGCAAAGTGCCGTATCCACTGCGGAATAGTCAGACAATTGGAAGTTATCGCTATTGCCATCTGTGACATATCTTTCCATGGCTGCCCGTAACAGCGGGTTAGCAATCCTGCCATTAGGAAATATTAGTCTGGATTGGCGCTGTAACAGAGTGCTATTCCCGGCAATGTCTCTGCCAGGGAATGTGTAAACTTTGCCATTCTCTGAACTGGCAGCGGTCGTAGCATTAGTGGGGTCGTAATAGCTGCTAACGCAAGCAATCGGCAGCTGTTTAGCGTTGTTGGTAGAATCGTTATTTCGATAATGGTAAACCGCCGTTGCTCGCATTAACAGGTCGCCTTTACCAGTTTGATTTGGCCCACCAGTCATAGGCATCAGATCGGGCCAAACTATGATATTCGATTGACTGTTAAAGGTAGCAATGGTACTCGGAGTAATCACCGGATTAAGGACAGGATTGGGCAAGAAATTCGGATACACCGCAGTTGAATCATTTTCGCTGCGCTTGTACTCGGCATTTGCAGTATCTGTGCCATCATCATCGACATATATTCCGGCTCCGGTAATGATCCGCAAGCCGCCGCCGCCAGTATTATTATTGGCAGTCACGCTAGGATCGTAAGCAGCGGCAATTTCCCAAAAACCGTTGCGTTCTGATACCCCTAGATCGGTTTTTTCTTCTACTTGGGTGGTGCGATAGCGAGGTTCAGTGTTAGGGTCATCCCATTTAGTGGTATCGCTAGGATCGACATCGGTATATAGTTGATGGTCGTTTTCTTTGTTTTGTCCAACATATTCACCAGAGGAATTTTTCCATTTAGCTGGTAAGTTGTTGCCAACCATGACGCGATCGCCTAAATATTGTTCTATTCCTAGACTCTTTTGCTGCTCTGGCTTAGTTTGGCGTAAATTCGTCTTGATTAACGTTAATCCTGTGTTGGCATCCGTGGGTTCTCGCCAATTGTCGGGTGGATCAAGCTCGTTAGTAAAAGTAAACGTACCAGGAGGTGTGGCTCCAGTCCCATCGGGATCTGGAACCTCTGCATAGGGAACTCTCCGGGTGCGGTTTTCTAAATAAAGTTGAATTTCATTCGATAAGATATCGTAGGAGTTTTGAGGGAAGTTCTTCGCCGCATTATCGTCATATTTTGACTCGTAGCTTTCCTTGAGGTCGGCAGGATAGTTAGAGATGCCATTGACTGTCGCTACATCTGGTTGGTTTCTGGCGTAACTGCAAGGAGTGGTCGGAAGAGTGGTACACAGCATCTTTAGTGCCGCATTTTTCATCTCACGAATGCGTTGCTTGTAGGCCGCATCGTTATAAGCCACCAAGTTACCACCCGGACTTGTTGTTGAGCGAGTACTACCACTAATTTGTTGAGTGGTGATTGGGGCGGTCTCCGATCCCTGAAATAGGTCAATGGTTACTGGCGAACCGTCACTACCGATAGTAATGTCGTTGGTACCAATGTTACCCCCAACATTAATTTGGGCATTTTCTTGCAGATAAAAGCAGGAATGTTCGCTGCTAACTTGATAAAGTCTAATATTTGTACCTGTGTTATAGCTGCCAGCTATCAAGTTTCCATTGGTAAAAATTCTGCCATTTAATTTGAATTCGTTCCCTGGACTCAGGAAGATATCATTTTCAAACCAAACGGAAGTATTATTCAAGCTCAAGCGATAGCGGTCTTGTTGATATTCCAATCCCGCAAAAGACTTATTACCTTTAAAATTTTCAAAATTGGCTGTGGTTAAGGGAGCGACAATTTTAATAGCATTGATATCTGTAATGGGAATTGTCAGGGCATAGGCATAAAAAGATTTACTCAGTTCCGAGCTACTGGTTGATTTATACCAATCTCCTCCGGTCACGGAAGTAGCCGCTGATTGTCCAGCAGTGGCGCAATTAGAAGATGACGCATTAGCATCCTGGGCTAAAGAGCGAGCTTCCAGAGGTTTTCTCTCAGTTCTGGTTGTGGGAGGAGTGCGCCAAAAAAGACCATAAATACTAAAGGAATCATATAGACCATTACCGTCAGTATCAACGGGAAATTTCCAAGCTGTAGTTAAAGTTTCGTCAGTTTTTCCATACTGGGCATTAGTAGCAGTATAGGGAGCAATTCCTCCCCCATCAATGTCATAGGCTAACTTCAATCGAATTTCGTCTGGGAATGTATATTTAGAATCAGCCATGACTGTTAACATTTTATCATCAGCTGGCGTGCCTCTAGGCAGAGCCGGATCGGAGAGCATGGCATCTAATTTAGCTCTGGCTCTGTCGATGGCTGGAGTGGCGGTGTTTTGAATTACTTGTTCTTGTCTGCTATTACTGGCAGTTCGACTGCGGTCAAAGGAGCGCAAAACTAAGGCAGTAGAAAGTAGAGTTACTACTAGCACTACCATCAAGGTAGTAGATAAGGCAAAACCAGCGCGGGCATTTTGGGGTCGTTTTTTGCCAAGAGTTAGTAAACCGCGCAAAATCCCATTGGCAATGGTTTTAGCAACAGCTGTAAATAGCTTTCGCAATGGTTTGACTAGATTTTGAATGGTCTTGAATATCTTCTTGCTAGCTGACATGGCGACTTTCCTGGCAAATGTGGTGATATTCCCAAAAAGAATGATTTGGAGTAAGTTAATTAGGTTAAAATTCGCTTAATTTTTCTGCTTTATTGGTAGGGTGGGCGATGCCCAACAACGGTAAAATAATTTTTTTAGAAAGTAATGGGCATTGCCCACCCTACGAACTGTAAAGACTAGATAAACTTTTTCGTTCCTTCTCAGTGATAACAATTGCTGCCCTCATCATCCACCGCAAAGATACGGTTGAATCAATTTAATTTGTGAATAAAGTTTTTCAGTATTTTTCCGGACAGAGTAACCTAGCTAATATTTTGAAACAGCTATGAGAAACTGCCCTCCTTCTTGAGAGAGATTGGAAAGAGAGCGATCGCTTGCTGAAATCAGGGTCTTCTACAACAAGGGGTTCCAACATGGTATGCGATCGCCTGCTCTCCTTAGCTTACCCACTTTAGTCAGCCAACGTATCACTTATCCCCAAAATCCTAACTTCTCAGTAGTTTTGCTCAGGTTCCTTGTGCCACTGCGATCTTGATTCGGTAAGCAACTACCTAGTAAATATTAAAACAAAATTTCCCTACTATCCAACTGCTAGAGGGAGAGATTAGACTAATTAATGTTTTTGGCATCAGGGATGGGAAAGATGAAAAGCTCCAGTTATGGCTGTCAGACTTAACCAGAAGTCAACTGCCCCACCCACAAGGGGATGGGGCTTGTAACTAGGAAACAGAATTTCCTGAAACATCCGGGGTATTGACT